>CAZZYY010000016.1:16755-29252 GCA_964658475.1 uncultured Candidatus Methylacidiphilales bacterium | reverse complement strand
CATAGACCGCCGCTACACCTCATCCCACGCAAACCCCACCGGCAAAAACGGACTCGCCCGCTGGCTCGCGATCGACGGCCCGCTCATCGGATAAGTAATCAGCAACTGCTGCCGCGCGCGCGTCACCGCCACGTACATCAGCCGCCGCTCCTCCTCCATCGCCTCCGGCTCGACCGACTTCGGATGCGGCATCTGCTTCGCGCCCGCGCCGCACAGCACCACGTGGTCGAACTCCAGCCCCTTGCTCGCGTGGATCGTCGCCACCGTCAGCTCGGAATCGAGATGATGCTGCTCCGTCGATCGCTCCAGTGAAAATGCATCCAGAAAGTCCTCCATATCGCCGGAAAGATTCTTCATCGAATCGACCAGCACCTTCAGCGTCTCCATCCGCTCCACGCAGTTCGGCGGATAATTCCGCTCGATCAGCGGAAAGATCACGCCCAGCAGATACTCGCCCCGCGCGCCGACGCCCGAGAGCTCGCGCAGCCGCGCCAGCCATCCATCCAGGCTGCCCGCGCCGCGCGGCAGTGAGCGCTCCACCTTGAACAACTGGTCGTGAGCGTCGTCGTCATCGCCCGCCGCATAATCCTCCGCCGACGCCTCGCCCACGCCGGGAAACTGCGTCAGGCACCGCACCAGCGCCACGCGATCGTGCGGGTTGAACGCCAGGCGCAGGAACGCGATGAAATCCTTCACCTCCGCCGAATCGCCCAGCATCAGGCCGCCGTACTTGCGATACGGAATCTTCTGCAGCTTCAGCGCCAGCTCCACCGTCTCGATCGAGCGCGAGGAGCGCGAGAGAATCGCGATCTCCGACGGCTTGATGCCCCGCTCCGTCTTGCGCCGGATCCATTCCAGGATGTAGGCCGACTCGCACGCCGCGTTGGCCTGCGGCACCAGGTGCGCCACGCTCGCGTGCTTCTTCGCGCTCGTCAGCACCAGCGCCCGCGGCGCGCTCGCCACGACCTGGTTGGCCAAATCGAGAATCTTCTGCCCCGAGCGATAATTGTCCTCCAGCCGGATGATGCGCGCCTTCGGATGTTCGCCCAAAAACCGGTCCACCAGCCCGCACGACGCGCCGCGAAACCCGAAGATCGACTGGTTCACGTCGCCCACCACCGTGAGATGCTCCGGATCGATGCGCGACAGGATCTCGTAATTCAGCGCGTTGTTGTCCTGGAACTCGTCGCAGATCACGTGGCGAAACGTCGCGCGCAGCTTCGCTGCGTAGGCCGCGTCCGTCTCCAGCCGCTTCACCCAGACGGTGAGCAGGTCGTCGTAATCGAGCGCGTTGGCCGCCCGCTTCAGCTTGCGATAGACCGAGGCCAGCATCTCCGCCCGCTCCCCGTTCTCGTCGAACTGCTGCATGAAATGCTTGCCCAGCGCCAGCCGCTTGTTCACCGCAAAGGAAAGCGCCGCCCGCACCTTCGCGGGCGAGAGCGCGTCGCCCGCGGCCACGCCACATTCCCGGAAGGCCGACTTCATCAGGCTCGCCGCATCGTCCTCATCCAGCGTGGTGAAGTTGCGCCCGCGCATCCCGAAGCCCGCCGCATCGCGCCGGATAAGCAGGCTGGCCAGCGCATGATAGGTGCCGATCAACATCGTGTCCTCGCGTCCGTCCTTCGGCACATCGCCGATCAGCGCGCCGATCCGCTTCTGCATTTCGCCCGCCGCCTTGCGCGTGAAAGTGATCATCATCACCTCCCGCCGGTGCACGCCGTTGCGGACGAGGTGCGCTACCTTGTGCACGATCGCCGCCGTCTTGCCCGTGCCCGCGCCCGCCAGCACCACCACGTGCTTCTCCTGCGAGTGCGCCACCTGCATCTGGCTGGGATTCAGGGCAACGCGCTTGGAGTCCGACATGAGCCGGATAGATAAGCACGGCGGTAAGGAACCGGATCAAGCCCGCGCCGCATAAATCTACAGTCCGGCCAGTTCGCGCTTGGCTTCGCTGTATTCCACGATGTCCGCCGCCTTCGTATCCACCGCCGCCTTAAGGTCGTTTTTCGCGCCTGCCTTGTCGCCCTGCAGCAGCGCGACCTTGGCCGCATAGAACCAGAGCTCGCAGAGCCGGTCGCGCTGCTCCTTGCCGATCTTGTTCAAGTCGGGCAGCCCGGTCAGCACCGTCGCCGTCGTGCGCCCCAGCAGCAAATCGCCGAGGCGTTCGGGCCAGGTGTTGCCCTGCACGTCGCGCGTCTCCGCCAGGTAATCGTCCAGTACGCGGTTCGCCTCGTCCTTGGCCCCGCTTTCCGCTGTCACGATCCACAACCAAAGCTCGGCCCGCGCCCGCGTCGCCCCGTCTTTCCGGCTCGCGCAAAAGTCGCTCGCGGCCGCGGCGAGGTCGCCGGCCACATAGCGCGCCATTGCGCGCTCGAATAGAACCCCGGGAAAAGCCGGGTTGATCTGGAGGATCTGGTCGAGCGCCAGCACCGAACCCGCCGGATCGCCGTTGCGCCGCAGGGCCACCGCTTCCCAGTAGAGGCCCTCCGCCGAGCGCGGCTCGAGCGTCAGCGCTTCCTTCGCATCCGCCAGGGCGCCGTCCGTGTCGTCCGCCTGCAGGCGAAAGTCCGCCCGGCGCAGGTAACACGCCGCGTTCCGCGGAGCGAACTCGACCGCTGCGTCCTCATCTTCGAGCGCCCCTGGCAGGTCGTCGTTCTCCATCTTCAGCCACGCCCGCTCGTGATATCCCAGCGCCAGGTGCGGAGCCAGCTTCAGCGCCTGGTCCAGGTCGCGCATCGCTCCGTCCGGCTCGTGCTGGTGGAAGCGCACCCAGCCGCGATGCGCGTAAAAGACCGCGCCGTTCGGCTGGCACTCGATCGCCTTGTCGTAATCCGCATGCGCCCCGTCCCAATCACCCTTGCTTTCGTGGACCCAGCCCCGCGCCCCGTGCGCGGCACCCGACTGCGGATCGAGCGCAATCGCGCGGTCGGCATCGGCCAGCGCGGCGTCCCACTCGCCGAGGGAAACGTGGGCATAGGCCCGGCCCACGTAGGCATGGACGTTCGCCGGATCGAACTGCAACGCGCGGTTGTACTGCGCCATCGCGTCGGCGTAACTGTGCTGGTGCTCCAACACATTGCCCCGCCTCACCATCCCGGTCGCGACCAGTCGCAGCAGCGGGTGCCAGCAGAAGGTAAACGCCAGGACGACAGCCACCGCGTCGAGGACAAGAATCAGCGCCACGACGAGCAGGACCTTCTTCATCGCCGCTCCTCCGTTCTCGCGCCTTCGGCCGCGCCGCCTAGTCCGCCGGATACGGAATCGCCGTGTAGTCGATCAGGTGCACCGCCGTCGTCGTGCCCAGCGCCGTGGTGCGCGACTGCGTCTCATCCACCAGCCAGCTCCCGATCGCCTCGGGCAGCACCGTGCCATAATCGTCCGTCAAGCCCGGCCGCACCTGCTGCGCGATCTTGAATTGCGACGCCCCGCTGAAGCGCAGCACAATTTTCCGATTCGCCATCCCCCGAGTTAAACAGGGCCAACCCGCGAGGCAAGTGTCGAAAGTCGGAGGAAGCGCTGACTGGCGCCTCCACAACCCCGTGCCCCCTCAAAGCGGCTCCCCTTGTTCCCAAGTTGCACTTGGGAACGCCCACGTGCATTCGACGGCTTGAGCCGTCGCGATGGTGTACGCCTCGCCATAAGCCTGCGCCGCATCGGAGCGGCCCAGCCATAGCCGTCAACCTCCGGCAGACGACTACCAGCCCGCCCTTCCACGGCGTGACTTGGTACCGCAGGTCGTAGGGAGTCACAACTCACCCCCGCTGCATCGAATCGGAGAAAAATCGTCATTTCCGCAAAGATTTTACGCCGAATAGGCTACGGATGACTTTTAGAGATACCGTCATTTTCCACATTCCGTTAAGATGCACGGCTCAACTATGAGCACTGAACATCCCCGGGCCCTCCTCTTTTCCGGACAGGGCGCCCAGAAGGTCGGCATGGGCGCCGACCTCGCCGACAAGAGCCCCGCCGCCCGTGCCCTCTATGAACAGGCCGATAGAATTCTCGGCTGGAGCCTGAGCGAGGTCAGCTTTGGCGGACCGGAAGCGAAGCTGACCGAGACCCGCGTCTGCCAGCCCGCGCTTTACGTGCATGGCCTGGCGCTGCTCGCCGCGTGGCGCGAGATCGCCGGCCAGCCCCCGCGATTCGACGCGGCCGCGGGCCTTTCCTTGGGCGAATACACCGCGCACGCCGCCGCGGGCACCTTCACGTTCGAGACCGGCCTGCAGCTCGTGGCCGAGCGCGGCCGGCTCATGCAGGAAGCCTGCGAATCGACAACCGGAACCATGATCACGCTCCTCGGCGCCACGCCGGAGCAGGCGCGCGAGATCGCCGCCGCCTGCGATGTCGACTTGGCCAACCTCAATTGCCCCGGCCAGATCGTGCTTTCGGGCGCGCAGGACGCCATGGCGGGCGTGGAGGCCGCGGCGAAGGAACGCGGCGTGCGGCGGGTCATCCCGCTCAAGGTCGCCGGCGCCTACCACTCGCGCCTCATGGCCAGCGCCGCACGCGGCCTGGAGCCTTATCTGAGCAAGGCCGAGATCGTCGAACCGCGCGTCCCCGTCGTCGCCAACTTCAGCGCCGAGTCGGTCACCTCGCCCACACAAATCCGCCTGGCGCTCGAGGCCCAAGTCTGCGGCTCGGTGAATTGGGAGGATTCCATCCGCCGCCTCGTCGCCGTCGGCATTTCCCATTTTGTCGAATGCGGACCCAACGCGGTGATCGCTGGGTTGGTCAAACGCATCAACCCGCAGGCGCACTGTTTGTCATTGGAAACCTACGACGACCTCGTTAAACACGCCGATGCTCTCAACTAAGTATCTGGAAGGACAAGTCGCGCTGGTCACGGGCGCGAGCCGCGGCCTCGGCCGCGCCATCGCGCAGGAACTCGCCGCCCAGGGCGCTTCCATCGCCGCCGTGGCGCGCAGCGCCGATGCGCTCGCCGCCACGCTCGAATCGATCCGCTCCGCCGGCGGCACCGCTGAGGCTTTCCCCGTCGACGTGGCGAACAGCGACGCGGTCGACGCCATGGTGGACCAGGCCAACACCCGCTTCGGCAAGATCGACGTCCTCGTCAACAACGCCGGCGTGACGCGCGACGGCCTGCTCATGCGCATGAAGACGGAGGATTGGGACACCGTCATCAACACCAATCTCAAGGGCGCCTTCCACTTCACGCGGCCCGTGGGGCGGCTGATGGTCAAGCAGCGCGCTGGCCGCATCATCAACATCTCGTCGGTCATTGGCCTGATGGGCAACGCCGGCCAGGCCAACTACGCGGCGTCGAAGGCGGGCCTCATCGGCTTTAGCAAGTCGGTCGCGCGCGAGTTCGCTTCGCGTGGAATCACCTGCAACGTGGTCTGCCCCGGCTTCATCGAGACCGACATGACCAAGGATCTGGGCGAGGACCTGAAGAAAAAGCTGCTCGAGAAAATCCCGCTCCAGCGCCTCGGCCAGCCCGGCGATATCGCCGGCGTGGTGGCGTTCCTCTGCTCGCCCGCGGCCAGTTACATCACGGGCCAGATCATCACCGTCGACGGCGGAATGGTGATGTAGCGATGCGAATTTTCGAGAGCCACGCGCGGAAAAAATCGGCGCGGGGACTTGACGGAAAGAAATTGTTTGCCAAAGAAGAGTGTCGCCCGTAACAACGGGCACGAAAGAAAAGGAGACGGAATTTTATGGCGGAAAAGTCGATCGAAGAAAAAGTGAAGGACATCATTGTGGAGCAGCTGGGCGTGAACCCCGAGCAGGTGACGCCGCAGGCCAAGTTTATCGAGGATCTGGGAGCTGACTCGCTCGACACGGTCGAGCTCGTGATGGCCTTCGAGGAAGAGTTTAACGTGGAAGTACCCGACGAGGAAGCGGAGAAGCTCCAGACCGTCGGCGACGTGGTGAAATATATCGAGGACAAAGGCTCAAAGTAATCCCGCCCTCACACGGCGCAGGAGAGGCACCTTCACGGGTGCCTTTTTCTTTTTCCACCCCCGCCGCTTTGCGCTACCGTACCAGACTTCCATGAGCGAACGCCGCATCGTCATCACCGGCATGGGCGCAGTCACGCCGCTCGGCCTCGATGTCGAGACGACGTGGGCCAACCTGCTCGCGGGCAAGAGCGGCGCCGGGCCGATCACCACCTTCGACATCTCGAAGTACGACTGCCGCTTTGCCTGCACGGTAAAGGACTTCGAGCCGAAGAAGTATTTTTTTAACGAGAAGGACGCGCGGCGCGCGGACCGTTACTCGCAGCTGGCCATGGCCTCGGCCAAGGAAGCGGTGCGTCACGCCGGGCTGGAGGCGGAGAAGCTCGACCTCGACCGCGTGGGCGTTCTCGTCGGTTCGGGCATCGGCGGCCTGCAGGCGCTGGGCGAACAGGACGCCAACCTGCTCCTGAAGGGACCGGGACGCGTCTCCCCGTTCATGATCCCGATGATGATCGCGAACATGGCGGGCGGACTCATCTCGATGGAGTTTGGCTTCGCCGGCCCCAACTTCGCCGTGGTCACGGCCTGCGCCACCTCGAACAATTCCATCGGCGAAGCCTGGCGCCTCATCCGCGACGATGAGGCCGACGTCATCCTCGCCGGCGGGAGCGAGGCCGCCTGCGTCCCGCTGGGCATGAGCGGCTTTGCTGCCATGAAGGCGCTCAGCACGCGCAACGACGAGCCCGAACGCGCCTCGCGCCCGTTCGACCAGGACCGCGACGGCTTCGTCCTCGGCGAAGGGGCCGGCGTCGTCATCGTCGAGGAACTCGAGCACGCGAAGAAGCGCGGCGCGAACATCCTGGCCGAGTTGACAGGCTACGGCCTCAGCTCCGACGCCTATCATATGACTTCGCCTCCTCCCGGTGGCGCTGGCGCGGTCAAGGCCATGCAGCACACCCTCAAACGCGCGAAACTTGCTGCCGGCCAGATCGACTACATCAACGCCCACGGCACCTCGACGCCGGTCGGCGACGTGGCGGAAACCGAGGCGATCAAGACGGTCTTCGGCGCAGATGCCAAGAAGGTCGCGGTCAGTTCCACAAAATCCATGACCGGCCACCTGCTGGGCGCGGCGGGCGCGGCGGAGCTGATTTTTTGCATCAAGGCGATCGAGCAGAACATCATCCCGCCCACCATCAACCTCGACAATCCCGACCCCAATTGCGATCTCGACTATGTTCCGCACAAGGCCCGCGAACAGCGCGTCGACGTCGCGATGAGTAATTCCTTCGGCTTCGGTGGCCACAACGCCACAGTCCTCGTCCGCCGCTTCAACGGCTGACAGCTTTAGCGGCGGTCCATGACGGTCGCCGAAGTCAGGGCCCCCAACCCGCCTCCGTGTCGCCGGGATCGCAACGCTCTTATCTATTAGCGGACCGTTTTCACCTTGCGCGGGCGGGCCTCTAGCCAGGTAACGCGAACGTTCGCAAAGCGCCTCCTCAACTCTCCGTGACACGCGCCGATTCCCTCAGGCGGAATGTCTCACGCGCTCCAACCTGCCCGAGCCCAGTTGCGACCGCCTCCCGCAGCTCCTCCGCCGCCGAGGCGAGTGCTCATCGTCGCACCGCACTTCCCACCGATCAACGCGCCCGACGGCCAGCGGGCGCGGCTGCTGCTGCCTCACCTCGCCGCAAACGGCTGGCAGGCCGAGGTGCTGACCGTGCGTCCCGAATTTGTCGAAGCCCCGCTCGATCCTGAACTCGCGGCAAACCTTCCTGCAGGCACGCGAGTTCATGACGTCCTCGCCACGCCGCCGCGTCGCACGCGCCGCTGGCATTGGGGCAGCCTCGCGCGCCGCGCCTACCGCCACCTCGAGGCGTGCGGCGATGCCCTGCTGGCCGGGGGGCGCTTCGACCTCGTGTTCTTCTCCACCTGCCAGTTCGGCGTCCTCTCCCTCGGCCCCACTTGGTACCGGCGTCACCGCGTGCCGTACGTCCTCGATTTCCACGACGAATGGGCGGGAGATTATTATCAGCGCCACCCCGGGGTCTGCCCGCCGGGAGGACGCTTCAAGTACGGCGTCAGCCATGCCCTGGCGCGTTGGCAGGAGGGCTCCGTGGTGCGCCAAGCCGCCCAAATCGTCAGCGTCTCCGAGCGCTACAACACCAACCTTTGCGCGCGTCATCCCGGCCTGGATTCCGCGCGTTTGCATGTTCTTCCTTTCGGCGGGGCGGAATCCGATTTTGAGGTGTTGAAACGCCGTCGCTTCCACCACTCCTTCTTCACTCCCGGCGTGAACACCAACTGGGTCTACGTCGGGCGTGGCGGCCCCACGATGGAATTCGCGGCCCGGGCCTTCTTAATGGCCTTGGGACGCGCCGCGGAAGAACGGCTCCTGCCCGGTGACCTCCGGCTTCATTTTATCGGCACGGCTTACGCCACCAACGCGTCCCCCACCTTTGTTCCCCTCGGCAGCCGTCTCGCCCCCCAGGTGTCGATGCATGAGCAGACCGCGCGGGTGCCTCACTTCACGGCGTTGCAATGCCTGCACGATGCCGACGCCATCCTGGTTTTCGGCGCGGACGATCCCGGCTACACCGCTTCCAAGCTCGCCCCCTGCCTCTTCGCCCGCCGGCCGATCCTCGGCATTTTTCATCGGGACAGTCACGGCGCCAACCTGCTGCCCGAGACAGGCGCGGGCCTCGCTGTCTCCTTTGATCCGGCTGAACCCGTCGCCACCGCTGCGGATCGGATCTACCAAGAGTGGTTTTGTCCGCAGCGCTTCCGTCATTCGCCCGACGTAACCTCCGGCTCACTCGAATCCTGCAGCTCGGCGGCGATGACGCGCCAGCTGGCGCACATCTTCAACGCGGCGTGCGGCGCGATCCTCCCCACCCCATGACCTCGACACAGGCGATATCCCCCGACTTGGCTCGACCCGCCACATTCTGGATGGGAACCGCGGCCATCGCGCTCGTCGCGGTTTGCACGCACCGGGAATCGACGCTTTCCGACGCGCTCGGTTTTCTCCTCATCACCGCCACGGCGCTGATTCCCCTCGCGCTTTGGTGCTGGCGCCGCGTTTCGGGGCTGCCCATCTTCCCGCTCTTCACCCTCGGGACCATTGGGACGTTCGCGCTTCCGCTCATCGCTCACCATCCTCTCGTGGTCGAGTACGCGCCCCGGGAGCGTTTCCTGGCCGCCCTCGCGGTCGGTGGGACGAACCTGGCGGGCGTCGGTCCCTGGTATCTCAGCTCCCGCCGTCGGGCTGATGCCACGCCCAGGACGTGTCTCGTCCTGCGTCGTGGTGGCGGCAGCCTGGTGTTCACCACAATTCTGCTCGCGACCGTGGCCTTCGATCTCGCGCAGATGTCCCTGATGGCCGATCTCGATCCCTCGGCGTTCTCGCTGCTGCGCGGCGTCGTGATTGCGCTGTCCAACCTGGCTATCTTCATCGTCGCACACGGCCTCGGCGGCCGGCGACTCTCCCGCTTCGATCGCGCGCTCCATACCACGCTCATCGTGGCCACCATGGTCTCGACTCTGCCCAGCGCGCTCATGGTCGGTGCGCTTTCCTACGGGCTCATGGCGCTGATCGGCTATGCGCTGGGCCGCGGGCGCGTGCCGTGGATCCTGCTCGGCACCCTGGGGGCGACGGCGCTTTTCCTCCAAGGCGGAAAGGAGGATCTCCGCAACAAGTATTGGTATGCGGCGGAAGCGGCGCCCATCGCGCTCACCGATTACCCCGCGATGCTGGGCGACTGGATTCGTTTTTCATTCGCCCGCCTGGACGAGCGGCCTTCGCCCGCGGTCGTTCCCGTCGAGTCGCAGTCTCTCGTCGAGCGCGCGAGCCTGCTCCAGCTCTTCCTGCGCATCCAGCAGATGAGTCCCACGCAGGTGCCCTACCTGCACGGGAGCACCTACACGATCATCCCCGGCCTGCTCGTGCCGCGCCTGTTCAACGAGGAAAAGGCGCGGACCCACCTCGGCACTTACATGCTCGCCATTCACTACAATCTTCAGACCACCGAGGACACCTTCACCACCACGATTGGCTTCGGCCTGATCAACGAGGCGATGGCGAATTTCGGTTACGTCGGGTGCCTCGCGCTTGGGGCGGTCTTGGGACTTTTCTATGGTGGGGTGGCCCGCTGGAGCGCCGGCCATCCGCTGCTCAGCTTGCGCTCGCTCGTGGCCATTCTCGTGCTTTCGGTGTCGTTCGAAAATGAGTTCAGCGCCGGCGTTTATGTGACCACGCTGTTTCAGGGCGCCTGCGTCGTGCTCCTGCTCGCGCCTCTCGTCATGTTGCGCGTTCCTGTTCGCTCCGCACCGTCCGCCCCCGCCCTGGCGGGCGCACTGGCTTGATGCTCCCGCCGCCGCGACTCGCCCTTGTCAGCAGCCACCCGACGCAATATTACGCGCCCTGGTTCGCATACCTGGCGCAGCATTTGCGCGCCGCGATCCACGTTTTTTACCTCTGGGATTTCGGCGTTGCGCCGCGCCATGATCCCGGTTTTGACCAGGTCTTGCGGTGGGACATCGATCTCCTCGGCGGCTACGCGCACCGGTTCGTTTCCAATCACTCCGCCGATCCCGGCACGCATCATTTTTTTGGGCTGCGCAACCCGGCGCTGGCGGCAGAAGTGGAAGCCTGGCAGCCCGATGCGGCGCTCGTTTTTGGTTACCGTTCCTGGAGTCACCTTCGCCTTTTCGCCTCCCGTGCCTTGCGACGGGTGCCGCTGCTTTTCCGCGGCGATTCACACCTTCTCGCCGAGCCGTCGCGGCCGCGCCCCCTGAAACACACGGCACTCACACTGCTCTTCCGGCGGTTCACCGCCTTCCTGCCCGTGGGTCGGGCGAACACGGCGTACTTCGAGCGTTACGGTGTTCCAAAACATCGCCTTTTCTTCACCCCGCACGCGGTCGACAACGCGCGCTTTTCCGCCGCCGGCAACGAGAAAGCCGGACGGGCGTGGCGGCGTGATCTGGGCCTCGCCGAAGCTGACCGCCTCATCCTTTTCGCGGGAAAATTCGAGCGCAAAAAGCGGCCCGATCTTCTCATTCGCGCCTTCCGTTCGCTTGCGCCCGAACGCGCGACCTTGCTCCTTGTCGGCAGCGGAACGATGGAGCCCGAGCTGCGGCGCCTTGCCGAGGGCAACGGCCGCATTCGCTTCCTCCCGTTCCAAAATCAAAGCGTGATGCCCAGGGTGCACGCCGGGGCCGATCTGCTCGTCCTCCCCTCCGAGGGCGCGGGAGAAACATGGGGATTGGTGGTGAACGAAGCGCAGTGCGCCGGTCGCGCGGTGCTGGTCAGCGACCAGGTGGGCTGCCATCCCGACCTCGTCCGGCTGGGAAAGACCGGGCTGGTTTTCCGCGCCGGTAGCGAGGCAGCTTTGCGCGGCGCCCTCGCCGACGCGCTGTCCAACGACGTCCGCCTGCGGGCCTGGGGCGCGGCAGGGCGCACGCTGATCGACACGTACTCCTACGCGGCCGCCACCGCCGGCCTGCAGCGCGCCCTCGACTTCGCCGTTCCCAGGAGCAGACAATGAGGCCGGCAACCGTTCACATCTGGGTGCCGGAGTGGGCCGGGCCCGGCGGCATCCAGGCCTACTCGCGCAACCTTGTCCGCGCTGGCGGCGCCGTGCTGCCGCAAGCGCGCATCACCGTGCTCGTGCGCAACGGCCCGGGGCCCGAGCCGGAGGAAGGTCTGGCTGTCGAAAGCCGAAGCACCGGGGCGGTTCCAGCCGCAGGGCGGCGCCTGGC
Source organism: uncultured Candidatus Methylacidiphilales bacterium (assembly GCA_964658475.1). Taxonomy (GTDB): domain Bacteria; phylum Verrucomicrobiota; class Verrucomicrobiia; order Methylacidiphilales; family UBA1321; genus JABDGH01. Next base: position 17,565 of record CAZZYY010000016.1, on the reverse strand, counting down.
CTTCGCCCTCATGCTCGCGCACGCCACGCTGACCCAGCACCCGGACCTGATCCTGATCGCGCATCTTCACTTCGCGCCGATGGCGCAGGCCCTGCGCCGAATCAGCGGAGCACGATACTGGGTGGTGGCCCACGGAATCGAAGCGTGGAGCGGCCTCTCGCCGGTGAGGATCAAGGCCCTGCGGGAAGCGGACAAGCTTCTGCCCGTCAGCCACCACACGGGACGCCGGTTGCAGCGCCTTCTCGGACCCGGCGCGCCGGCGATGGAGCGGCTGCCCAACCGGGTCGACGAAGGAAGTTTCACGCCCGGCCCGAAGCCTCCTCATTTATTGCGACGCTACGGTTTTGCTCCCACGGACCGCATCCTGCTGACGGTCGCGCGGCTCGACCCGCGGCAGCGTTACAAGGGGTGCGACCAGGTGCTCGAGGCGCTTGTCCGCGTCCGCCAGCAGATGCCCGAGGCCCGCTACCTCATCGCCGGTCGCGGCGCCGATTCCTCCCGCCTCCGCGAACGTGCTCGCGCGCTCGGGCTTGAGGATGCGGTGATCCTGACCGGCTTTGTGCCCGAGCACGACCTCCGCGATCATATGCGCCTGTGCGATCTCTTTGTCATGCCCAGCCTGGGCGAGGGCTTTGGCATCGTCTTTCTCGAGGCGCTCGCCTGCGGGCGGCGCGTCGTGGCCGGCAACCGCGACGGCTCCGTCGAGCCGCTGCTGCACGGCAAGCTCGGCACGCTGGTCGATCCGGACGACGTCCCTGCGCTCGCGGATACGTTGGTTCAGCTGCTCCGGGCAAACGACAGCGAGGAGGA
>CAZZYY010000016.1:4593-16745 GCA_964658475.1 uncultured Candidatus Methylacidiphilales bacterium | reverse complement strand
CGCCGCCGGACGGTCATCGACCACTTTGGCACCGCGGCGTTCGAGCGGCGGCTGCGCGAGCTTCTGGGATGATATGTGCGGCATCGGCGGCGTCATCGGCGGCGATCTGCGGGCGGATGAGCGCGCGTCGGCCGCGTTGCGTCTCCGGGCGGCCCTCGCGCACCGCGGGCCGGACGGCGCGGGCTTGTTCCACTGCGACGCCTGCACCCTGGTCCACACCCGACTCGCCATTCTCGACCCCACCGATGCGGGCCTGCAGCCCATGCAGCGCGGGCCGCTAACCCTGACGTTCAACGGCGAGATCTACGACTTTCGCCAAAAGCGCGCGGACCTACGCGCAGCGGGAGTCACGTTCGCCACCGAGACAGACACGGAAGTCCTCCTGGCCACCTTCGCGCTCCAGGGAGAAGCGTGCCTCTCCCAATTGCGGGGCATGTTTGCCTTCGCGGTCTGGGATGAGCCTGCCGACAGCTGCCTGCTCGTCCGCGATCCCTTTGGCATCAAGCCGCTCTATTATGCAACGTTCGCGGGAGGCGGGCTCGTTTTCGCCTCTGAATTACGGGCCATCCTGGCCTCGGAGTTGGTGGAGCGGCACATCGATGGCGCGGGACTTAACGGCTTTTTGGCGACCGGCTCCGTGCCGGAACCGCGTACCCTGGTCGCGGGCGTCAAATGCCTCGAGGCCGGCCAAGCGCTGCGCTGGACGGCGGGAAAGACCGTGCTGCGGCGCTATTTCGATATTCGTTTTAACGACGCGCCGGACGATTCGGCCTGCCGGGATATCCGGCCCGCGCTGGCGGACTCCGTCAGCCAGCATCTTGTGAGCGACGTACCCGTCGGGCTCTTGCTTAGCGGCGGTCTGGACTCAAGCGCGCTCCTCGCGTTGATGAAGGCGGCCGGCCAGACAGAAGTCGCCACCTTCTCGCTCGGCGTGGAGCAGCCCGAGCTCGACGAAACGAAGCCAGCCCGGGCACTCGCGCGGCATTTTGGTGCGCGGCATCACGAGATGCTGCTCACGCAGGAGCTCGCGCGACATTGGATCGAGAACTTTTTGGAGGCGGTCGACCAACCCACGCTCGATGGCTTCAACACCTATTGCGCGTGCAAGCTGGCGCGTGATCACGGCTGCAAGGTTGTCCTGTCGGGTCTGGGCGCGGATGAACTTTTCGGCGGTTACCCTTCCTTCCAGCATGTGCCGCACCTGGACGCGCTCGGGCGGGCTTTCGGTCGGCTGCCGCTGACGGGCACGGCGCGCGCGTTGGCGCGGCTCAATCTCCCGCCCCGCGCGTTGCGGGCGTGCGATTACCTCGCGGGCGAGGCCAGCCTGTCGCGGGCTTACGGCGCGTTCCGCGGCGTCTTCGCCCGGGCGGAAATGGCGTCCCTGCATCAGGCCTTCCTGGGCGCCGACCCCACCGCCATGACGCCATGCTGGCCGACCGAAGACGAGACTCCAGACGCCAATGAAATCTCCCGCCTGGAACTTTCCCGCTACCTCCGCAACCAGTTGCTGCGGGACGCCGACGTCATGAGCATGGTGCACGGCGTCGAGTTGCGCGTTCCCCTTCTTGACGGCCCGCTCTTCGAGAAGCTGCGCGCCATCCCCGCGGCCCAGCGGCTCCAGGCAAACAAGCGCCTGCTGCGCGATGCCGTCCCGGAGCTGCCGCTTGATTTGCTCGCGCCGCGAAAGCGCGCGTTCGGGCTCCCCTTCGCCTCATGGCTGGAGCGCGAATGGAACGATCTCTCCAAGGAGCTACCCGTGCCGCCCAGGCTGTCCCGGAAGCCCTGGTACCGCCGCTGGTCCCTCATCGTGCTCACCCGCTGGCTCAAGCGGCACGAACTCACCGTGGCGTGACGATGCGCGTGCTCCACGTCATTCCGTCCGTTTCGCCACGCCGCGGCGGCCCGAGCGAAGCGGTCATCGAGATGGTTCGATCTCTCGTCGCGGCCGGGATTGAGGCCGAGATCGCCACGACCGACGAGGACCTCGCGCCTCCGCGTCACGTGGTTCCGACGTACTACCGGGGCGTTCCCGTCCGGTTCTTTCCGCGACGTTATGCCCGCTTTCCCGTCCTGGGAGAATTCGCCTGCAGCCCCGCCTTTCCCCGTTGGTTGCGCTCCGCCGGGCGCTCCTACGATCTGCTTCACGTCCACGCGCTCTTCTCCCACCTGCCCACAATGGCCATGCGCCACGCGCGGCAAGCCGGCGTCCCGTACCTGAATCGCCCGCTCGGCATGCTCGGCCATTGGCCGCTGCGGCAAAGCCCGCTCCGCAAGCACATCTACCTCGCGTGCGTCGAGCGCGCCAATCTCGGCGGCGCGGCGGCGCTCCACTTCGTCTCGAAGGCCGAGCAGGACGAGGCGGTGGCCGTTGGACTTCCCTCGCCCGGCTGGGTGATTCCGCATGGCGTTGTCGTCCCGCCGTTGCTGCCCGAAGCCGGGCGCCTGCTCCGGCAACGCATCGGCCTTCCACCCGACCGGCCACTCGTCCTTTTCCTCGGCCGGCTTCATGCGAAAAAGGGAATCGATCTCCTGCTCCGAGGCCTCGCCTTGCTCCCGCATCCAAGGCCCCTCCTGTTGATCGCCGGCGACGGCCCCGAACGCGTCTCGCTCGAGCGATTGACGGCCGAACTCCAGCTCGGCCAGGACGTCCGCTGGCTCGGCTTCGTGCAGGGCGAGACCCGGCACCTGTGCCTGCAAGGCGCCGATCTTTTTGCGCTCACCTCGCACCACGAAAATCTCGCCCTGGCCGTGCTGGAGGCGCTCGCTGCCGGCACGCCGGTGCTGGTCTCGCCCCAGGTCGCGCTCGCCCCCGCGGTGGAGCGCCACCATCTCGGCCTCGTCGTGGGGCTAGAGCCCGCGTCCATCCGCGATGGCCTCGTGCAAGGCCTGCGCCAGCTCAAGACCGGTCCGGACTGCGCGGCCCGGCGCGGGTTTGTGGAGGCCGCGCATAGCTGGGCGGCCAATGCGCAGACGCTTGCCGCCCTGTATGCTAAGGTGGTTCGGACGCATGGCATCCCGGCCTAAGATCGCGCTAGCCGAAGCGGGGCGAGGTGCCTACAACATCCGTGCCCAATGAAAGAGATCGCCACCTACGCCCCGGGCCGCGCGGAACTTCTGGGCAATCACACCGACTATAACGAGGGCTATGTGCTCGCCATTGCCGTCGACCGCGGCACCACCCTCACCGGCCGCACGCGCGACGACCGCATGCTGGAGCTGACCTCCCGCGACCTCACCGAGCAGGTTCGGATCGATCTCGACCAGCTTGCGGCGGAAAAAGTCGCCGCGTGGTCGCGGTACACCCTCGGCGTGGTCGATGTCTTCCGGCGCCAAGGCCTGCCGTTGGGCGGCTTTACCGCGGAGATCACCAGCACGCTGCCCATGGGGGCGGGCCTGAGCAGCAGCGCCTCGCTGGAAAATGCCGCCGTGCTCTTTTTGCTCCAGGCTTTTGGCGGAACCCTTCCGCCAATCCAGATGGCGCAGTTTTCCCAGATGGCCGAGCACGATTTTGTCGGCGTTCGCTGCGGGTTGCTCGACCAGCTCGCCTCGCTCATGAGCCACGCGAACCACGCCACTTTCATCGATTGCCGCACCTTTGCCGTGCGCCATCTGCCGCTTTCGGATCACGTCAGCTTCGTCCTCGCGCAGTCCGGCGTGAAGCATTCCCTGGTGGCGGGCGAGTACAACGAGCGCCGGTCCGACTGCGAAGCCGCGGCCCGCGCCTTGGGCGTCAAGGCCCTCCGGGATGCCACCACCGCGCAATTGATTGAGCGCCGCTGCGAGCTGCCCGACCGCATCTATAAGCGCGCCCGGCACATCACCGGCGAGAACGAACGCGTGCTCGCCGGCAGCCAGGCGCTGGAGGCAGGCGACCTCGCCGCGTTCGGAAAGCTGATGTACGAATCGCACGAAAGCTCGCGTGTGTTCTTCGAGAATTCCTGTCCCGAACTCGACGCGCTGGTGGAAACCGCGCGCCACACGCCCGGCGTCTACGGCGCGCGGCTAAGTGGCGGCGGCTTCGGCGGCGCAACGATCAACCTCGTCGAGCGCGGACGGGAAGAGGAAGTGGTACGGGTGCTCACCTCCGTCGCGCCGGAGGTGAAGTGCCTCGTAACCTCCGCCGCCCCCGGCGCGCTGGACGGCGTCGAAACGTGAATTGTAGGGGCGGTTGTCCTGTAGAAACCTCCCATAAGCTACCGTCATCCTGAGCGCAGCGAAGTCGAAGGATGACCCGTTTCGATATCTTTCTACAGAGCAGGCAGCGGTCTATGACCGCCGGCGCTCAGTCAGGTAGCCGGCGCTCTCCGAGCGCCGGTCCGAGTAGGAAACGTGTCCGCAACCAACCGGCGCTCGGAGAACGCCGGCTACCTGTTTTCTCCCTCGTCCCGACGTGCAACTTTCCGCTAAAGCTTGTGCCCCATCTTCGTCCGCTTCGTGCGCAGGTACTCGTGATTATGCGGGTTGGAATCGATGCGGATGGGAACGGTCTCGACGATCTTCAGCCCATAGCCCGCAAGGCCGACGACTTTTTTAGGATTATTCGTGAGCAGCCGAATCTGGCGTACACCGAGATCGAAGAGGATCTGCGCACCCAGCCCGTACTCGCGCAGGTCGGCGGGATAGCCGAGCTTGAGGTTCGCCTGCACCGTGTCGAAGCCGTCCTCCTGCAGCTTGTAGGCGTGAATCTTCGCGGCGAGACCGATGCCCCGCCCTTCTTGGCGCATGTAGAGAACAATGCCGCGCCCCTCGCGCTCGATCTGCTGGAGCGCGCAGTGCAGCTGGCTGCCGCAATCGCAGCGCCGCGAGCCGAACACATCCCCCGTCAGGCACTCGCTGTGCACGCGCACCAACACCGGCTTGCCGTCGGCCACGTTGCCCTTGACCAGGGCAAGATGGTGCTCCTGATTCATCGTCGCGCGGTAAAGCAGGAGGTCGAAGGTGCCAAAATCGGTGGGCATCTTTACGCGCTGCTCCAGCTCGATGAGCTTCTCGCGCTCGCGGCGATGGTGAATCAGGTCCTGGATGGTGCAGAGCTTCAGCTTGTGCTTGTTGGCAAAGCGCTTCAGATCCGGCAACCGCGCCATCGTGCCGTCGTCCTTTACGATCTCGCAGAGCACGCCGGAGGGATCGAGCCCCGCCAGGCGCGCCAGGTCCACGGCCGCTTCGGTATGACCGCTGCGCTGCAACACGCCGCCCGCCTTCGCCCGCAGGGGAAAAATGTGGCCCGGCTGGACAAGGTCACCCGGGCGCGACTTCGGGTTCGCCAAGAGACGGATGGTCCGCGCCCGGTCCTCGGCGCTGATGCCCGTCGTGACACCCTCGGTCGCATCGACCGAAACCGTGAAGTCGGTCTTGAAGCTCTCCCGGTTATCGAGAACCATCCGGCTCAGGCCAAGCGCGGCGGCGCGTTCGTTGGTGATCGGCGCACAGATCAGCCCGCGGCCGAAGCGCATCATGAAGTTGACGCTCGCCGCGGTCGCTTTCTCCGCGGCCAGGATCAGGTCGCCCTCGTTTTCGCGGTCCGCATCATCCACCACGATGACGGGCCGACCCGCGCGGATGTCGCGCAGGACCGCGTCAATGGAATCGAAACCGGTGGTGGCCGCACGGCGGCTCGTCGTTGCCTTCTTCATCTCCCTCTACTGTATCACCAAATCGACGGTGCGCAGGCGTCCGCGATTGAGATAGCTGCGCGAGAAATGAATGATCTCGTCGCTGATGCGCACGCAGGTCGCGCGCCAGCGTTCGGCGGCGTCCAGGATCTTGGAGCAATCGCGCAATCCTTCCAGCCGCACCCCGGCCACCTGCACCTCCAGCGCGTCGCCGAGCCGCTGTTTGAGCAGCGGGTAAAACTCGATCTCGTACGGAGCTCGCGAAGCAATTTCCGACAACGAGATGGAAACCCGCGGCGGCACGATGAGACTCTCCCGCGCGATCTCCGAGTAACCGATCCCCTCGAGCGAGCGGCGCACCATCTCCTGCAGGTAATCGAGCGGCAGCGCGGGCGCGCTGTTTTCATCCTCGAGATAGACGGCGATGGCCCGCGCCACCTCCGGCGCCAAGTGCCAGCGCAGGAACCCGGCCGCGGCCGCCGAGTGCTCGATCGACTCGGCCAGCCAGCCTTCCGAAAGCGGCACCAGCCGTCCGTTTTTCCAAATGACATGAGGCAGGCGTTGGGGCAGCGCGATCATGAGGATTCCAGGTGGAGGTTCTGCACTTCGTTCACAAATTCGCGGATGTCGCGGAACTTCCGGTAGACGGATGCAAAGCGGACGTAGGCCACCTCGTCCAGCCGTCGCAGGTGCTGCATGATTTTCTCGCCGATCGCCGTCGTCGGGATCTCGTCGCCGTATTTCTTGGTCAGTTCGTCGATCATCTCGTTCACCGATTTCTCGATCGCCTCCCGGCTGACCGGCCGCTTTTCGCAGGCTTTATCGAGACCGCTGATGAGCTTGCGGCGGTCGAAGGCCTCGTAGCGGCCGTCGCGCTTGAGCACCCGCAGGTCGTCGCCCTCGATCTCCTCGTAGGTGGTGAAGCGATGCTCGCAGGCAAGGCACTCCCGCCGACGACGGATCACGGTCTCATCCTTGATGGCACGCGAATCGATGACCTTATCGTCGCGTCCCTGACATTTTGGGCAGCGCATCTACCTGTTGTGGTGGCGGAGCCATGGTTATCACAACAGATGGTGGCACGCAAGGAGGATACATGGTATCGGTATCGGGCCGCCTAAAGATTGCTCACGCCCGGACTGTTTGGATTGGTCGTATGTTCTTCGATGGCGGTCACCACGCCGTTGGCGAAGGTCACGATCACCTGCCCGCTGGGGACTTTGGTCGGCAAGGTCTGGATCAAGGCACGACCGCCGTAGCTCGGCGTCGCGGTGGTTTGCCAGAGGATGCTGTACGTCGTGAACACCCAGGTCAGGGCCGTGCCGGAATCGTCCGTGTGCGACGAGGTCTGTTCCGGCTCGCCCAGCGCCTGCTTCACCTCGTCCGGCGTCATCCCGCGAATGACCTTCTTGGCGAGAATGGCCTTGGCCACTTCCGCCTGCCGCGCCTGGTTCTTCCTGGCCTGCTCGATCAGCTTGGGGTCCACGCCGGGCGGGAGCTGCGCCGGCGTGATCCAGCCGGTGACGGCGTTGTTCCGGTAGTCGCCCTTGACCAGATACCCCTCCCTGCTCATGCCCAGGATTTCCAGTTTCTGGCCCGGGACGATCAAGGCCAGCGGCGAAGCGAAATCGCGGCCGAGGTAAATTGTGATCGGCGTCTTGACCTCGGCCACAATGACCGTGGGCAGCGAGTCCGAGAAATAGAGCACGCCGTCCTCGCGCAGTGCCGGGTCAAGGTCGGCCCGCGCTACGGCCAAGCCTAGCAACAACGCGCAAGCGGCGAACATCCACCTCACGCCGAGCAGCCTAGCACGGCTGGCAACCAGCGCGAGCTCCCCGCTGCTGTAGAGGCCGTTGCGCTGTAGAAATCTCCAGTGTCGGACTTTCATTTTTGCCGCGATCGGTCCGATCCTAGAACGCCGCTTGAGCCCTCGTGCCAGCGGCAAGGCATGGGCCGGGACAACAGCAGACTATTCAACTCACGGCCACCAGCGACACGACTTGCGCGCTGCCCATCTTCTCGCGCAGGCCGGGCCATTTCGAGAACGTCGGGTCTTCCTTGATCAGGCGGTCGGCGCTGAGGCGGGCGTCGCTGAGCAGGCCGAAATCGCGCTCCAGGCTGGCGAAGCGCAGCGGCGGGAGCCCGCTCTGCTCGGTGCCGAAGATGTTACCAGGGCCGCGAATCTTGAAGTCCTCCTCCGCAATGCGAAAGCCGTCGGAGGTTTCCTCCATGATCTTGAGGCGCCGCCAGCCCTCGAGGCTTTTCGGCTCGCCGACGAGCACGCAATAGGAGGCATGCTGCCCGCGCCCGATGCGCCCGCGCAACTGGTGCAGCTGCGCAAGGCCGAACCGCTCCGCATTCTCGATCAGCATGATGGTGGCGTTCGGCACGTCGACGCCCACCTCGATGACCGCGGTCGCGAGCAGTACCTGGATCCGGCCGGCGCGGAAATCGGCCATGACCTGCTCCTTCTCGTCGCCGCGCAGCTGGCCATGCAGCAGGCCGAGCCGGATTTCGGGCAGCACGCCCTTGAGCCGTTCAAACTCGGCCTTGACCGACTTCGCCTCCACTTTCTCCGACTCCTCCACCAGCGGATAGACGATGTAGGCCTGGCGTCCCTCCCCGACTTGGGCGCGCAGGAAGGTCCAGAATTTCTCCAGCTCGCCCGCGGCGCGGCATTTCGTGACGATGGGCGTGCGGCCGGGCGGCAGCTCGTCGAGCACGGAGACATCGAGGTCGCCGTAGACCGTCATGCCGAGCGTGCGCGGGATGGGCGTGGCGGTCATGACCAGGATGTCGGGATTCCGCCCCTTGCGGCTGAGCGCCAGCCGCTGCAGGACGCCGAACTTGTGCTGCTCGTCGATCACGATGAGCCCGAGCTGATCGGCCGCGTAGCGGTCATAGAGGAGGGCATGCGTGCCAATGACCACCGACCCGACGGGCGTTGCGATGGCAGGCTTCTTGCCGCTGCCGAACAGATCGAGCTCCCCTCCTCGCAGCCGGTCGGTTTTCTTCTTCGTATTGCCGGTGAAGAGATCGATGCGGACGCCGAGCGGCTCGAGCCACGCGCGGAGGTTGAGCGCGTGCTGCTCGGCGAGGATTTGCGTCGGCGCCATGAGCGCGGCCTGCTCGCCGGCCTCCACCGCGCGCAGCATGGCGTAAAGCGCCACGAAGGTTTTGCCCGCGCCCACGTCGCCCTGCAGGAGCCGGTTCATCGGCGGACCCTGGCCGAGATCGGCGTCGATTTCCCTCATCACGCGCCGCTGCGCGCCGGTCAGCGGGAAAGGCAGCGACTTGAGCCAGCGTGCGGTCAGGTCATGCGAGGCGGCCTTGAGGCGCGGACGAAAGCCCGTCACACGATTGAGCCGCCGCTGCGCGACCACGCATTGCAGGACGAAGAACTCATCGTAGGCCAGCCGTTGCCGCGCGCGTTCCTCGCGCTCCAGCGTCTCGGGAAAATGAATGACGCGAAAGGCCTCCTGGCGCGGCATCATGTCCGGCGGCGCGGGATAGAACTCCGGTGCCTCGAAAGGCGTGCGCTGCGTGGCGTCGAACATGATCCGGCGCATGACACGCTGGGTCAGGCCATCGGTCAGCGCGTAGACGGGCACCACGCGGTCGATGTGGATGTGCGATTCCGCGTCTTCCTGCACCAGCTCGTACTCCGGCTGCTTCATCAGCCAGTGGCCCTTCCTGTCGCGCGAGACGCGACCGTAGAGAAACAGCTCGCAACCGTCCTTGATGCCCCAAGGCCGGAAGGCATACCAGCGCGCGATCACAATCTCGTCCTTCCGCGTCACGCCGGCCGGCGCGATCGTCGCCTCCAGCCGCAGCGCGCCGAAGCGGACCGCGCGCGCCTTGTGCACTTTTCCCCGCACGGTGATGGCGGCGCCTTCCTGCGCGTCGGTCAGCGGGACCAGATGCCGGCGGTCCTCGTGCCGTCGCGGCACGTAGTGCAGCAGGTCCTCATGCGTCAGCAGGCCGAGCTTCCCGAGCAGCTCCGCCCGCTGCGGCCCGATGCCGGGCAGGCTGGCCAGCGGCGGCAATTCGGTCGGCATGCGCGATTATCCAACATCGGCGCGTCAGCGCCAATCGATGATTCGAATCTGCACGCGATCGTTGTAGTCGTCCCAGTCCAGCACACCGGCGAGTTGCGCGGGCGGCCGCGTCCAGTCGTGCTCGCCCAAGCCGAAGCCGACCGCCTCGATCTCGCCCTGCTCGCCGCGCAGGAAGAGCTTCACGTGATTGCGCCCGAAGAGCCGCGGCGGACGCGTGCAGACGACCGGCTCGAAGAGGAAGATCGGCTCGGGATTGTGCCGGCCGAAGGGCGAGAGCGTGTCGATCTGCTCGAACAGGTCGTCGCTCACCTCGCCGAGCGAAATCGTGCCCGCGAGCTCGAGCGACGATTGGAAGACCTCGTCGAGCGCGTGGGCGCGGATGTGGCGGGAGAACGCCTCGCGGAAGGCCTCCACCCGCTCGGCGCGGATGTTCAGGCCGGCCGCCATGTCGTGGCCGCCGAAGAGCTCGAGATGCTCCGCGCAACCGTGCAGCGCCCGGATGATGGACACGCCGTCGATGCTGCGGCCGCTCCCCTTCCCCAGCCCGGTCTCGTCGAGCCCAATGACGACGGTCGGGCGATGGTACCGCTTTTGCAGGCGCGAGGCGACGATGCCGATGACGCCCCAGTGCCAGTTCGCGCCGGAGAGCACGATGCCCCAGTCGCGTTCGGGCACGTAGGTCTGGTCAAGCTGGAGCTGCGCCTGCGCCAGCGTGTCCATCTCCACCTGCTGGCGCTCGCGGTTGCTGCGGTTCAGCTCCGCTGCGAGTTCCATCGCCTCGGCGCGATCATCGGTTTCCAGCAGGCGCAGCGAGCGCATGGCATCGCCGAGCCGCCCGCTGGCGTTCAGCCGCGGCCCGAGCCGGAAGCCGACATCCTGTGCGGTGATCGGCCGGCTGATCTGGCTGACTTCGACCAGCGCAAGAACGCCGGGCCAGCGGCTGTTCTCGAGCTGGCGCAGCCCGCGCCGGACCAGGACGCGGTTCTCGTCGATCAGCGGGACGATGTCCGCCACCGTGCCGAGCGCGACGAGGTCGAGGTAGTCGCGCAAGTCGAGCGCGCCGGGCCCGATCAGCTTGAGCAGGCCGTGGCAGACCTTGAAGACCAGGCCCACGCTGGCGAGGTAATCGAGCTTCCCGTCCCGCTGCGGATTGACCAGCGCGTGCGCCGCGGGCAAGCGCGCAGGCAGGGCGTGATGGTCGATGATGACCACATCGATACCGCGGCTCGTGAGCCAGGCGACCTGGTCGACAGCCGTGGTGCCGCAATCCACCGCGATGAGCAACTGCGGCGCATGCTCCTCGACGCAGCGCTCCACGCCGTCCTGCGAAAGCCCGTAGCCCTCTTCCATCCGCAGCGGCAGGAACGTCGCCACCTCGCGCGCGCCCAGGCGCCGCAGCACGCGGGCAAGCAGCGCGGTGGAGGTGATGCCGTCCACGTCATAATCGCCGAAGACGACGATGCGCTGCTGGAGCGCGACGGCTTGCTGGATGCGCTCCGCCGCGCGACGCAGGTCGGTCAGGAGAAAGGGATCGCCGAGCGATTGCAGGCGCGGATCGAGAAAGGCGCGGACCCGGTCGGCATCGCGATGGCCGCGGTGCCAAAGCAGCGAGGCCACCTGGTCGTGCAGTGTGTGCTGGCGCGCGAGTTCCAGTGCCTCCGCCGAAGGCATGTGGTGGATCCAGCGGCGGCACAGGGCGCTCAGGTCGGCGCTCATGGCTTGGTCTGGAAATGGTGATAGTGCCGCGGGACGCGGGCGCCAATATTGGTCAGGATTTCCCAGGGGATGGTGCCGGCCTGCGCGGCTAATTCCGGGGCGGTAATGGCGCCCCTTCCCTGCCCGCCAAGGGCGACCACCGCGTCGCCCACCCGCGCGCCCGGCACGCGCGTCACGTCGATGACGATCTGGTCCATGGTCACGCGCCCGCGGATCGGGCAACGCACGCCGCGCACGAGCAGATGGCCGCCCTGGCCGTTGGCGCGAAAATAGCCGTCACCATAGCCCATCGCCACCACGGCGTGGATCTCGCGCTGACGGGTGCGATAGGTTGCGCCATAGCTCACGGTGCGACCCGGGCCGACCTCGCGCAGCAGGCAGATGCGGCTCGTCCACGTCAGCACCGGGCGCAGGCTCAGCAAGGCATCGCGCGGCGATGGCGGCACGCCGTAAAGCGCCAGGCCCATCCGCACCATGTCCGCATGGAAGCCGTACCCACGCGCAACGGCAGGGCTGTTGGCGGCATGACGCAGCAAGTCCGGATGCGCCTTGAAGAAGGGCGTGAAGCTGCGCCACTGCTCGCGCGTCAGCCGCGCGTCCTCATCCGCGGAAGCGAAATGAGTGCAGAGACCGCCGATCTTCACACCCTGGACCGCCAGAACCCGCGCAAGCTCCGCCGCCGCGCCCACATGCCACGCGCCCAACCGGCCCATGCCGGTATCGATCTTGAAGTGGGCTTCGCCCAAACGATGCCGTCGCCGCGCGA
>CAZZYY010000016.1:0-4583 GCA_964658475.1 uncultured Candidatus Methylacidiphilales bacterium | reverse complement strand
TCCTCGAGGGACGAGACGGTGAGCGTCAGCCGGTGCTGAACCGCGTCCTCCATTTCCTCCGGCAGCGTGGCGCTCAGGAGCAGGATCGGCTTGACGATGCCGCCATGACGCAGCGCCATGCCCTCCGCGGTATTCGCGACGCCCAGCCAATCGGCGCCCAGCGCCTCGAACTCGCGCGCCATCGGCACGAGGCCATGGCCGTAAGCGTTGGCCTTCACCACGGCGAGCACGCGCGTGGCGCGCGGCACGAGGCGGCGCAAGACCCGCAGGTTGTGGCGCAAGGCGCGCCCGTCGATCTCGACCCAGCAGCGACGACCCGGCATCACCGTGCCTTGGGCAGCGCGATGGCCGGTTCGCGCAGGTAAATGGGTTCAAGCGGCTGCTGGGTGATCCAGCCCGGAAAAGTGGCGGGGAAGCTAAGCAGGTCGCGGGCGCGCGGATAAACGCGGGTCGCGATCCCCGGCAGCGGCTCGGCGCTGACCGCGAGCGTGAACTTGCTCGCGTGATCCTCCAGCTCCTCCATCGGCAGGAGGTAGGTGGCGCGGTCGAAACCGCCGTTGGCAAACGCGGTGCAAAAGGCCTCGCGCCGCTTGGCGTCGGCAAAGACGCCCAGCCGCGTGACGTTCGGATGCTGCACGGCGGCGGACCAAGCGCTGCAGATTCCGAAAACGGGCACGTCCTGAACCAGCGCGATTCCCTGCGCCGCGGCGATGCCGACCCGGATCCCGGAAAACGAGCCCGGGCCGATTCCGACGATGACGCGGCTGATCTTGAGCCGGGGCAAGCCGAGCCGGACTAATGAGGGGAACAAGGTCGCGGAATGGCGCAGCCCCTCGGCCAATTCGATTGATTGAACGACAACTTTATCGTTACCGAGAGCGATACTTCCCCTGGAAGAGGATGTTTCGATGGCAAGATCAAGCATCGCCCCGCCTTTGGATGACACGCTCCGTCAGGCTCGCGACATGAAGATCCCACTGTTGCGTGCCGTCTGGCAGGAGAGCCTCGATCTTTTCCGGCCACTCGATCACGGTCACACCGGAGCCGGGAAGGTAATCCTCGATCCCGAAGGCGACCGCCTCCTCCGCGGTTTTGATCCGGTAAAGGTCGATGTGGTAAAGCGGCAGACGGCCGCCGACATACTCGTTGACCAGCGTGAAGGTCGGACTCGTCACCTGCCCGCGATAGCCGAGGCCACGGGCCAGCCCCTTGACCAGCTGCGTCTTGCCGGCACCCAGCACGCCGCTCAGCGTGATGACCTCGCCTCCCTGCAAGTCAGCGGCCCATCGTTCCCCGAAGGCCTGCGCGACTTCGGCGCTGTTTAAAATGATCAAACCCATGGGCAAGCGCGGTGGACAATCCTTTCCGCATGATGCCCATACAATGCAGCGGCGTGGCGAATGGCCACTTCTTTTTTAGCCACGCGGCACGGCCCGGTGCCACAGTGAAGAGCAATTCGTAATCCTCGCCGTCGTGCAGCGCCGCGTGAATGTCCGCTCCGCGCCGGCGGGGAATCGCGTCCGAATCGATCGCGTAGCCCAGCCCGGACGCCTCGCCGAGGCGCGGCAGGTCGGCGCCAAGGCCGTCGCTCAAGTCCATCATGGCCGTGGCCAGACCGTGCCGCGCCAGCCAGCGGCCCTCCTCCATCCGGGGCGTGAAGGCAAGATGACGCCGCGCCTGCGTTCCGCCCAGGCGGCCGGTGACGTAGATCAAGTCGCCCGCCTTCGCGCCGGACCGAAGCACCGGCGCGCCATCGCGGCATTCGCCCAGCAGCGCGATGTTGAGAAAAAGCTGGGCCGCGCGCGTAGTCTCGCCGCCGACCAAGGCCACACGGAATTTCCGCGCGGTCGCTTCAAGGCCGCGGTAGATGTCGGCCAGGCGCTGGGGCGACTCGCCCGCAGGCAGCCCAAGGGTCACAACCGCCGCGAGCGGCGTTCCACCCATGGCCGCGATATCGCTCAACGCGCGCGCGAGCGCCTTGCGCCCAATGAGGCGGGGCGGCGTCCGCGGGAGGAAATGTGCGCTCTCCACCACGACATCGGTCTTGAAAAGAAGATCGCGCCCGGCCACGCGCAGAACGGCGCAGTCGTCGCCCACGCCCGTGCGCAGAAAGCCCGCGCGCTTCGGCCAGCGACTCGTCAGGAGGCGAAGCAGGCCCTTCTCGCCCAGTTGCGCGAGCGACCGTGCGTTCACGATGCGCTCTTCTCCACCAGCAGGCTGATGGCCGTGACGAAGTTGAAGCAGCCGTGAATCCCAATGGGCAGCAGGAGCGAGCCGGTGTGCTCATACGCAGTCGCCAGCACAATACCGAGCAGCCAGAGCGGCAGAATGGAGCCGATATTGACGTGGGCGAACGCAAAGACCCCGGCGCTCAGCACCACGGCGGCCCAGGTGGAAGTGAAACGTTTCAGGAAGGCGTAGAGAAACCCGCGGAAGAACAGTTCCTCGATCACCGGCACGATCAGCACGGCGTTGACCATGAAGAGAATGATCTCATCGGGCCGCTTGTAGTTCTGGAAGATGACGACGGTTTCCTGCGGCGGATGCGGGACCTGGAGCCAGTTCATCACGCGATCGACCACATGCGAGAGCGGCAGCTCGAGGAAGAAGACCGCCCCGCAGATCACCAGCATGAAGCGCAGCAGGTCGAAGGCGCCGAGCCTACCCAGCCCAAACTGATCTTCCGCGGCGCGCCGTTCCACGGCGAGAAAGACCCAGATGCCCGCCGGCACGAGCACGTAGTAGAGCGGCGATTGCAGGAAAACCAGCCCCATGACGCACAGCGTGAAGAGCCCACCCGCGGCGGGCAGGATCGGAAACGGCACGGGCGAGCGCGGGCTGTTCACCAGCGTGCCGAGCCGCGCCTGCCGGACGGTGTAACCCGAGACGCGCAGGAAACAGAAAAGCGCAACGAGCAAAAACAGGCACTCCAGCGCCAGGATGTACCCGGGCTGGTCCGTGCGGACGGGTGCGACGTCCGTGACGTTCATGCCGCCGGCTTCGGTTCCGTCTTCTCTTCCAGTGGCGGGAAAAGCGGCAGCGGCTTGCCGATGACATGGTCCCGCAGCGACGTGCCGAACCGCGCCTCCTCCAGCCGTCCCGGGGTGAGCGGCAGGTTCATTTGCGCCCGCATCTTGATCGCCGTGAAAGGCAGCGCCGCCTGCACCAGCACGGTGAGCCGCCGGACACTTTCCGCAAGATGCGCCAGCACGACGTCGAGGCGCTTGGCCTGCGCCGGGTCCTTCGCCAACCGGAAGGGCGCGGTTTCCTCCACGTACTTGTCCGCGCGCTGCGCGAATTTCCAGATCGCCTGCAGCGCGAGGTGCGGCGCAAAGCCGGCCACCGCTTCCTTGTATTCCTCGACCACGGCGTCCGAGCGCAAATCATTTTCTGCCTCCGTGAGATGAAAGCCGTCGTAGGAGGGGATGCGGCCCTCGCGATAGCGGCCGATCATGGAAAGCGTGCGGTTGGTCAGATTGCCGAGCCCCTTGGCGAGATCGGAGGTGTACCGGACCTCGAACCGCTCGTCGGAGAAATCGGCGTCCTGGCCCAGGACCATTTCGCGCAGGACAAAATAGCGCAGGGCGTCGGGGCCGTATTTCTCGATGTAGGGCACGGGATCGACCAGCGACTTCGCGTCCGACTTGCTGATCTTCGCGCCGCTGTTGGTCCAGAAGCCGTGAACCAGCAGGTGTCGCGGCAGCTCCAGCCCAAGCGCCAGCAGCATGATGGGCCAGTAGACGCCGTGCGCCGGAATGAGGATGTCCTTGCCGATGATTTGCAGGTCGGGCGGCCACATCTGCTTCCCGTTGGGTGTCGCAAAGGAGTAGTAATTCACCAGCGCATCGAACCAGACGTAGGTCACATAGTCCTCGTCGAACGGCAGCGGGATGCCCCAGGCCAGCCGGCTTTTCGGCCGCGAGATGCAGAGATCGGCCAGGGGCTGTTCCAGCGCGCCGAGCAGTTCCTTGCGCCGGAATCCCGGCACGATAAACTCCGGATGCGCCTCTAAATGCGCGATGAGTCGCGCGCGATACGGCTCCAGCTTGAAGTAGTAATTTGGCTCCTTGGTGTGGACCACTTCGCCAAAGATTTCCGGCCACTGGCCATCCACCTTGTCCTTCTCCGTCACGAACTGTTCCTGCCGCACGCTGTAGTAACCCTCGTGCTCCTGGAAGACGATCTCACCGCGATCAAAAAGCTTTTGCAGCCACTCGCGCACGACCTGCTTGTGCAGCGGGTTGGTGGTACGCACGAAGGCGGACGATTGCACGCCCAGGCTGGCGTGCAGCTCGCGAAAGTGTTCGCTCATCTGGTCGGTGAACGCCTGCGGCTCCACCTTCTCGCGCTGGGCCGACTGCTGCACCTTCTGCCCGTGCTCGTCCACGCCGGTGAGGAAGAGCACCTCCTTGTCGAGGCTGCGCTGATGCCGGGCGAAAAAATCGGCCAGCACCTTTTCGTAGGCATGGCCCAGGTGCGGCGCGCTATTCACATAATCGATCGCCGTGGTGAGAAAATAAGAACCGGCCATGGTGAAATCTAAGCTGCGCCTCGCCCGGCGCGCGACGCTTATTTCATCCACT
>CAZZYY010000015.1:0-29254 GCA_964658475.1 uncultured Candidatus Methylacidiphilales bacterium | reverse complement strand
GGTGCCCCGGCCGCGGGTGGCGCGCCTGCGGCTGATGCGACGGCCACGCCGGCTCCTCCCGGTCCCATCCATCGGGCGGTGACCATTCAGTTGGAAAACGTCCCGTTGTCGGATGTGCTTGGGTACATCATCCAGCAGACGAACCTGCAGTATTCGGTCGATGATTACGCGGTGTATCTCCGGCCTTCGATCGACGAAGGCCAGACCCTGACCGTTCGCACCTTTCTGGCGCCTCCCAACTTCTTCACCAGTTCCGGGGGCCTCCGGGTTTCGGCAGCGACTTCCCCCGACCAGCCTTTGACGGTGGAGGACGTACGCAGCGACGTGACGCAGGAGCTCAAGAACCGGGGTATCCATTTTCCCCCGGGCGCGACGGCGGTCTTCCTGCCGGGTTCGAGCAAGCTGGTCGTGCGCAATACACCTGAGCAGCTCGACCTCATCGCCAACCTGATCGAGCAGGAGAGCAAGCCCACGCCGCAGGTGCAGATTGAGGCGAAGCTGGCCGAATTTACCGATACGGCGCTGAAATCACTCACCTTTAACTACATTGCCGGATTTCGCGGCGCACTGACGGGCGGTGGCGGGGCGCCCGGCGTCGTGCCGGGAGGCGGGTTTGTCACCAGCACCGGCTTGCGGGACGCTAATTACACCGGTCGTAGCGTGTCAGCTGCCCAAGGCGGAGCCGCCACCGGTGGCCTTACCGCTGACAGTATCGACACGCTTATTTCCCAGAACAGCTCCGGAAGTTCTTCGGTTTTTCCCCTGACCCAGCAGGCAGTCGTGCCCAATCGCCCGAATCAGCTGACGGTGGGCGGCATTATTGACGGCATTGGCTTCTCGGCCGTTGTCCAAGCGTTGAACAACTTGTCGGGCGTCGATCTCATTTCGGCTCCAACGGTCACAACCCAGAACAACCTCAAGGCCAACATCGATATTGTCCGCGAGTTTCCGTACCCGACCAGCTTTGAAAAGCCCAAGCTGAGTAACACCCAGGTTGAGTATACTTCAGGAAAATTTGGTTCTTACACGGTTTTCTTGGGGGGAACGACTTTTACTAACTTTGGCTTCCCGTTGACTTTGGCGATTCCTCCTACACCCCGCGAGTTTGTGACGCAGGATGTGGGCGTTAGCCTCGAAGTTAAGCCGACTACTTATCCTGACGATCGCATCGATCTGGATATCACGAAGGCAAGCGTCACTGATTTTGATGGTTTCATCGATTACGGTGTGCCGATCGTGACCAAGCTCGCCGAGGAGACCGACCCTGTCGTCCTGACCCCAGGCACGATCAATCAGCCCGTATTTAGTGTCCGGTCCATGGTCACGCGCTTGCAGATTCTCGATGGACAGACGGCAGTGCTGGGCGGCCTTCTCCGCGAGGACACGCAGGAGATCAACGACAAGGTGCCGGTTTTGGGTGATATCCCGCTCGTCGGCCGACTTTTCCAGAGCAAGGTAAGCGAACGCATCAAGCGCAATCTGCTGATTTTCATCACGGCACGTCTGATCAAGTCAAACGGCCAGCCTGAATACATCAAAAGCTACGAGGCTGAGCCGACCGATGTGGAAGAGGCGCTGCCCGAACCGGCTGACGTCGGCCCAGGTATCACCCTGCCGCCACTCTCGCCCGAGGAACCCAACTCGTGAGCTCCCTTAACTTTTCCGACATGAAGAAAGTTCTCCTTTTTCTCGCGCTTTCCGTCCCTGGGGCGCTGGCCCAAGTGCCGGCCCCTAATGTCCAGACGCAGGCGCCCGTTGGGGGCGCCACCCCGCCTTCGTCTCCCGGGCAAACCATGGGTGCGCCCGTGCCGGACACCAATGCGCCGCCCACGGCCACGCAAACCTCGGGCCTGCTTTCACCCCCGCCGGATAATCCCCCGGTCGTGGGTACGCCGCTGAAGCCGGCGCCGGCGCCGGTCACCCCCGTCGTCACGCACGCCAGCACCGTTAGCACGACCAGCACGGTCGCGGGGGCTCATCATATGAGCCGTTCGGAAATCGACCGCATCCAGCAGCAGGAAGTCATCCGGCGCCAGGAACTCGTCTTTCGTGCCGACCAGCAGATGGCACAGGGACGAAAGGATGAACTGGCGCAAAAGTTTCCCGATGCGCGGGCGCATTATCTCTTCGCCGTACAGGTCTACGGATCGATCTCGCGCCGCAGCGATTCCTTTCGCCGCGCCGCCGCCGGTCTCGACCGGGTCGACATGCATCTCTACGACGACGCGCTGCAGGCTGGCGACACCCCGCGGGCCAAAATGCTGATCGACGAGGTCGTGACCTATAATCCCGACGACCGGGTTGCGCTGGAAAAGCAGGAGCGGACCAACGAGGCGATCGCCAACCCGAACGATAGCCACATCCTCGGGAATCCCGCCGTCACTCCCGCCTTGGTCAAAAAGATCAACGACATCAACGATCTCTTCGCGCAGTCCGAGCAATTTCGCCGCACCGGCCAGTACGACGAGGCAGAGGCGCGCCTGAAGCGCATCCTCGGCATGGATCCCTACAACATGACGGCCACCCGGTTGCTGGAGCGGATCGTGGCGGAGAAGAACGCATATGCGGATCACGCCCGGATGGAGACCCGGGCCGAGCGACTCCGCCAGGTGGAGGAAAGCTGGTACCAGCCGATCACCAACAAGGACACCATCATCACGGCCCAGGAGGAGCAGGCGCCGATTAGTGCCGCGACCAATTTCGATATCGACCAGAAGCTGAAGTCGATTTTCATCTCGCTCGACTTCACGGATGTCTCGATCGAGCAGGCGACCAACTTCCTTTATACGGAAAGCAAACGGTTGGACGAACCGACCCACAAGGGCATCCCGTTCATCATCCAGCCCGATGCGTCGACCAGCGCCAAGAACGTCACCCTGTCGCTCAACAATGTGCCGGTCGTCGAGGCCCTTCGTTATATCTGCCAGCTGGCGAACGTGAAATACAAGGTGCAGGACTACGCGGTTTCCATCGTGCCGTTTTCCGCTCGCACGGAAGACCTGATCAGCCGGACCTTCGTGGTGCAGCCAAGCTTCGTGGCGCCGCCTGAAACTGCTCCGACGTCCGATGCGGCGAGCGCGTTGGGTGGAGGAGCAAGCGCCCGACCCATCGCTCCGATCACGCCGGTTGCGCAGGAGAACACGACGGATACAAGCAGCGTCCAAGCGGTCCTTGAAGCCAAAGGCGTGAGCTTCCCGCCGGGAGCGAGCGCGGTCTACACGCCGGCGACCAACACCCTGACCATCGTGAATACCGCCGATCAGATGGAATTGATCGAAGAGCTGGTCAACGGCGCCCAGGCGCCGACGCTCATGGTACGCATTGCGGCCAAATTTGTTGAGATCAATCAGGTCGATCTCAATGACTTGAGCTTCAACTCCTCCTTTAACCTCCTTGGAGTCACGGCGACTTCTCCGCTGGGAGTCGGACTGGCGTCCGTCTCGCCCAATTTGCTCACCTTGCCGTCTGCCAACACGTCGCTCCCGGGTGCAGCTGCGTTTGCGCCGGACAGCATTGATAACCTTATCAGTCCTACGGTCTTATCGGAAAATCAGTTGAGCATTCGAGGCAGCCTTAGCGGCCTCCAGTACGCTGCTGTCATTACCGCCTTGTCGCAAAAGCGGAGTTTTGACCTGCTCTCCGAGCCTACCGCGCTGACCAAGAGCGGCGAGCAGGCGACGATGGAAGCCATTCGCGTCTTCCCGTATCCAGTCGCGTTCGATCCGCCTGAGCTGGTCACGTTGAGCAACACCGGCACGCTCGTTACCAACACGATTTCCCCGCCCACGGTCATCGCCACCACGCCGACCGACTTCAAGCGGCGTGATATCGGGGTGCGCCTCGTCATCAAGCCGCAGATCACGGCGGATGACAAGACGGTCGATCTCTCCCTGTTCCCGGAGGTAACCGACTTCGAGGGCTTCATCGACTATGGCTCGCAGGTCAACGTGGGTAACCCGGACGGCACAACGTCGCTCTTGTCTCCAAACGACATCAATCAGCCGGTGTTCAACTCGCGTCGCATCACGACCAAGGTTTTGATCCATGACGGCTCGACCGTCGTGCTGGGCGGGTTGATCCGGGAGGATCTGGACACCGAAGTCGACAAGGTTCCGATCCTGGGCGACATCCCGTTGCTTGGCCGGTTGTTCCAGGCCAAGGCGACGCAGAGCACCAAGCGCAACCTGATCATCTTTGTCACGGCAAACATTTACCAAAACGACGGCGAGCTGTTGAACCCGCCAGCTCCTGTCAACGCGGTCGATATTCTGACCGGCAAAGCCGCTGCTTACACGGGCCCCCCTCCCGCACAGTAGATGGAGCGCGCGGTGGAGAAGCTTTGACTTTCCGCCGTGATGCGTAATCCTAGCGCTATGCCGGGTTGGCCCTTTAGCTTCGATTTTCTAATTGCCATCGCGGCGGTCGCGGCGGGCAGCTCGCTGGCAGTTTTCCTTGCCTGCTTTTACTGGTTCCGGCGGGAACAGCGCCGCCTGCAGGCTCGCATCATTGCCACCATGGACCGCGATGGACTGGCAGACCTTGACCATCCCAGGACCGGGGAGTTGGTGGCGCAATTTCGAGCCAAGCAGGGAAAGCAGGTCATCTCGGTGCTCGAAGCGGACGGGAAACGCTTTTTGCATGTCGATGGAGAGATCTCCGCTCCCGAGCGCGCCAAGATGGTCCGGTATTTGAAGTCTGAAGGCTTCATGTCCTAGGCGCGCCAGTTCGATTGTTTTCACAGCCCGGTGGGGCCTTCGCCGGTGTAACCGCCGACTCGCTTGCAAAGGCCGCCCGCCCGCGCATATTGCCGCAACAAAGGCAAACTATGTGGTTGTTGATCATGGGCGTGACCCTCGTCATTGGACTGGGCGCGTCGGCTTACCTCAAGAGTGTTTACGCGCGAAACTCCCACGTGCCCGTGGCGTCGGGCCTGACCGGCGCGGAAACGGCGGCGCGTATCCTGCAGGCG
Organism: uncultured Candidatus Methylacidiphilales bacterium; assembly: GCA_964658475.1. Lineage (GTDB taxonomy): Bacteria > Verrucomicrobiota > Verrucomicrobiia > Methylacidiphilales > UBA1321 > JABDGH01. The sequence goes on along the minus strand of CAZZYY010000015.1, from coordinate 24,285 downwards.
GCTGGCATTCACGACGTCGAAATCGTGGAGGGTGAGGGGTTCCTCGGCGATCACTACGATCCGCTGAACAAGAGGCTGGTCCTTTCGCCGGAGAATTACGCAGGCTCATCGGCCGCGGAGATCGGGGTGGCCGCGCACGAATGCGGCCACGCCCTGCAGCATCAGCAGCACTATGCCCCGCTACAGATTCGCATGAGCGCCGTGTACGCCACCAACTTCGCCAACAGCGCCATCACGTGGGTGATCTTTGCCTCTCTGTGCTTCCACTTGATCAGTGCCTACGTGGCCACGTGGGTCCTGGCTCTCTGCTTTGGCATCATCATGGGCTTCAACCTGATCACGTTGCCGGTCGAATACGATGCGAGCCACCGGGCAAAAGTGGTGTTGCAGCAGTTGGGGATCATCCGCCCCGGTCTCGAGGCGCGGGCGGTCGACCAAACCCTCAATGCGGCCGGGCTGACTTACGTGGCCGCGTTTGTGACCTCGCTGCTTCAGTTTCTCTATTATTTGATGATGCTCAACAGCCGCCGGGATTAGTGCGGCATCCGGGTGGCAGATGGAAAAGCACTGGCGGAACGAGCCGCGTGGGTTAAAATGTTCGCATGAAAACGGGGGTGCTCGCGACGACCGTTGGTTTGCTGATGCTCTCCGCAGCCGCCTGGGCCGATGTGCCTCGGGGAGAGGTGGCCGAACTGCACTCATGCGAACTGTTCGCCGGTGGATGCATCGTCTCGGCCGAGTCCACCATGGGCGGCCGCTATGTCCTGCGCGCCTGGCAGTTTGATTCCGGCCAGATCAACGGGACGCCTTTGAAGGGACTCGCGGTTGCGCTGCTGGAAACGGGTTCGGAAAACCTTGCTGACCGCGACCAGAAGGCGGAGCGGGCGGTGGCGTTTGTGCCGGAGAACGTTTCGCCCGCCCAACGCGCGGCGCTCCTGGCTTGGGCCAGGACGACGACGGCGGCGCCGGTGCAGGTGCATGCGGTGGCGATGACCATGAACGTCGCAGGCGACGCCATTTCCGTACGCCTCGGGCGGGATATTGCCTTTACCGCCACCGGCGCGCCGGCGTGCGGGCTGGCGAGTTGCGGCGAGATGCTCTGGTACGAGCCTCGCAGCGCGATGAGTTCGTTTACGGTCGATCAACTGACCGTCTCGCATGTGGTCGAGCCGGCGCTGGCGTTGAAATGGCAGGACCATGGACGGCGCACTCTTTTTCTCGGCCGGTTTGGCGATCCGGAGATCTCCAACCCGACCGGGCTGTGTGGCGCACCCCTGGCGGTGGCGCCCTAGCGACTTTTCGCGGCGACCCGGGTTTATCGAACCGTGAGCGACCCCGTTCCACCCTCCTCGAGCGCGTTGAGCCGCCGCTCGTTCCTGAAGGGCATCGGCACGAGCGCGCTCACCGTCGCGACGGTGCAGGCGGGTGCGCTGGCCGATGAGATCGGCAAGGTTTCCGGGCCCCAGCCGCAGGGACCCGGCGCGGTGCCGATCACTCTCACGATCAATGGCGCGGCGCAGCAGTTCAACCTGGAGCCACGCGTCACCCTGCTCGACGCGCTCCGTTACAGCTCACCGCTGACCGGGACAAAGGAAGTGTGCGACCGGGGGACCTGCGGCGCCTGTTCGGTACTGATCGACGGCAAGCTGACCTATTCCTGCATGAAGCTGGCCATCGACGCGCAGGGGCAGAAGATCACGACGGTGGAAGGCCTGGCACCAGCCGGCCAGCTCTCGCCGGTACAGGAAGCTTTCGTCGAGTGCGACGCGTTAATGTGCGGCTTCTGCACGCCGGGGTTGGTCATGGCGGTGACCTCGTTGCTGAGCGAGAATCCGCATCCGACCGAGGCGGAGGTGCGTCACGCCTGCTCGGGGAATCTTTGCCGCTGCGGCACTTATCCGCATGTGGTGCGCGCGGCGTTGAAGGCAAGCGGGGCCGAGGCGCCCGCGCATTTTACCCTGGTGGACTATGGCAGCCTGGCCTGAGCAACTCGAGGTTCTCAGTCACCCGACCCAGCGGCTGGATGGCGCCGCCAAGGTGTCGGGCCAGGCAAAATACGCTTACGATGTGCAGCCGCCGGGCGTGCTTTGGGGGATGATTCTGCGCTCGAAATGGGCCGCGGCCACCGTCACGAAGATCGACCTCACCGCGGCGCAGGCGATGCCGGGGGTGAAGGCCGCGATCCTCGCCGGGGGCGAGAACCGGACCGTGCGTTTCTACGGCCAAGAGCTTGCGGCGATTGCGGCGGAGACAAAGCAGCAATGCCAGGACGCGATCCGGGCGATCGAGGTCGAGGCAACGCCACAGCCCTTCGTCGTGCAGGAGGACGATGCAGTCAAGGCGGGTGCGCCTTCGGTCTTCACCGGCCCGAACCTGAGCCTGCCAGGAACGAAGGAGGAAGGCGATGTGGATGGCGTTCTTGCCTCCGCAGCCGCCGTGGCGGAGTGCGAACTGAGCACACCGGTGCAGCTCCATCATCCACTCGAGACGCACGGAAACACCATCTCGGTGCAGGGCGATCAAATGACGGCCTGGGCCTCGACCCAGGGCGTTTTCAGCGTGCGCGACGGACTTGCGGGTCACCTCAATTTCCCGGCCAGCAATGTGCGCGTGCTTTGCGATTACATGGGCGGCGGTTTCGGAGCAAAGTTCGGGCCGGGGGTGCACGGCGGGCTGGCGGCCAAGCTCTCGCAGGCGGCGGGCGCGCCGGTGAAGCTGATGCTTTCGCGGTTGGAGCAGGGACTGGCGGCCGGCAACCGGCCCTCGTCGCGCCAGCGGATCAAGCTTGGCGCAGACAAGGAGGGCAAGCTGCTCGCGGCCGACTGTGAGAACAAGGGCTCGCCCGGGATCGGCGGCGGAGGCTCGACCGCCGGCGGCGGTGGCGGGGCGAGCATCGCGCTGCCTTATCTCTACAAATTTCCGGCGAAGCGGGTGAATCAATATGGCATCGCCTTGAACGCGGGACCCTCCAGTGCGTTTCGCGCGCCGGGCCATCCCCCGGCAAGCTTCGGCACAGAATCGGTGATGGATGAACTGGCGGTGAAGCTGGGCATGGACCCCGTGGAGTTCCGGCTGAAGAACGACGATTCCGAGGTGCGTCATCGCGAGTACGCGGTGGGGATGGAAAAATTTGGCTGGAAGGACAAGTACAAGGCGCCGGGCTCGAGCCCCGGCCCGGTGAAGACGGGTGTGGGCGTGGCGGCCGGTTCGTGGGGTGGGGGTGGCAGGGGCTCCAAGGCCGAGGTGCAGATCCACTCCGACGGGACCGTCGAGGTGCGTTGCGGAACGCAGGACCTGGGGACGGGCGCCCGCACCATGGTGGGCATGGTCGCGGCGGAGGCTTTTGGGCTCCGGCCCGACCAGATGACAGTCAGGATCGGCGATACGAGTCTCCCCTTTTCCGGTGGCAGCGGCGGCAGCAGCACGACTGCTTCGGCGGCACCGGCGATCTGGACCGCGTGCCAGAACGGACTGGCCGCGCTTCAGCAGCAGACGGGCGTGGCCGACGCGCGGGGCTCCGCCTGGTTCGACGCCTGCCGGAAGCTTGGGGCCGAGCCGCTGACCGCGCAGGGCGATTGGCAGCCGGGACTTTCCTCCTCCGGCGCCGGCGGTGTGCAGTTCGCGGAGGTGGAGGTGGACACCGAGACCGGTTTTGTGCGCGTGGTCCGGATGGTCGCGGTGCACGACTGTGGGCTGATCGTCAATCCAATGGCGACCGCGAGCCAGATCAACGGCGGCATCCTGTGCGGGCTCGGCTACGCGCTCTACGAGGAGCGGGTGATGGACCGGCAGACCGGGGTGCTGCTCAACACGAGCTTCGATTCCTACAAGATTCCCAATGTCACGGACGCACCGCAAATCGACGTGGTGCTGCTGAACATGCCGAAACGCGGCGTCATCGGCATCGGCGAGCCGGCGGTGATTCCCTCGACGGCGGCAATTGCCAACGCGGTGGCCAATGCGATCGGGGCGCGCGTGACGCATCTGCCGATCACCCCCGCGAAGATTTTGGCCGCGCTCGGAAAGGTGCCCAACGCGGCCAGCACATGAACTCATTTCGCTATCTCACCGCCAGCACCCCGCGCGATGCCATTGCCGCGCGCGGGCCGAACGGCCGTTACCTCGGCGGCGGCATCGACCTGCTCGGCGAGATGAAGGAATACATCGTCTCGCCGGACACGCTGGTGGCGCTGCGAGAGGCGGTGCCGGGCCAGCGGCCCACGCCAACGGCGCTGCCGGATCGCTCGCTGATCCTAAGCGGCGCAATGACCATGGCGGAGATCGCCGCGAGCGTCGAGGTGCAGCGGCTGGCGCCGGCATTGGCGGCGGCGGCGGGCGAGGTGGGTTCGCCCCAGATCCGGAACGTGGCGACCCTGGCCGGTAATCTGTTGCAGCACTCGCGGTGCTGGTACTACCGGCAGCCCGACGTGCTCTGCCTGAAGCGCGGCGGCAGCGTCTGCTACGCGCAGGAGGGGGAGAACAAGTACCTGTCGCTTTTCAGCGGTTGCGCCTGCATCAGCCCGGTGGTCTCGAACACGTCGGTCGCGCTCGCCGCGCTTGGCGGGCAGGTGGTCTTTGCGAACCGCAATGAGGGCCAGCCGATGAGCATGCACGATCTTTATCGCGAGGCGTGGACGAATCCGCATGCGCACAACTCGACACATCCGGGCGATTACCTTGTCTCCGTCCAAGTGCCGGGCCAACGCGCGCGGAGCGCGTACCTTCAGGTGAGCGAGCGGCGCGAGTTCGACTGGGCGCTGGTGAGCTGCGCGGCGGCAGGAAACGTCCGGGACGGAAAAATTCACGACGCGCGCGTGGCGCTCGGGGCGGTCTCGCCGGTTCCGCACCTGGTGACCGCGGCGCACGAGTACCTGGAGGGCAAAACGTTGGACGAGGTGACGGTCGCTCAGGCGGCCGACTTGATCTTGAAGGATGCCAAGCCGCTGACGCAAAACGGGTACAAGGTTCCTCTCGCCCATACCCTGATTCGCCGCACGCTGCTGGCGCTCAATTCATGAACCCGTCGCCGGATTCCAAACCGCTGTGCCGTCATCTGCGAACCAAGCAGATGTACGTGCCCGTGCTCGCGGCGGGCGCGCTGCAGAAGCACGACAGTCCTCACGACGATTCCTTCTACACGTGCAATCGGACCCTCACGGCGCTCGGCTGCGATGATGACGCGGTACATCCCCACGTGTGCGGGCCGGGACGGTGCTGCTTTCAATCGTGAGACAGAGGCTCCTCCTGGAGCGGCGGTTGATCTGTCGAAAAGATCGCGGATCGCCGGCGAGAAGGATGGCGCGCGTTGCGTAAATGCTTTTCTTTTCCGAACGGATTTTGCCGCTGCGGTGGCCTCGGCCCCGGGCCAACGCAAGCGACCTTCGGATGTTTGTCCGCGCTCAGTCAGGTAGCCGGAGGTGTCGGGATGCAGGTGGTCGGAACCGAGGCCTTTCCAATTCGTGTCGATTGTGCCATCGGGCTTCGTCGTCGTCACCGGCGGCATGAGCGGGACCAAGTCGAGCCAGTAGACGGTCTGGTTATCGGCAAAATTCTTGATGATGGCATTGGTGGCCATCATTTTGTCCTCGGCCCGCTGGTTGGGCATGATGCTGACGAGGATGGTCTTAACCCCGGGGAACGCCGCCTGCGTGCGGCTAATGACAGCCTTGACCCCGTCCGCGATCTGTTGGGGTTCGTCCCTGGTGTTGTTGGTACCGATGAGGATCACGGCCACCTTGGGATGAAGCCCGGTGAGGTCCATGTTGTCGAAACGCCAGAGGACATTCTGCGTCGTATCGGCAAAGACACCGAAGTTCAGCGCATGGCGTGGGACGTAGTACTTGTCCCAGACAGTCTTGCCCGGCGCCAGCCAGCGGTCCGTGATGGAATCGCCGATGAAGATGAGGTCGCAGGGCTGGCCCTTGATCGCGGACATGCGGACTTGCAGCGCCTTCCATGGACCGGGCTTGCTCTTGTAGCGCACGTTCATCGCGGGGGTTGTGGAATCTTCCGTGACTGCGGTCGGCGCGGTCGTGGGGGATGGCGTCGATGGGGCCGGCGTTTGCGCCACGATCGGGACGAACGTGATGATCAGACAAAGAAGAAAGGACGCGGTTTTCATTCGGGAACAGTTAATCGTGGGGAGGCGCCTCGAACAAGGGCGGCGTTGGACAATCACTCCACCGCGGTTACGGTGACGACCCTGGAATCGGCATGGCCATCCTCATCCACGGCCCGGATGGTGTGACGACCCACCACCGGCGCCCAGGCCAGCGCGACGCTACCCTGGGTCGAGCCCACATAAGCGGAGTCGACGAACCAGTAGAGGTGGTCGTTTGCGCCGTCCGCCGCCGCTTCAAGATCGAGCACGCCTTCGCCCTGGCCGGCGAGACGAACCTGATAAACACGGTCCGACTTCGGCGAGAGAATGCGCGGACCATGAGCGAGGCTTTCATGCGCCAACGTCGCCCCAGAGACGAGCAGAGGCGGCGGCGATGCCTTCGGGAAGCCCGCCGCACGAAAAATCCGCGCGAAATCGGACGACCAAAACTCGACCACGGCGGCGTGCGCCGTGGCGGGATCCGTGGGGAAGCCGGGCAGACGCCGCCCCGTGCGGTTGTCGATCCAGACCTGGCGGTGGACGTCGCATGCGGTGATGGGCGACACGCCGGGGATGAACCAGCCGGTCGCGACGCGAGGGCAGTGCGGGCCGGCCAGTTCGCCCGAGGCGGCGCAAAGATCGACCCGGCGGAGATTAAGATCAGGCGTCAGGTCGAAGCAGGTGCGGGCGGGAGCGGGCTCGCGCGCGCGGAGTGCGTGGACGATGGAGAAGAAGAGCGGTGCAGCCGCGCTGCGGCCGACGAATTGCGAATTGGCCGCGCCGTTGAAATTCCCGACCCAGACCACGAGCACGTCATGATCGAAGACACCCGCGGTCCACGCGTCGCGATAGGAGAAGGACGTTCCCGTCTTCCACGCGACGGGACGGCCATCGGGGCGCAGCGGCGAGAAGTCCGGCTCGCCCGGCGGCGGTGCGTCCTTCAGGATGTCGAGCGTGAGCCACGCGGCCTCGGGCGAGAGCAACCGGGTGCCGGGCTGCGCTGCTTCCTGCGACTCGAAGCGCAGCGGGCGAAACTTCCCGCGATTCGCGAGCGTGGCGTATAGTTCAGTTAACTCCTCCGGCGACACTTCGGCCGAGCCGAGCGCGATGCTAAGTCCATAGCGACCCTCCGGCTGGAGGCGGCGCACGCCGGCTGCCTGAAGCAGATCGTACAGGTCATGGCCCGGCGCGAGACGCGACTCCAGCTCGACTGCCGGCACATTGCGGCTTTGGATCAGCGCGTCGTGGGCCGAGAGGGGGCCGGCGAACTGATGGTCGAAGTCCTCGGGATCGTAACCGTTGAAGCTGGTGGGAGCATCCCGCAGAAGCGTACCGGGATGAATGAGGCCTTGGTCGAGCGCGAGCGCGTAGACGAGCGGCTTGAGGGCGGAGCCGGGCGAGCGCTGCATGTGCAGGCCGTCAACCTCGCCCTGAATGTCGCGCGCGCGGTAACGGGCGGAGCCGACCGCGGCCCGGACCTCCATGGTCGTGTAATCAACAAGCAGCGCGCAGGCGTTTTTCAGGCCCGTGCCCTGGTGCGCCTCGACGTAGGCGGCAACTTCGCGCTCCAACACTGCCTGCTCGGAACTATCGAGATTGAGGCGGACCTGCGCGGCGGGCACACCGTCGCGTGCCATCATCTCGTTGACCAAATGCGGCGCGCGGAAAGGGAGATCGCGCGGAAGACTGACTTGGATCGGCATGGCGAAAACGTCGCGCAGGCGGGCGTCTTCCGGGTGCGGGACAAGCCATTGCGCGAGGAGCAAATTACGCGCGGCTCGGAGGGCGGCCTCATGCCGGGGTGAACCCGGTGCCCGCCGCGCCGGGCTTTGAGGAAGGACGGCGAGGGTCATCGCCTCGACCGGACTGAGTTGCGCGGGTTGCTTGCCGAAGTAAATCAGGCTCGCGGCGCCGACCCCTTCGATGTTCCGGCCATAGGGCGCGAGGTTGAAGTAAGCCTCGAGAATCTCGCTCTTGGAGCAGTGCATCTCCATATGCAGCGCGGCGGCGACCTGACAGAACTTGCCCCATGGCGTCCGTGTGTTGAGGCCGTAATGAAGCCGCACCAGCTGCATGGTAACGGTGGACGCGCCCGGATGGACGCCGCTGTTTCGAGTGAGCGCGTTCCAGGTGGCGCGCGCGAGCGCGATGACGTTACAGCCCGGATGCTCACGAAAGAAGCGGTCCTCGTGCAGCAGCGTCATCTCGATGAACGGCGGCGAGATTTGCGAGAGCGGGACGAAGACGCGATAGCGGTCGTCATCCGCCAGAGCGAGGCGGAGCAGGTGGCCTTCCCGGTCGAGGTAGCAGGAGGAAAAGCTGGTGTCGTCGAGCAAATGCGGCCGGGGCAGCAGCGCCAGCCAGAGCACGATGTTCCCCACCGCGAATGCGGTGAGGTTGAGAACAGGTTTGAGCCAGCGGGTACGCATCAATCGGTGACGGTGAGTTGCCCGGAGACGCCGCGGGCGCGAAGACGCAGATGATACATTGCCTCCGCCTGCGGGGGCGGGACGGCGTAGGTGCCTTTGTTCGTGGCCTTGATGCGATAGGTGATCAGCGTTTCGTTGTTGCCCACCGTGCCGAAAAAGGCGACGCGATCCTCGTGCACGTCGGCGTAGTCGATCCCGTCGTAACGGCACGTGCCGGTGGCGATCGATTCCGGCACGACCTCGAATCCGCCCGGCAGCAGGTCAAGGATCGCGACGTTGGTGATGTCGCGGTCGCCAACGCCCCGCACGCGCAGCACGACGCTTAGTTCGTCGCCGAGTTTCACGGTGGCCACCGGCTGGTTGTTCGCGTCGTGGTACTCGCGCGAAATTTCGAGGCCCTCGCTGATGGCGTCGGTGGCGGGCGCGTGGTCGAACCCGGATTGGACGACCTGATAGAAAAGCCCCTTGAGCCCGACGAGACTGTGCTGCGGCTGGTGCATAAGCAGCGCATCGGCGTCCAGGGCGAAGCTGCCGGTGGGATAAGCGCCCGGGCTGAGCGCGAGCGGTTGTGCGGTCGCCCCGGTGATCTGGTCGACGGACATTCCGCCAAGTGCGCCGGATCCGGATGCATGGACCGCTCGCCCGTAATCGTCGAGGGCGAGCATCGCCTGGGCGGCGGAAAGCGTGGTGTATTCGCCGTCCATGATCGGCTTGGCCAGGGCCATGAGATCGTCGTCGTGAAGACGGCGCAACCGGTCGGGGAAGTGATGCGCAAGCAGATCGAGGTAAACCGAATCACGGCCGAGATCGTTATAGAAATCGTCTTCCGTCTGCATCGGCGCACCGGTGAACTTGAACCGGCCGATGAGCGTGTCCGCCTGATGCTGATTTTTCAGTAGGGCGTAACTGGCGGCCAGGTACGGTCCGGCGATGTCGTCGCCCCAGGTGTCCTTCGCATTTTCCTCGAGCCACTGGCGGGTATGCTCGAGAAAGTTGGTCGTGACAACGCCGTTTCGGGTGAGGAGATAAATCGCCTCCGCCTGGTTGCGCGCCTCGCTGAGATCGCCGGGTTGCTCCTGCGCCATTTGTTTGAGGTGGTCAAGCGCGTGGCTGAGGATCGCGCTCGGAACATCGTAGCCGCGCTCCTTCGCCTCCGTGAGGAATTGCACGGACCAGAGCGTGGGCAGGTCGAAATGAACGTCGGTTTCCGGCTGCCAGTAGCCGATCGCACCCTGGTCGTTTTGTCGGCTGGCGAGGATCGCGTCGACTGCGTCAAGATGTTGCTGGACCTTCGCGGGCGCGAGGCCCTGCGCCATGGTGGTGTCGGAGACAAGCGAGGGAAACGCCTTGCTGACGAGTTGCTCGGTGCAGCCGTACTCGTAATGCTCGAGGTACTCTCCCAGGCCCCGCGAGAAGCCCTGCGGCACCACCGAGGCGGTGACGGAATTGGCGGCGTATTGCGGGTAGAGCCTGCGCGTGAGATCAAGGCGCTTTTGCGAGCCGTCGAAGTAGCCGGCTGTAAGTGTGGTGAGAAACGGCGCCGGCGGACGGACGCTCAGGTGCGAGACCAGGGTCGCGGTCGCGCCGTCGTGATGCGCCGTGATGGTGATGTCGGCGTTGCCAAGCAGATCCCGCGCGCGGATGAGCCAGTGCAGGCTGGCGTCCCGGCACTCGGCAATGGCCACAGGCGACGCCGGTTTCTGGAGAACCTCCAAGCCATCCGTGACGGCAAGAGAGACATCGACGGGCGCGGTGGAGCCGGAGCCCTTGATGTTGTTCGCGATGGTCGCGCTGAGGTCGAACGTGTCGCCCGGCGCCACGAAGGTCGGGACATTGGGGAGGATGACGAAGGGTCCGCGCACCTCGGTTTTCACGGCCGCGGCGCCGACGGCGTCCGGCGATGCGGCAACGGTCATGATCCGCACCGTGCCGGCGAAATAATCGGGCACGTGGTAGGTAAAATTCTTCGCCTGAGGGCCGAGGTCCACCACGCCGGACCAGTAGACGACGGGCGCATCGTGCTTGCGCTTGAACGGATTGAGATGGTGCGCGAGAAGGTCCGCGCCGGAATCACCACCTGTCGCCGCGGCTTCTCGGGCGATGGAATACTCCGGCAGGATTTGGTCGACCGTCTGGCGCGTGCCGACGCCGAGCGCTTCCTTGCGGAAAAAATAGGCGAGGGGATCGGGCGTTGGGTAACCGGCCACCTGGAGAATGCCTTCGTCCACCGCATAGACGACAGCGCGGGTCGGGCGGCTGGCCGTGACGGTCCAGGTTAGCGGCTGGCCGGGTATCGCGATTGGAGGAGCCGCGATGCCGATCTGCGTGTGGCGCGGCTCGCGATCGATCTTGAAGGGCAAGACCGCGTAGCTCAGCGGGCTCATGTAAATCTCCTTGGAGTCGAGTCCGCGTACAAAGGCGATGTTGAGATACCCGTTGCCTTCAAAGCCGGCGGGCAGACGGATTTTCTGCACGGAGGCGGTGGACGTGGCCTGGAACCACTGCGCGGCGTAAACCTTGTCGCGCTCGATGGTCAGCAAACCCGCGCCGGTATAGGGCGCGGTGATTTGCGCCTCGATCTCCTCGCCCTGCTTGTATTCGGGCTTGGACAGGCGGGCGGTGAGCTCCGCGTTCTTTTCCAGCGCGCGGGTAAGATTGCCGGCGCCCGCCACGGAATAGCGCACATCGGCCATGAGCTCGTCCTGCTCGTTGTAGAAGCGCGCGGCGAAGTCTCCCGGATTGGCGGTCTCCAGCGGCCAGTCGGTGCCGCCGGGCGCCACGGCCAGGGTCTTGGTTTCCACGGGGATTTCTTTTAGCACCGACTCGTAGCCGTAATTCCCGTTGGGCTGCTGCACGAGGACCGCGACGTAGCGACGCTCCACCAGCTTGAGCGTGAGATGATCGACCGCGATCGGCTTCAGGTGCGGATCGACCGCGAGTAGCCGAACGCTCCGCTTGCTGGGGTGATCGACGTAGCTCAGGTCGCCATCGGCCTTGGTGCCCAGCAGCCACGGGCTGGGCGAAACAAGCACGCTGGCATATGCCGTGACGCTGCGGCCGCCGCCCTTCTCGAAACCTTCCGCCAGGAAGGAAAGCTGGTAGGCGGACGGCTGAAGGCCGGCGGCGTCGAGCGCAAAGGTGGCGGACCCGTCGTCGCCGGTGTCCTGGTCGGGAAGATCGAGTTCGTACGATTTGCGCGCGGCGTCGGGGTTGAGATAGGGGTCGGTAAATTGATAGTCGGGAAATTTCGCGAAGCCGAATTGCGAGGGCTCGAGGCTCAGCTTGCCATGGACGCGATTCCCGGACGCGACGCTGCCGTAAAGATTGCGCAAATCGACCCGGGCCTGGAGGCCCTTCTGCGCGATCCAGCCCTCCGGAATATCGCCCAGGAGCGTGGCGGCGATCTTCAGGCGGTCGGGGAGAAAATCCTTTATGCGAAACGACACCTCGCCCAGGAGGGTCTTGTCGTCCTGATTGCGCGCCAGGTAAAGATCGACCGTGTAGGCGCCAGTAAGGGAGGTCTCGCGCGTGGCGTACGAGGACTCGAGAAAGCCGGTCGTATCGCACTTGAGCACGCGGGACTCGATCGGGTTTCCGCGGGGATCGGTGATGTCCATCTCGAGCGGAATGCCCGAGAGATGGCCGCGCCAGTCGTGCTGCTTGACCACCAAACCGAGCTTCACCTCGTCGCCCGGCCGGTAGATACCGCGATCGGTAAAGAGGAAGGCGGTCAGGTCGGCGGGCTTCACTCCCTCAAGGCCGGAAGTGTCGAAGCGCGAGAGATTGAGTTCGCGGTCCTCGCGTCCGAAGGGCAGGAAGGAAACGTCCCGGCCAAGCTGCGCGATGTAGGCGACGGGGCGCTTCTCGTGCATGAAGGCGTCGAGCGCGGGAACGGATGCCCGACCGGTGTGATCGGTGACCACGGTCACGAGCGGGATCCCGTTCTTGCCCAGCACGGAAATGCTGGCGCCCGCAACCGGCTCGCCCGACTTGATGGATTGGACGAAGACATCGTGCGTTCCGTCCGCGTTGTCCTTGATGATGAGGCCGAGGTCGGTGAGGAGGATCAGGCGGGAATCCTGGATGAAATTGCGCTGCTCGGGGCGCAGCGGCTCGCCTTGGGAGTTGGTTTCCTTCGCGAAGTCAGCATCGGTGACGACCGTTCCATCGGTCTGATAATACCCGGCGCCGCCTTTCCGGCCGATGGCGTGCAGGAGGAAGAGCCCGAGCTTGCCGCGATTCGCATCGCGATCATCCAGGAACTCCGAAAAGTCGAATGCGGAATAGTTGCGCTGGGCCGCGTCCTGATTCGCGAGGCTGACCCGCCGGGTCATCATCTCCGCGAGATCGGTCTCGTCGAAGGTGTCGCTCATGAAGGCCGGGCTGGAAAACGCACCCTCGGATTGGCTGACCAAATGATTGATCTCGCCGGGGTTGATGCGGGCCAGCCGGTACTCGATCTCATCCACGCCGCGGGAGGAAACCGAGAGCTTGCGGTCGCCGTTCAGCGCGAGCAGGGCGCCGTCGTACATCAATTTCACCTCGCGCGCGTAGGGAGGGACCGCGACGACACCCTGGTAATCATCGCTCAGCTGGAAGTCGCCGATCGCCTTCACGCCCTTGCCGATGGTGAGGAAGAGTTGCGCATTCTCCGGCGCCTTCAGGCGGAACGACGGCGCGGCCGTGTAGGCCTCCTGGCTGGCGATGGGCAAAAGGTCGATCTCTTTCGACCGGGCGAGGACGTTTGCATCGATCTCGTCCGGACCTTCCCACGGCTTGGGCTGATGCCGGTCATCGTAGCGCAATGGGAGGATATAGGCATGGATATGGCCGTTCAGCGCCTCCGGTTTCACCCCGACGGTGGTGTTGACCACGAGCGCCTGCGAGACATCGCCATTTTTGTCGGTGGCGATGACCACGGTGGCGGAGTTGACATGGAAAAGATCGTACTCGCTCGGGATGCGGACGTCCTGGTGGACGTCGTCCGCCAGCGGCTCGCCCGCGGCGGGAGCGACGCCCGCCGGCAGCGTGAGACGCAGGAAGGTGGTCTGCTTCGGCAAAACCACGTCCGCCGAGCGGAAGTAGGCGACGCGGTCCCGCTTGTCATAGGCAAGGGTGAAGGGAGGCTCGCCCGGTGCGAAGATCGACTCGTCGCCGGTCACGGAGGTCTGCAGCTGGCGAGAGAGAGAGAGCCGGTCGATGGCGTGGGAAAAGTTGAACGTCGCAGTGATCTGCTTGATGCGGGAGTCCTTCGGATTGATGTAGAAGGTGAGGCCATCCACGCGCGCCGAGAACGCCGGGGTGCGGAATGTCTTCGACAATGTGGTGATCTTCGCGTGGCGATAGAAGAGGGATCGCGTGAGCGCAACGCGATAGTCGGTGCCCGCCGGCCAGTCGGTCTTCGGCGTGAAAACGAGCGTCGTGCCACTCTGCCAACGCCAGTCGCCGGGCAGCGCCGGTGCGAGTGTGACGCCGGTGATCGAGTTTTTGCCGATCTGGTCGAGCGCGGCGATCGATCGGTCAAAGGTGATCTCGAGCGGCTGGGGGTAAAAGCGGTCGCTCGGCTCCTCGACGCTCGGGGCGTGGATGATCCAGTCCGTCTCCAGTGGCTGCGGACGGTGTTTCCAGCCCCTCCAGACCACCCCGGCGCCGACGAGCGCCGCCAGCAGCGCCAGGAAGGTGATGGCAGAAGCGAGGGGACGCCGGCCCACGCCCTGGCCCGTCCGTCGCAGCCATGAGGGGGCCGTCCACGAGAACTCTCCTAAAAGTGAATGGAGGGCGAGCTGAACATGGCGGTGGATGGTGGCGGCGATTTTCATGGAAGGGTTCCAGGTGCTCGCCGCGCGGGTGCGAAGGCAGGCATCTCGAATCGTTCCGTTTACTGGTACACGGCGGCCCGACGAACGTTCACGCGACTTTGAAGGTATAAGTCCGACTTTGCAAACGAGCCCCTTTTGCGCAACGGCGGGTTGGTGAAGAGACGCTTATAAATTGAGCGCCGGCCCAAATCGGATTGACGAAAATCGCGCCCTATCCATTTCCTCCGGCGGTGACGCCGAAAGGCGGCGGAAATCAGGTTCGAGCCGCCGAAGCCAGATCGTGAAACCGGTCTCCATGTAGGTGAGGCGCGATTTTGTCGCGATGAGGGAGAGACGACCTTTGCACGGCGAGACGATCACGAGGAGCGATTGGCTCGACGCGCCGCGCGCAGCCATTAGAGAAAGCGCGAAAGCCGGATCGCGAATAGGATTTGCCGCTGCGGCTCCGGCCTCGGGCCAGGCAAGATACCTCCGTATGCTCGGTCCGCGCTCGGGTCATGTAGCCGGCGCTCTCCGAGCGCTGGTCGGTTGCGGACGCGTGTTGTACTCAGACCGGCGCTCGGAGAGCGCCGGCTACCTGTTATTTTGGCCGACAGGACGAAGAAGGCTACTTCTTGGCGTCGCCCTTGGGGGCGGCTTTAGAATCGGCCTTGCCACCGGGGACGGGGGCGGAAGTGGCGCCTTCCTCCGGCTTCTTCTCCTTGATGACTTCGGGCTGCGTGACTTCCGTTGCCGCGGTCGCGGCCACTTCTTCCTTCGGAGCGAAGACGCTGAAGACGGGGAGTTCGGGTGGGTTTGTCGCGGTGACGCCTTGCGGAAGCTTGACCTCGCTGACGTGAACCGACTTGCCGATCTCGAGGTGGCTGACGTCGACGGTGATGAGGTCCGGCAAATCACGGGGCAAGCAGGCCACGCGGATCGTGCGCAGCATGGTCTCGAGCAGGCCGCCGCCGGTCTTCACGCCGGCAGGCTCGCCTTCGCTGATCACGGGCACCTCGGCATGCAGGATCTCGTCCTGAACGATCTCGTGCAGGTCGATGTGGATGATGTAGTCCTCCAGCGGATGGTGCTGCACGTCGAGCAGCAGCGCGAGATGGGAGTCGACCTTGGCGCCCTTGTCGTCAGTCAGCTCAACGTCCACGAGCACGTTCTCGCTCGTGGAGGAATGCAGGACGCTGGCCAGCTTCTTGGCGTCGATGGCGATCGCCCGGGAGCGCACCGGATGTTCCTTGGTCTTGCCGTAGAGCACGCCGGGGACCTGGCCGTTGCGACGGAGAGCCTTAACGGCGGCGCGGCCGATGCCGGCACGCTGGGAAACTTGAAGGGAGACAGTCTTGGCCATAAAAAGAAGCGGTTTGGATGCTAAAAGGTGAGCCGGGTAGTCAAGCGAACGCCATGGCATGGGTCAAGCCTGTTTTTGTCGCTGGCCTGCTCGCGATCATCGAAGCGATCAATGCCCGGATTCCTCAGGTTTACCTTGACTCCTTGTAATAAAGCGCGAATCCTCACGCCCGAAATCTGCCTATGATCGCGTGGCGTCCTATACTTGCCGGTAGCTTGATGCTCATGCTGGGCAGCGTCGCGGCGCCGGCTCAGACCGTTTATACGGTGACGCTCAACGGGTCTTTTACGCAAAGCACCGATGCGTATGCGAACGCCGGTGACGCCTTTGCGGCGACCTTTACCCTGCACAGCCCGGTGGCAGGCCCGGGTTCCCCGGGCAATTATTTCGATGCGACTGGATCGGCGCCAGGCGACGATCCCTTTCAGGATACCACCACGACCGGCGCCCACTCCACCACGACGGGCGAAAGCGGGATGTCGCCGGACACGGCGGCGGACGTGGTTATTTTCTCCGGCTACGTGGGCTCGGGCCATCCGGCGACGCCGATTTACGGGTACCAGTTCGATTCCGGATTGGCCGCGCCGAGCAGCTACCAGCCCGGCGACGAATTCTGGGAGATGACCGTCAAGCTCGAGAGCTATAGTTCGCTCGTGGCTCCGACGGGGACGCTGGCCGACCTGGGAAATTTTCCGGTGAAGGATTTCGACGTAAACTCGTTCACGCTCACCCTTGAACAGGTCACGTCGGCGGGCTCGACGTTCAGCTACGTGCCGGTCGCCACGGAATCCGGCGTGATCAATTCGTACGCGATCAAGCAGACGGCGGCGCCCGAACCGGCGACGTGGGTGCTGCTGCTCGCGGGTGTGGCACTGGTCGGCCGGCAGGTCCGCGCTGGACGGGCCGTCCGGAGTTGAGTCGCGTCCGCGAAGCGGCCGAAGCACGGCGCTAAATCCTTGGGAGCCCGGCGAAGAACGCGCGCGCGGCCGATTCCTCAGCGAGTCCGGCACCGGCGGGACGCAGGACCCAGTGTTCCACGTGCTCTCGCGTCTGGCCGGTGGGCAGCGGGCCGAGCGGCGCGAGCGACTCGATCTCGAGGATGGCCTTGTTGGTGAAAAGCTCCACGTTGACGCCGCGATCCGGGTAGGGCTGACGGTCGTCGCGGGTGACGTACTTGGCAAAGATGACGCCCTTGTTGTCGTAGGCGATCCAGCCATCGGCCAGCTTGAGCCCGAGCTTGGTCGCGGGCAGGCCAGCCTTGGAGGAGAGACGCAGGAAGTGCTCGCTGAACCGGTATCGGCCATCGGTCAGGTCGGTGAAGGGCCAGAGCACGAATTCTCGGTTGGGCAAAAATTCCTCCGGCAAGGTCTCCCGGCCCTCGGGAAACTCGCTGGGGTGGAGATCGGCCTGCGGTTGGGGCACGATGCAGGTGCCGCCGATGTCCATGACGGAGAGGACCCAGGGCGTCACCTCCAGCGGCTTGTCGCCGATGTTGGTCAGGCGATGGGTGAGGCGCACGATCTCGTCTGCGCCGGGCAGGAGTTCGACGGTGATGGCTTTCTGATAGCCGAACTTCTTGCTGGGGGCCTGGGTGAGTTCCACCGCGTTCTCGCCGACCTGCTTCCAAGCGACCGGCGCGTTGTCGAGATCGTAGGAGTGGTCGGCCTCCGGCGCGGTCCAAAGGCGATGGCCGCCGCGGATCATCCACTCGGATTCGTTCGTGCCGCCCATTTGCTCGGGCAGGTTGACGAAGACATTGGGGCCGTCCTGCATGGCATAACGGATGATGCGGGGGCCGATGTCGAGGGTGAGGACGAGCTCGGTTTTCGCGCCGCGCAGGCGCAGGTTGTTCGGCCAGCCTTGGTAGGAGATGGGTTCGATCATGAAGTGGGCACGTTGGCGAGCAGGGGCTCGTAGAATTCGCGATAGACGACACCGGGGTCGAAGAGCTTGCGGCAGCGGCGATGGGCGCGGAAGGTGGGCTGGTTTTGCAGCCAGTCGATCGCCTTGGGAATCTCGTCGAGGTCCTCGAGCACGTAACAACCGTCGCCCTCGGTGGCCCAGAAGGCCGGCATCTTGGAGCACCAGACGGGCAGGCGAAAAAGCGCCGCCTCGACAATGGGGAGGCCGAAGCCCTCGCGCTGGGAGGGAAAGAGCATCACGTCGCCGAGCAGGTAGAGGTCGCGCAGGGTGTCGTCCTGCACCTTGAAGAATTCGCTGACGAAGACGACGTTGCCGACGATAATCTCCGGCAGCGACTGGCGCAGGTAATCGGCATAATGGGCGGCGCCGTCGCTCTGGCCGTCCTTGTCGCCGGTGATGATGAGCAGCGGGTTGAAGTCCATCTCGCACAGGCGGCGGGTGACCTGCAGGGCGAACTCGATGTTCTTGCGCATCTGCACCCGGGCGGGAAGGAAGAGGACGAGATCGCGCTCCGCCAAGGCGAGCGAGCCGAGGGACGCGCGAATCTCCGGCGTGAAGCCGAAGAGCCGCACCGGGTCGACCATGTTGGGGACGACCTCGGCGGGAATGGTGGGATGCAGGTACTCGGACAACTCGTCGCGCCGTGCTTCGGAGACGGCGATGTAGAGAACGTTAGGCGCGACGGTGCGGATCAGGTTCCAGGGCGCTTGGTTGGCCATGGGCACGACCTGGTCGGCGTCCGCCGCGGCCACATCGTGGGTCCAGGCGATGAAGTGGCGCTTCTCCGTCATTTCCCGCAGCGCGGCGGTGAGCGCCAGGTTGGCCTGGGTGGTGAAAAGATTGTGGACGATGGTGAGATCGAAACGGTCCAGCGCCTTGCCGACGACCTTGGCCAGCTTGTCGCGGTATTTGGCAAAGGAACCGCCGATCTGGCCGCCCTGGAGATCGGCGTTCACGGCCAGGAACGTCTTGTCGGTGGGCGCCATCTCGGGGATGACGACCACGCGAAAGGGTTCGCCGGTCTCGCGGCCAACGCCGGTGACGATGGTGACCTCGTGGCCTTCCCGGCTGAGCATGTTGGCCTGGTCGCGCATGACATGCTCGACCCCGCCGGCCTGAGGCCAAAAGGTGGGATGCAGCAGCGCAATCTTCATCGGAAAGGAATAGGCAGGATAAACGTGGACGCGCGGGCCGGAAGCATTTTTTTGCGGCGGGAGGGAATTCGGACCCGGGGGGAGGGGCGGGATGTTCCGTTATGGTGTGATATGAAGTGGTATGGAGTGGTATGCGGGGAAACTGGGCAGGCGATCTACGATTTGGGATGGGGCGCTGGGGAAAGGTGGCCCAAGCGGCCAGGAGGAGTGGGAAGGCGAGGTCATGAGGCGGGTATTATAACGCAGATGAGCTTGAGGGCGTTAGCACTGGAGGTCCTGCATGGCTTCCACGCCCTAAAATCTTGGGTTGAGGGCGGACGGAAGCGCGCGGAAGGGGCCGGTTGAGGTCGGGCGTTGGGGAGTTGGGAGGCCGGAGTGTTCGGAGGCTGCGGCGTGTAGGGCGTTTTTTTCAGATCGCGCAGGGGATATTTTGTGTTGGGCGGGAGTCCAGTGGGCACGACCGCCATCGGGCCGACGGCGGCTACCGACTGCGCCTTGATCTGCTTGTGTCTTCCTGCTGGATTCACCGGCGGGGCAGAAATCGGCTTGCCGCGGTGCGTGCGGGGCCTCATGAAAACGGGATGAACCCGGAACCGTTGTGCTGGCTCTGGCCGCTTTTCTTTTACCTGCTGGGCTCCTTTCCGACGGGTTATCTCATGGGGAAGTCGCGCGGGATCGATGTGCGGCAGCATGGCAGCGGGAACATCGGCGCGACCAATGTGGGGCGCGTGCTGGGGCGTAACTGGGGCTTTGCCGCTTTCGGGTGCGATTTCGCCAAGGGGTTTCTGGCGCTGTTCCTCCTGCGCATCGAGGTCTTTCCGCACAATACCGCTTGGCCGGCGGAACTGCTGCTGGTGACCTGCGGCATTGCCGCGGTGCTGGGACACAACTACACGCCGTGGCTCGGCTTCAAGGGCGGGAAGGGCGTGGCGACCTCCGCGGGCGTCCTGGGAGCGCTGCTGCCGGTGGCGCTGGTGATTTGCTTTTGCATCTGGGCGATCGAGGTGCTGACGCTGCGCTTTGTCTCGCTGGGCAGCGTGCTGGCGGCGCTGGCGCTGCCGATCGTGACGGCGTTGCTTTATCCGCGACAGTGGGTCTATTTCGCGCTGGCCTGTTTGATTTGTGTGCTTGTCGTCTGGAGCCATCGCTCGAATATCAGGAGGCTGCTGGCCGGGACGGAATCGAGGCTCGGCTCGAAGCTGGAGAAACCGGACGACGCATGAAGATCACGATCTTGGGCCGCGGCGCGTGGGGCCGTGCGATTTCCACGTTGGTGGAACGGCTGGGCCACGAGGTGAGTTTCGCCTCGCACCACGACGCGGGCTGGCCGGCGGGTCACGCGCCCGATTATGTGCTGCTGGCGCTGCCGGTGCAGCACGTGCGCGAGACACTGCGGCATTTCGACGCGCCGGGCGCGCCGGTGCTGAGCCTGAGCAAGGGGCTGGAGATCACGACGGGCGAGCGGGTGAGCCGGATCATCACCGAGGTGTGGGGCGAGACGCGCGTGGGCGCGCTTTCCGGGCCGACCTTTGCCGGCGAGATCGTGGCCGGGCTGCCGGCGACGTGCGTGATCGCGGCGGCGGACGAGAAGCTGGTGGCCGAGTTTCAATCCATCCTGCACCAGCCGAGCTTTCGCACGTATACCAGCACCGATTTGGTCGGCGTGGAACTGGGCGGCGCGCTAAAGAATATCTACGCGATTGCCGGCGGTGCCTGCGCGGGGCTGAAGCTGGGGCAGAATTCGCTAGCGGGCCTGATTACGCGCTGCCTGGCGGAGATGACGCGGATCGGCGTGCAGGCGGGCGCTCGCGCGGAAACCTTCGCGGGCCTGAGCGGGATGGGCGATCTGCTGCTGACGGCGACGAGCGAGCAGAGCCGGAATTTCCGCTGCGGCCTGGCGCTGGCGCAGGGCATGCCGCTGGAGAAGGTGTTGCCGCAACTGGACGGCGTGTGCGAGGGCGTGCCGACGACGCGCGCGGTGCATCTGGACAAGTCGATTCCGGAGGACAGCAAGCCGATCGTGACGCAGTTGCACGCCGTGCTCTACGAAGGCGTGCCGCCGCGCGAGGCGGTGAGGAATTTGTTGAATCGCGCGCCGCGGGGGGAGTAGGTGAATTAGAAGGGGTGCGCTAGGTGATGGCGCGCTGAGGAATGTTTTTTGCCTGGTTTCGCTGGTAGAAAACCTGACCTACCCGATCGATGTGAGCACGAACGTCGGGATCAAGGAGCCCATCCATAAGGAGAAGACTGAACCGGTATGGGAGGTCCGAATCCTCCAATTCCGTGTCAACCGACCTTAGCGTTTTTTGGGTCGCAGTGGCTCCGCTAAGGGCAAGATCGATATCCGAACCTTGGCGGTAATTTCCTTTGGCACGGGAGCCAAAGAGCACGGCTGATTCAACTTCAGGATGACGATCCAAGATGCGATGGATCTCGATCAGCGTCTTTTCACTGAGTCCATGATCCGACGGCATTTCTTACCTTAAAGCTTCTGGAGTTTGGCGTGAAGTTTTTCGAGAGAACCGTGATACGTGCTGACGACCACTTCCGCAATCGCCGTGGCCGTCGTCACATTGTAAGTGTGTGTGGTGCGGTTGCGGTCTTTGATCATGTCCATCCAGACCGCGCCATCATCGATCAGGCCGGCCGCGAACGCTTCACGCGTCGCGTCTTTCGAGCCCATGACATAAATGGCGCCGCGCTCCTGCAGAAGGTCTTTTAATGTCTTCCAGGCCAGTTCATGCGTGAACTCGAAGGCTTGAATGAGGCCTTGGCGCTCGATTTTGGAAAGCGTCCGCGTGCGTGCGAGATCAACGGCCTCGGTCAGCTCTTCCAGCGCCTGCCCGAAACTCTCGAGGCGCTGCTTCCAGCGAATGTCGGGATTTTCCACCGGCCAAGTTTGCGGCATCCCCGAAGGGATGTGTACAAATTTCGCCGCCGTTGCGACCCTGCACGTGTGGCAAACAGGCTTGGAGGTCAGAAAAGACGAGGCGCAGACGGAAGATGAACCGGTCCGAGAGGGCGTCATGGTGGTAAGAAAACGAGGGTGCTTGATCCCCAATGCATCGGGACTTTACTACCAATAGTGTGCAATCGGGAGGGGGCCCCCACTAATGGTGGTATTTCCTTGCCAGCGGGGGCATGGGGTTTTAGACCAGATTGCATGTATTTGAAGTCGCTCGATGTCGTCGGATTCAAGTCGTTTGCCGACCGGACCAAGCTGGAATTCCATCGCGGGGTGACGGCCATTGTCGGGCCGAACGGGTGCGGGAAATCGAACGTGCTCGACTCGATCCGGTGGGTGCTGGGCGAGCAATCGGCCAAGGCGCTGCGCGGCGGCGAGATGAAGGACGTGATCTTTTCCGGCACGGACCAGCGGCCTCCGCTCGGCATGGCGGAGGTGTCGCTGACGTTCGGCGAGTGCGAGGAGCAACTGGGCACGGAGTA
Source organism: uncultured Candidatus Methylacidiphilales bacterium (assembly GCA_964658475.1). Classification (GTDB taxonomy): domain Bacteria; phylum Verrucomicrobiota; class Verrucomicrobiia; order Methylacidiphilales; family UBA1321; genus JABDGH01. The sequence goes on along the minus strand of CAZZYY010000015.1, from coordinate 2,071 downwards.
CAACGAGGTGACGATCACCCGGCGCGTCTTCCGCGACGGCGCGAGCGAGTACGAGCTGAACAAGACGCCGTGCCGCCTGCGCGACATTCACCATCTCTTCATGGACACCGGCGTGGGGCGCTCGGCCTACTCGATCATGGAGCAGGGCAAGATCGACCAGATTCTCTCGTCGCGGCCGGAGGATCGGCGCGCGATTTTCGAGGAGGCGGCGGGCATCACCAAGTTCAAGAGCCAGAAGAAGGAGGCGCTGCGCAAGCTGGAGAACACAGAGGCGAACCTCGTCCGGCTGGCCGACATCATCCGCGAGGTGAAGCGGCAGATCGGTTCGCTGCAGCGGCAGGCGGGCAAGGCGCGGCGCTATCAGGCCAGCTTTGCGGAGCTGGCGGTGCTGGAGCAAAAGCTGGGGCGGCACCAGTTCGAGACCTATTCGCGGGAGATCGAGAAGCTGCAGGCGGAGGTCGACGGCTCGCGCGAGAAGCAGACGAAGCTGGAGGAGGAGATTGCGGCGCAGGAAGCGCAGATCGGCGCGGCGCGGGGCGAACTGGCCGTGCTGGAAACGGAGCTGGTGCGGCTGCGCGACGAGCAGGGGCGGCAGCGGAATTTGCTCGAGCGCGCGCAGCAGCGGGCGGCGACCAATCGCGCGCGGGTGGACGAGTTCCTCGGCCTGCGCGACCAGGCGGCGCGGGAGATTGCGGGCACGGAGGAAAAGGTCCGCGTGGCGGAGGAGCAGCTGAAGCACCTGAACGAACAGGTGATGGAATTCCAGCGCCTGCGCGGCGAGACGCAGGAGAAATTCGACGCGGAAAACGAGGCGCTGATTGCGCTGACCGCGCGGATCGGCGTGGTGGAAAGCGAATGCGCGGAGATCGAGGAGCGGCGGCTGGCTGGCGAGCGCCAGCAGCAAAAGCAGGCGCAGGAGCTGGCGGGGCTGGAGCTGCAGCAGCGCAATTTCCAGCTGCGGCTGGAAACGCTGCGCGGGGAACAGACGGCGCTCAAGCAGCGCGGGGAGGAGCTGAACCTGGTCTTCAATCATTTCGGGACCAAGGTGGCGGAGGTCGAGGCGGAGCTGGCCGGCGGGCGGTCGGCGCTGGAGGCGGCGCGTTCGTCGCAGCGCGAGGCCGAGGCGGAACTGCGCTCGGCGGAAAAGTCGCGGGCGGAGGTGGGCCAGAAGCGGCACGGGTTGGAAGCGCGACGCGAGGCACTGGCGCAACTCCAGGCGCAGCACGCGAACGCCCCGCGCGCCGCCCAGCGGCTGCTGGCGGACGAGACGGCGCGCGAGATCACCACGCTGGCGGCGCACATCACCGTGCAGCCGGGGTATGAGTCGGCGCTGGCGTTGCTGCTGGGCGATGCGGTCCATGCGCTGCTTTTGCCGGACGACGGCGCGGCGCGTGACTGGCGGGCCAAGGTGGCGGAGCGCGAAATCTGCGTCTTTGCCCCGCTCGGCTCGGCGCGGCCGGTGCCGCTGCCGTCGAGCGCGGCGACGCACGCCTCGCATTTTGTCACGGCCCAGGCGGACGCGGCGGGGCTGCTGGCCGCTTTGCTCGAGGACGCGCATGTGGTCGAGACGCTGGAGGAGGCGCAGCGGCTGAAGGCCGCGCAGCCGCAGAGCGTCGTGGCCACTCGTCATGGGGAATTGATCACGCGCCCGGGCCTGGTGCTCGTCGGGCAGGAGGCGGGCGCGACCTCGCTGGCGGTCTTCACGCGCCAGGCCGAGCTGCGGCAGCTGGAGGCGGATTTATCCGCCCTGGCCGTGGTCGAGGCGGAAGCCGAGCGCGTGCTGGAAGCGGCGCGGGGCACGCTGGCCACGCGCGCGACGGCGCTGGAACATGCGCGGGGCGCGGTGCAGCAGGCGGAGATCGCGCTGGCCACCGTGCGGCAGGAGGAACGCGCAGCGCAGTTCACGGCGGAGGAAGCGGCGCGCCAGGCGGACGATTCCGCGCGGGAAATTCACCGCCTGTCCGTGCAGGAAAACGCGGACAGCGAACGCCACGAGCACTTGCGCACGGCGATGGCAGCGGCCGAGTCGAACCTGCGCGAGGCGGAAGAGGAACTGGCCATCAAACAGGCG
>CAZZYY010000014.1:17609-30148 GCA_964658475.1 uncultured Candidatus Methylacidiphilales bacterium | reverse complement strand
AGACGCTTGCGCAGGTGGCCGATCTCCAGGTGCGGCTCGAGCGCGAGATGGCGAAAAGCCTCGAGCTGCGGCCCGTCGTCGCCGAGACGGCGCTTTCGCTGTCGCTCTCGTTCTTACGCCAGTTGCCGGACCTGCGCTGCACGATCCAGACCGATGTGGACGCGGCGTTTCAGGGTGACCCGGCCGCGCTGGACCATGAAGAGGTTGTGCTCGCGTACCCGGGAATCGAGGCGGTGGCGGTCTACCGCCTGGCGCACGTGCTTCATGGCATGGGCGTGGGATACCTGCCGCGGATGATGACGGAATGGGCGCACAGCCGCACGGGGATCGATATCCATCCCGGCGCGGAAGTCGGAACGCATTTCTTCATCGATCACGGCACCGGCGTGGTGATCGGCGGGACGACGCGGATCGGCAATCGCGTGCGGCTTTATCAGGGCGTGGGTCTGGTGGCGCGCAGCCTGGCGAAGAACGTGGAGCGCAACGAGCTTGGACTCGTCGATTCGGGGAAGCGACACCCGACGGTGGGCGATGACGTGACCATTTACGCGAATGCGACCATCGTGGGCGGCGACACGACTATTGGCGCCCGCACGGTCATCGGCGGCAACGTCTGGCTGACGCGCTCGGTGCCTCCGGATTCGGTCGTGTTCTTTGAATCACAGCAAGTGAGCATTCATCCGCGCCAGCGCCTGGCCGGCGACTGGATCATCTAGCCATGCGACGCTTTTACCTGGACGAAAACGCGACCACGCGGATCGATCCCGCCGTTGCCGCGGTCATGGCAAAATTGGCGAGCGAGAGTCTGGGCAATCCCTCCAGCCTGCATGCGGAAGGGCGACGGGCGCGGGGCGAGATCGACGCGGCGCGCGACACGGTGGCGGCTTGGCTGGGTGCGAAGCCATCGGAGATTATTTTTACCAGCGGCGGGACGGAAAGCTGCAACCTGGCCGTGCTGGGACTCGCGCGGGCGCATCGCGCGCGGGGGCGGCATCTTATCACCGCGGCGACGGAGCATCACGCCGTGCTCCACGCCTTGCGCGCGCTGCGGGACCAGGACGGTTTCGCCGTGACCCTTCTGCCGGTTGACGGCGAAGGACGGGTTGACCCGGCCAATCTCGAGGCGGCGTTGCGGCCCGACACGGTGCTCGTCTCGATCATGAGCGCGAACAACGAGACGGGCGTGCGGCAGCCCATGCGGGAGCTCGGCGCGATCTGCGCGCGTCACGGGGTGCTCTTCCATTGCGACGCGGTGCAGAGTGCGGGCAAGGAAGCGCTCGATCTCGCGGGCTGGCAGGTTTCCGCGCTGAGCGTGGCGGCGCACAAGTTTCACGGGCCGCTGGGCGCGGGCGTCCTCTGGCTGAAAGCGGGCGTGCCGGTCGTCCCGTTGCTCAGCGGCGGGGCGCATGAAAACGAACGCCGGGCGGGCACAGAGAACACGGTGGCGATCGCCGGGCTGGCCGAGGCCGTCTGGCGTCATGGCGCGGTAGAGCCGGGCGAGGCGCGGCGGCAGCAGCGGTGGACGGAAGCGCTTTGGTCCCGGCTGGAAAAGCTCGGCGAGGTGCGGCGCAACGGGCACCCGGCGGAGCGGCTGGCCAACACGCTCAATGTCACGTTTCTCGGGCTGGATCCGGAGGATGTGCTCATCGCGCTCGACCTGGCGGGGCTGGCCGTTTCCAGCGGCTCGGCCTGCCTGGTCGGCTCGGTGCAGCCCTCGCACGTACTGGCGGCGATGGGGTTGGATTCCGTCGAGGGCGCGACGGTCCGTTTCTCCATCGGGACGGCGGTTGCGGACAGTGACCTGGACGAGATTGCGGGCCGGGTGGCCCGTGTGGTTGAGCATCAGCGGGCATGCCGTGAGGAACTGGGGAGGGTGCGGGCATGAAAAACGCGCGCAAGCTGCGGATCGGCATCATCGGCGCCGGCGGCATCGTGCGGCAGAAGCACCTGCCTGCCCTGCTGACGCTGCCGCAGGTGGAAGTCGTCGCCGTCTGCAATTCGCATGAGGAGACCGCGCGGCAGGTGGCGGCCGAGTTCCACATTCCCAACGTCGTCACCGAATGGGCGGAGATGATCGAGCGGACCGACCTCGACATCATCTGGATCGGGACGCCGCCGGTGCTGCACGCGCCGCTCACGATTTCGGCGCTGGAGTCGGGCAAACACGTCTTCTGCCAAGCGCGCATGGCAATGAATCTCGCGGAGGCGCGCGAGATGCTGGCCGCGGCACAGGCGCGGCCGCAGCAGGTCACCATGCTCTGCCCGGCGCCGCACGGGATGCGCGGCGACCTGTTCTTCCAGAAGCTGCTTCGCGACGGGTATGCGGGCGAGCTGTGGCACTTCCGCCTACAGGCGCTCTCGGGGCAGTTTTCGGATCCGCTCGCGCCCGCACACTGGCGCCAGCGAACGGAGCTGAGCGGGCACAATATTCTCACCGTGGGAATTTACGCGGAGGTGCTGGAGCGCTGGCTGGGCTCGCCACGCCGGCTGCATGCGCAGATGAAGGTGTCGGTGCCGAAGCGGCTCAACTACGTGGTGCACGTGCCGGACGTGGTGCAGGTCTTCGGGCAATGGTCCGGCGGCTTGGCCGGCTCGCTGGAATGGAGCGGCGTGGCGCAGTTCCCGCCGGACGAGACGCTGACGATCCACGGCCGCGACGGAACGCTCGTTTACAATTTTACCCAGGACAAGATATTCGGCGGGCGGCGAGGCGACACCGCCCTGCGCGAATTGGTTATCCCCGCGGAATTGGAACGGGGCTGGACGGTGGAGCGCGACTTCATCGAGGCGGTGCAGAACGGCGGCTATCCGGAGCCGAGCTTCGAGACGGGCGTGAGGTACATGGAGTTCACCGAGGCTCTGAATCGCAGCGCGCGGGGCGGCCACGCGATCGAGCTGCCGTTGCCTTAGTGGGCGGTTTAGCCGATTGCTCCGACTAAGCTTTTGGATTAAGGTGCTCCATGGCCACGAGCACGTTTCGCAGCGAACTGCAGCAGGCTTCCGCGGATTTCGAGGCCTTCCTCGCCCGGTTTTTCCACGAGCAGGCGGAGCGATACGCCTATGGTGATTTGTTCGAGCCGCTCTATCTCGACATGACCGAGTTTGTCGGCCGCCGCGGCAAGCGCATCCGCCCGCTGCTTATGCTCGGTTCCTACCGGGTCTTCGGCGGGGAGCGCCCATTGGGCGACCGGGAACTGTTGCGCGCCGCGCTTTCGCTGGAGTTGCTGCATGCGTTCATCCTCGTGCACGATGACGTGATCGACCGCTCGGAACGCCGGCGCGGGCTTTCCACCCTGCACAAGCTGGTCGAGGAACGGCTGGGGCGGATCGAAGGCGCGGCGCGCACGGGGGAGAACGTGGCGCTTGTGATCGGCGACATGCTTTTTGCCTTGGCGGTCGAGACGCTGCGCACGGCAGACTTTCCGGCCGATCGGCGTGATGCCGCCCTGGGCCATTTCCTGCGCTACATCACGGACACGGGGGCGGGCGAGGTCTACGACATCCTGCTCGGCACACGGGACATCGCGCGGGTCAGCGAGGAGGAGATCGGGCGCATGTACACGCTCAAGACGACGCGCTACACCTTCGAGGCGCCTCTCGTCCTTGGCGCGCTGCTGGCCGGGGCGAACTCGGATGCGCTGACGGAGTTGTCCCGCTTGATCGAGCCGGTGGGCCTGGCGTTCCAAATCCAGAACGACCTGATCGAGTACCAAAAATTCAAGGGCGTCAACCGGCTGCAGCAGACCGACCTGCTCGAGGGCAAGAAGACGTTGCTGCTGCGCGCCGCCTTCGATCACCTGAACGACCTCGACCGCAGCTTCCTCCAGCTTTGTCTCAGCACCCGGACGTCGAACGACACCTCGGTGAGTAAGATCGAGCAGCTGATCGACAAGTCGGGCGCCGTCGCGCTCCTGACCGGGCGGATGAACGAGCTGTTCGGCTCCTCGGAGGCGGAGGTGGCCGGCTCCTCACTGACGCCGACGCAGAAGGCGGGCTTCCGCGAGCTCATTTCCCAAATCTGGAAGCAGACGCAGCATAGCGGCTCCGATTGATGACCGGCGCCCCTGACCTGGCAAGTTCGCGCGATGCGTGCCGCGCGATGACGGCCCGGCATGCGAAGACGTTCTTCTTCGCTTCCCATGCCCTGCCGGCGCAGAAGCGTCTCGACGCCTACGCGGTTTACGCCTTTTGCCGGCATGTGGACGACCGGATCGACCTGGCGCCCGACGATGCGGCCCGGGCCGCCGGGGTAGGGGAGTTGCGAAGCCTGCTCGCGGGAGTGTACTCGGCCGGCAGCAGCGCGTTTGCCGACGAGTTGTTTCCCTGGCTGCCTGCCTTTCGCGAGACCATCCGGCGCCGCGCCATTCCGCGGAACTTGTTTGAGGAACTGATCGCCGGCGTCGAACTGGACCAGCACGCCGTGCGGGTGGAAAGCTGGGAGGAGCTGGACCGTTATTGTTATCTCGTCGCCGGGGTCGTCGGGCTGATCATGGTGCACGTGCTGGCGGAACCCACACCGGAGCTACTCGCACCCGCGCGCGACCTGGGCACGGCGATGCAACTAACCAACATCCTCCGCGACATCGACGAGGATTGGCGGCGGGACCGGCTCTACCTGCCGCGGACCGAGCTGAAAAAGTTCGGCCTGAACGAAGAGGACATCGCGCAGCAACGGCGGTCCGACTTCTTTTGTGCCCTGATGCGGTTCCAGATCGGCCGCGCCCGGGCCTACTACGCCCAGGCCGAGGCGGGTATCCGGCTGCTGCCGCGCGACGGCTCGCGCCGAACGGTCCGCCTGATGAGCGTCATTTACGGCGAGATCCTGCGCGAGATCGAGCGGCACAACTACCAGGTGTTCGGCGTGCGGCGACAGGTTTCCCTGCGCCGCAAGATCTGGCTCGCCGCGCTGAACTGGTGGGCGTAGGCGGGCGGCTCACCCGTCTTGCTGTTGGATTTCCACTCGGGCCGCGTTAGGCTGGAACGTCCATGATCGCCGCGAACAAGAACGATATTTTCGACGCGATTCTTTACGCCTATTTCAAGCGGGTGACCCGGCGGGCGTTTCACACCATCGCGGCGCGGGGGCTGGAAAGGCTGCGCCAGCTGCCGGAAGACCGGCCCGTGCTCATCTTCTGCAATCACACGAATTGGTGGGACGGGGTCATGATGTACCTGCTCACGCGCGAGATGCGCCACAAGGCGGGCTACCTGATGATGGAGGAGAAACAGATGAAGCATTACCGCTTCTTCGCCTGGCTGGGCGCGTTCTCGGTCGACCTGAGCAGCCCGATCCGGTCGGCGGCGGCGCTGCGGTATGCCCAGCGGCTGCTGCAGGTGAACGATACGGCCATCGTCATCTTTCCGCAGGGCCGCATTTGTCGGCGCAACGAGCTGATCGACGTCAAGCCGGGCACGGAATATCTGGCCAAGAGCTCGCCGCAGGCGCTGCTCGTGCCGATGGCGATGCACTACGAGTTCTTTCGCGAGGACCGGCCAAACGCGCTGATCGAGATCGGCGAACCGTTCCCCGGCATCGAGTGCTACGAGGGCCGTATCGCGCACGAGGTGAACGAGACCTACGCGAAGGTCCACCAATCGGCCCGCGAGCAGGACTTGACCGATTTCCAGCCGCTCTTCCCGCCGCGCCTGCCGCTGAACAAACGGTGGGAATGGGTGAAGATGCTTTTCAGCGGCAGGCTGCGCGAGTTTACGCCGACGAATTAGGGCGGGACGGCGAGCGGGTTCGCGTGGGCGCGCCTATGGAGTGCCGAAGATGCGGACGTGGCGGAAAGGCGTGATCGCCTTACGTCCGTCCCCCGGAGGTCGAGGGCTACCGTGCTGAGCCTATCCGCGTTGGGCGGTGGGCGCGTTTGTCTCGCTTGGAGTCACCTGCACATCGTGCTTGGGGCGGACAAGGTTCTCCGACTTGAGCGCCTGATCCTCCGGCACGGGGGGCGTGGTCGTCCCGCCCCAGAAAACGCGCCACGGCTTTTGCGCCAATGTGGCGGTGAGGGCCTTGGCGTTGTAGCTGACGACCTTCAGGTTTTCCGTCGAAACGGCAAGGCTTGCGACGATGTCGTGCAGGCGCTGGCGGCCGTCCGGCGTATTCACGGTGCCGATAACGCTATCGCCGTCGGTGAGGAGCTTGTCGGCGTGGTTGATCACGGGCTGAAGCTCGTCGGTGAGCTTCTCGGCGCGGTCCATGATCGGACCGATCTTGGCCACCGCGGGCTGGAGCTGGCTGACGAGCTGCTTGGCCTGGGTGAGCGCGTCGCCGGCGGGCTGGAGCAGGTCGGAAAGATCGAAAGGCATGGAGCCCTGCACGACCGAGTTGTCGGCTAGGTCAGGCGCGTTGTGGTCCTGGCCGGGGGTGAGCAGGATGTACTTGGGCGCAATGCCGAAGCCGTCCTGCTTGATCGTGGCCTCGACGTTCTGGTCGACCTCGACCTCCTTGTCGACATTGATCACCACCTCGACACAGTTGTAGAGGCCGGTCTTGGGATCGACGTCCTGATCCTTGTGCGGGATGAGATGCAGGGAGGAGACGCGGCCGCACGGTGCGCCGGCGTACTTCACCTCGGCGTTCGGGGTGATGCCGGTGGCGTTCGGAAATTTAACCACGTACACATGGCCGGAATTGCCGAACGACCACTTGCCAATGGCGTAGCTCAGCGCGGCGCACATGAGCACGGCGGCAACCAGCGCGATGCCGGCGATGAAGGCGTTGATGCGGGAGTCTTTCATTTCGGGGGTCCTCAGGTGGTCTGCAGCAGGCGTTTCAGGTAGTCGTCCTTCGAGAGCTTGAGCGGGATCGGGCCGTCCGGCTCGCCGTTAATGAACTGTTTCAGGACGGGGTCGGGGTTCGCGCGAATCTCCTCGGGCGTGCCCTGCGCAATGATGCGGCCTTCGGAGAGCATGATCATCTGCGTGCCAATGCGGAAGGCGCTGGTCATGTCGTGGGTGACCACGACGGCGGAGATGCCGAGTTTGCGGGTGAGATCGACGGTGAGCGTGTCGATCACCGCGGTCATGACCGGGTCGAGGCCGGCGGTCGGCTCGTCGCAAAAGAGAAGGTCGGGATCGAGCGCGAGGGCGCGGGCCATGCCGACCCGCTTTTTCATGCCGCCGGAAATCTGCGCGGGCTTGAGATGCTCGAAGCCGGTCAGCCCGACGAGCTCCAGCTTGAGCTTCACGACCAAGTCGGCGATGCCGGGCGCGACGTCGCTGGACTCGAGGATGGGCAGGGCGACGTTTTCGCCCACGGTCATCGAGTTGAAGAGCGCGCCGGTCTGGAAGAGCATGCCGAAGCGCTTGCGCACCTTGGACATTTCGTCCTCGGGCAGCTTGGTGATCTCGACGCCATCGATGAAGATCTCGCCGGAATCGGGCTTGAGCGAACCGATGATGTGGCGCAGCAGCGTGCTTTTGCCGCAGCCGGAGCCGCCCATGATGATGAGAATCTCGCCGTGCCGGAGCTTGAAGCTGACGTTGTCGATGATCTTGCGCGTCCCGAAGCTGCGCGAGAGATTGCGGACTTCCAGGGCGAATTCGCTCTTGTGCTTGGGCTCGCTCATGTGAAGTAGATTAATGCCGTTAGCAGCGCGTCGGTGGCAAGCATGGCGGTGAGCGAGGTGACGACGGAGCGGGTGGTGTTCTTGCCGACGCCTTCCGCGCCGCCCTCGACCGACATGCCGTAGTAGCAACTCACGGTCCCGACGACCGTGCCGAAGAGGAGCGCCTTGAGCAGGCCGGTGTAAAGGTCCCGCTGCTCGACCGCCTGGGTGGACAGCACGACGTAGTAGATCGGGTCCAGCCCCAGGCTGCAGACGCTGATCAGCCAGCCGGCAAAGAGGCCGATGCCTTCGCCAAGGACGGTGAGCACCGGCATCATGAGGGCCATGGCGATGAGCCGCGGGACGACCAGATACTTCACCGGATCAATGCCCATGACGTCGAGCGCCTCGATCTCCTCCGCCACTTTCATGGTGCCGAGTTCCGCGGTGATGGCGGAGCCGGACCGACCGATGACGATGACGGCGGTGATGAGCGGGCCGATCTCGCGCAGGATGGAAAAGGCGACAAGATTGGCCACCAACTCCGTCGAGCCGAGCTTCTGGAACTGCCCCGCGCCCTGGATGGCGAGCACGATGCCAAGGAGGAAATTGGCCAGGCAGACCGTGGGCAGCGAGGCGACGCCGATGTTAACCATCTGGCTGGTCAGCGCGGAGAACTTCCACTTCCGCCCGCCCATCAGGGGCGAGAAGACGCCGGCGAAGGCGCGAAAGGTGAGGTTGAAGTAGGCGGTGAGCATCCGCGCAAACCTCTAGGCGTTGAGGGCGGCGAGCGCCGCGGGAACGTCGGGATGCAGGGAGAAGATTTGCTCCAGCCGCACGATCTCGAAAACGTTCTTCACCCGGGGGCTAAGCGCGGCGAGCGCCAGCTTGCCGCCATAGGCCTGCGAGGCCTGGAAATATTCGATCAGCGTGGCGAGTCCCGAGGAGTCGATGTAGTTCACCCCGCTGAAATCGAGCAGGAGCTTGGGGGTCTTCTGGGTCGACTTCGGCTTGAGGAAATCGCGCAGCTTGGGCGAGCTTTCCAGGTCGATATCGCCAGTCAGGGCGACGATCGGGACGTTCTGCTCGGTGCGCTCGCTGATTTCCATCCCGTTACAGCTAGCAATCTTGCAGAGTGATGGAAGCTTTTTCGGTCACTTGGGTTAAGCGGTTCGTCCAGGGCTTGTTAACCAAATATGAAAAGTCCGGAGCCCCAACGGGGCGCTCGAGGCAAGCCCAGGGCAAAGCCCTGGTTTTTTTCATGGCTTTGTAGAGCCCTGAAAAGGCGGAATCTAAGCGATAGCACATAAGGTCGCCCTTTCAGGGCTCTTCTCACTTGGTCGGCCTTAACCCAGGGCGTTGCCCTGGACTTCCCTTGAGCGCCCTTTGGGGCTGGAAAGGATCGCGGGCGCGTTGGTGCGGTAAGGCGGGGTTTGGTCCATCGATCGCGAAGAAACGGACCGGGTAGCGGACGAATCGTGACGTCAGGCAGCATCCGGCTGCAGCTCGAGCCGCTGGCTCAGGTAACGCTCGGCGCGCATGATGGCGCGGAATTTGATCAAGTCCTCTTCCATCGACCCGCTGAGAATGGTGTACTTGTAGAGGCGCCACAGCTTGGATTCCTCGCGACCGGTGGCGAGGCGGCTTTGCACCTGCTCCTCGGTCTCGGTGCCGCGCTTGCGCAGGCGCTTTTCCAGCTCCTCGATCGTGGGCGGCATGATGAAGACGTCGACGAGCGAGCCGCGCACCAGCGGATCGTCGGTCTTGCGGATGGTGGCCGCGCCCTGCACATCGATGTCCAGCAGCACGTCGGTGCCGGCGGCGAGCGCATCGGTCACGTTCGCCTTGAGCGTGCCGTAATAGTTGCCGTGGACGAGGGCGTATTCGAGCATCTCGCCATTGGCGATCCGGCGCTTGAACTCCTCGTGCGTGAGGAAATGGTAGTCGGCGCCGTCGATCTCGCCGGCGCGCGGCGCCCGGGTCGTGCAGGAGACGGAGTAGATGAAGTCGGGCGTGGCGCGCAGGTTTTCGCAGAGGGTGGTCTTGCCTGTGCCGCTCGGCGCGGAGATGACGAAGAGAATGCCCTGCCGTCGAAATGCGCCGTTCATTCGATATTCTGAACCTGCTCGCGGAGTTTTTCCAACTCCGTTTTCACCACCACGACGATCTGGCTGATGGCGAGAAAATTGGCCTTGTTTCCAATGGTGTTGATCTCGCGGAAAAGCTCCTGGAGGAGAAAGTCGAGCGTGCGGCCGACGGGCTCACGGCGATGGAAATGGCCGAGGAACTGGTCGAGATGGCTGCGCAGGCGCGTCAGCTCCTCCGAGATGTCGCTGCGGTCGGCGAAAAAGACGGCTTCCTTGAGCAGGCGTTCGTCGGACGGGCCGATTTCGAGCCCGGCCTTGGCGATGCGGTCGAGCAAGGCGGCGCGATGATGAGCGGAGACCTGCGGCGCGAGCGCGGCGATCTCCGCGACGCGTTTGCGGATGGCTATCGCACGCTGGCGGAGATCGGCGGACAGCGCCTTGCCCTCGCGTTCGCGCAGCCGGACGAAGCCGCGCAAGGCGGTCTGCACGGCCTTGCGCACCTGCGGCCAGGCCTTCTCCACGTCGATCTCTTCCGGGCCGGTTTCCAGGACACCCGGTCCGCGCAGGACTTGTTCCAGCGTGACTTCGCCTTCGAGCTCGAGCGACTGGCGGAGTGCTTCGAGCTGCCGTCGGTAGGCGCGTGCGGCAGTGACGTTGACACCGCCGCGTCCCCCCGCGCGGCCATGTAGGGCGACCGACACGGTCAGGCGGCCGCGGGAGAGATGGGCGTTAATTTCGTCGCGCAGGCGGGGCTCCAGCTCGAGAAGTTCGCGCGGCAGGGAGAGGCTGATCTCGGCCTGTTTGCGATTCACCGCGCTCAGTTCCACGCTAATTTGCCGGCTCTCGAACATCGCCGTCCCGCGGCCATAGCCGGTCATGCTGCGCATGCAATGGGATTAGCGGATGGAGCGGGTTCGACAAGCAGGGACAGGCCCCCACTGGTAGCGGCGGTTGCTTTGTGGAAAAGTCGCGGACTGCCGGCGAGAAGGATGGCGCGCGTTGCAGAAATGCTTCCTTTTCCGAACGGATTGCCGCTGTGGTGGCCCGCGCCTTGGGCCAACGCGAGTTGCCTGCGGGTGTTTGGTCCGCGCTCGGTCAGGTAGCCGGCTCTCCCCGAGCGCCGGTCCGAGTAGAAGATGCGTCCGCAACCGACCGGCGCTCGGAGAGCGCCGGCTACCTGTTCTCAAGCAGTCGTTCCAGCATCGGATCGATCTCGGCGAACGAAAATCCGGTCCGGGCAATTCCTATAGAGCAAGCGGCAGAAAGAGCGCCCGCTAGCGGGTCTTTTCAGCTTCCACTTCCTCTTCCTGGGTCTGGTGGAGCGGATGCTCCTCGATGGGACGAAAGCGCTGGGCATTGAAGCCGCGCTCGGGAAACGGCGGGACATTCGATTTCGGGTTATGGAGGCCGAGCAGGTAAACGCCGACTTCGCCCGGGCTGGCGGACTGGTAGTCGACCCCAAGAAAGACCCCGCGAATGACGTAGACCGTGCCTTTCTTGATCCAGGCGGTGTAGAACTGCCGCAAGTGCAGCGGGGCCGCGTCGTCCACGCAGACAACTTTTTGGCCTACCTTCATGCAGCAACGTATACGCGGGCGGCGCAACTTCAACCGCAAGAATCCAAGCAATTCCGGGTTGCCCGGCCAGACTTTCCGCATGCGTCCTCCCGAATCGCAAACTGCCCCTGAACCATCCTCCAGCCTGGGCTGGAAGCGGATCGCGGTCTTCATCCTCTTTGTGGTGGGGCTGACCGCGACTGCGTCGATGTCCTCGCTCAGATCGTGTCGGCCCGAAAAGCGCTCAAGTCATTTGCGGAGGTTGTCATCATCAGCAGACCCACGATCGCATCGGCCGCGCCTTAAATCCTCAGGAAGGGCATGGGAAGCTCCGGGAGCTGCTAACGGTCCTCTAAAGGCCCCAGTTTTGCCCCAGACGCTCGCGGAGTAGGGCTTAGACTCTAGCCAGAGTCGGAGCCTCGATCACCTTGGGCGATCCTGATTGGGGGGCCTGCAGGTGGCGGCTCCGCCAGAGCACATAGAGAACCGGATAAAGCAAAAGGCCCAGGATTGCCGAGGTAATGACGCCCCCAATCATCGGAGCCGCGATGCGTTTCATAATTTCGGAACCTGAGCCCGTGCTCCACATGATGGGGAGCAATCCAAACAGGATGGCGGCCATGGTCATCATCTTGGGGCGAATGCGCTGAACCGCGCCTTCCTTCACGGCTGCGACCAAGTCTCCGAACGTATTCATGGCGCCACGTCGCACCCGCTCATCAAAGGCCTGATCGAGATAAATCAGCATCACGACGCCGGTCTCGGCATCAATACCGGCCAGGGCAATCAGCCCCACCGCCACCGCGACGCTAAAATGATAATCGAGCAGGTAGAGCAGCCAGAAAGCCCCGATGAGGGAGAACGGGACGGCCAGCAGCACGATGCAGGTTCGCATGAACGAACGGGTATTGAGGTAGATGAGCAGGATAATGATCAGCAGCGTGAAAGGAACGATGACAAGAAGGCGTTGCTCCACCTGCTGAAGCTGCTCGAACGAGCCGGCCCACTCCCAGTACACACCGGGCGCGGCGTGTACCGACCCACGAAGACGGTCGCCCGCTTTCTGGACGTAACCGCCAAAATCGCCCGCCGTAGTGTCCACCGACACGTAGGAGACGAGTTGCCCGTTCTCGCTTCTCACCTCGGGAGGACCACTGGCATACTCGATGGCAGCCAGCGAGGACAAGGGCACTTGTGCTCCGCCAGGAATTGCCACCGGGATCTGCCGGATCGCGGAGATGCTATCGCGGAAGTCGCGCTGGAGACGCACGCTGATCGGGTACCGCTCGCGTCCCTCCACGGTATATCCGATCTGGTTCCCACCGATTGCCGTCTCGACGACC
>CAZZYY010000014.1:0-17509 GCA_964658475.1 uncultured Candidatus Methylacidiphilales bacterium | reverse complement strand
CGCCATTCGTTGGGTGGTTTGACCTGGATGGTTGTCTCGAACATGGAGAGCGGTGCGGGATCGGTGGCAGTTTCCGCGGCACCAGCCTTGCCGAAGACGCTGATGAATTCCGGGATCTGCTTCAGACGGATGTTCTGCTCATGGAGAATGCGAGAGGCTTCCTGGGTGCCCAGCCCGTCTGGCGCGGTCGGCATGAAGAGGAAGTCACCTTCATTGAGCGGCGGCATGAACTCACTGCCCAAACTCCAGATCGGGATGATTGTCAGCGCCAGCAGCGCCGTCGCGGCCACCACGACGAACCATCGCGCTCTCAATACCCGATCAACCACGGGGCGGTAAAGTGCGATCAGGAATCGGTTGACCGGGTTTCGCGCTTCAGGGGTGATGCGTCCGCGAATGAGAAGAGTCATCAACACAGGAACGAGCGTGATGGATAAAAGTGCCGCAAAGAACATGGCGAAGGTCTTGGTGAAGGCCAGCGGCTGAAAAAGCCGTCCGGCCTGGCCCTCCAGCGTGAAGACCGGGACAAAGGACACTGTGATGACCAGCAAAGAGAAGAAAAGCGGACGGCCCATTTTACGCGCAGCGTGGAGAATGGCCTCGAACTCCTGGGAACGGCTCAGCTCTTGAGACTGGGCCGCCCGGGCGTGTTCGAGTTCCTTGTGAGCGTTCTCGATCATGATGATCGCCGCATCGACCATCGCGCCGATGGCGATGGCGACGCCACCCAGCGACATGATGTTCGCCGTCAGATGCATTGCCGCGAAAGGAATGAAGGAAAGCAGGATCGCGGTCGGCAGCATGATGATGGCGACCAGGGCGCTGCGGAAATGCCAGAGGAAGACCACGCAAACCAGGCTGACGATGATGCTCTCCTCGATGAGCTTTTCTCGGAGAGTGTCGATCGACCGCAGGATCAGTTGGGAGCGGTCGTAGACCGGGACGATCCGAACTCCCGGAGGCAGGGAATCCTTCAACTGCGCGATCTTCTTTTTGACCCCGTCGATCACGGCCAGCGCGTTCTCGCCGTAACGCATGACGACGATGCCGCCCGCGGCCTCGCCCTGGCCGTTGAACTCCGCCAGCCCTTCGCGCAAGTCGGGGCCGAATTCGACGGTCGCCACCTGGTCGACGGTTAGCGGCGTGCCATCCGAAGCTTTGAGCGGGATCTGTCGCAGATCGTCGAGCGAGTGGATGTAGCCACGCCCGCGAATGAAATACTGGGTCGTGGAAACTTCCAGCGACTTGCCACCCACGTCGCTGTTGCTCTTGCGCACGGCCTCGACCACGTCATTGAGGCTGACACCATGGTTGATCAGTTTGTTGGGATCGACGTTGACCTGATACTGCTTCACGAAGCCGCCGATGCTCGCGATCTCCGCCACGCCCTTCACCGAGCCGAGCGCGTACTTCAGCGTCCAGTCCTGCAGGGAACGCATCTGGGCAAGATTGATTTTGCCCGTGTCATCAACCAGGGCGTATTCGTAGACCCAGCCCACGCCGGTCGCATCCGGACCGAGGGTTGGCGTGACGCCCGGCGGCAACGACTCCCGAACGCCATTGAGGTATTCGAGCACCCGGGAGCGCGCCCAATAAAGATCGGTGCCGTCTTCGAAGATGACGTACACGAAGGAGCGTCCGAACATGGAAAGCCCCCGCACCGCCTTCACACGCGGGGCGCCGAGGAACTTGCTCGTGATGGGATAAGTGATCTGGTCTTCAACCAGCGAAGGACTGCGGCCCTCCCAGTTCGTGTACACGATCACCTGCACGTCGGACAAATCCGGGACTGCATCGAGGGAAACGTGCGCCAGGGAGTAGAACCCCGCGCACACCGCAATCAGGCAGAGTAGGCCGATTAAGAACGGGTTTCGTCCGCTGACATCGGTGATTTTCTCGATAAGCCCGAGGGGCCGCGACTCATCCGTAGTCACGTCCGGTCTCCCCAAGTCTTGAGCACGCCTTGAATCCGGCTTTCGGAGTCGATCAGGAAGTTGGCCCCGCTAACGACACGATCTCCTTCCTTCAAGCCGGATACGACCTCGTAGGAGTCGCCGCTGTGGCTGCCCACCTCGATCTGGCGCGGCTCAAGGCTACCGCCGCCGTGGTCGACAAAGACGATGAACTTGTTGCCGGTAGGGACTACCGCCGCCGTGGTGATGGTCAGGCTATTACCTGCCGGGATATCGCCTGACACTTGGGCGAACAGGCCGGGATGGAACATGTGGCCTTCATCGGCAATGACGATTCTCGCCATGATGCGCCGCTGCTCCTCATCCACATGGGGGTCGATGAAGCTGATCGTGCCCTGAACCTTGTGTTCCGGCATCGACGGAAAGGTCACGGTCACCTTCTGGCCCACGTTGATGTACATGGCTTGGTCTTCTGGAAACTGGGCCACGATCCAGACGTGGCTGTGATCGGCTAAGACCAGGAGGGATTGCCCGGCCTCGAACCGCATGCCCTCAACCGCTTTCTTCTCGTGGACGTAGCCATCGAAGGGCGCAAGCACGTCGAAGCTGCCGGAAAGCCCATGACCGGTTCGCAGATCAATCTCGTTGGTGCTGAGGGCAAACTTTTCCAGGTCCTCGATCTGCCATTGGGACAGATCCCAAACCCGGATGCGGGCTCGCATCAGCTCCAACTTGTTGTCGAGAGCGAAGCTGTTGTTTGGAGACATCAGGGGCGATCGTTTCCAGTCCCGATAGGCCTTGATGTAGTCGATCTGGGTTTGGAGCCAGCCTTCGCAGAGCACGGTCATCAGCGGCTGTCCCTTCTCCAAGGACATTCCTTCGTAGTTGGCATAGAGCTTGGTGATGTAGCCGGCGCCGGCCTTCACGTTGATGTCGCGGAGAGAGGACTCATCGATCTCGGCCCGGGCCGGAGCCTGGAGAGAGCGGGTAAGCTTGCGCATGGTGACCATCTCGGTGGTCACACCGATTTCCTGCATGCGCTCCGGGCTGACCCTGATCATCCCCGGGGAATCAACGGCTGCCGCAGCCGCGGGCGCCGCGTTCGTGCCTGAGCCTGAACCATTGGCCGGAGCGCCGCCGCCTGTCTTGTACACGGGTACCAGGTCCATGCCACAGACCGGGCATTTACCTTTTGGGTCTTGTGACCGCACGAAGGGGTGCATGGTGCAGGTGTAGTAGGCGACGTTGCCGTCTTTCGCTTCCGTTGATTTGTGGGAGCAGGCGGTGAGCGTGATAAGTGAGAGGCCCAACAGCGCCTTGCGGCGAGTGAGCGGTCCATTTCCGGCGATATTTTGTAGCTGCTGAATAAAAGACATGATCCGACCTCCGTTAACGTTTGAGTACGACCGTCCCGAAGCCCTCAAGGCGCGGGAAACCGACGCGGTGGGGAGGAGCGGACTTAAATGAGCCAGAGGCGCAGCACGGCCTGTGGCGGACTACCACCGAAGGGTGGAGAAAAATTCAGCGGACGAGGCCGCAGGACGGAAACAAATACGGGGTAAGTGATCTGGGTAGGAGCAAATGAGAAAACCGGGGAGACCGCCGCAACGCCGGACACTGCGCGCGCGGGCAACTGCTTGTCCGACGCCTGCACGTAAAAAACCGAGCAGGATTGACCGCAGGGGGCTTTCGGATTGCACTTCGATGAATGACAATCCGAAGAGCAGCAGGAATTGCCCGTGACAGATGGGGCGGCCGCACACGCCGGTTCGGGCGTCCAGATCCCAAGGGCCAAGACGGCCATCAGAAGCGCGATGAAGCTTTTCAAGCGATCGATCACGGCTGAAGTCTCGCAGAATATCGGCGCAAACTCAAGTCAGACCTAAGCTCTCCCGTTGAATTCCCGCGTTCTACCATCAGCACGACGAAGCGACTGACATCGCCAGTCATACCGCGCGCCTGGGATCCTCGATTCTAATGCGCACCCTTCCAGTAGGGAATCTTCAGAAACGACTCGAAGGGTTCCAACATCTCATCCCATGTGGTCTCTTTCCGCTCACGTGCGTAGATGGCCGGATAATCGAACTTCACCCCACTGAGCAAAGCCAAGGTGCCGCGGATTTGCCTCGGTAAAAAGATCGAAGAACTCATCCATTTCGAAGTAGGGATAAATAGCAAAACGTCCGAAATGCCAACTGAGAGCGCCAGTCGCTTCAGACACCTTCAGGCGCGCGGTGGCTGACTCGAGGTTCTTGAACTGCCCCTCCAATTCCACCCGATAACCGTCAGGAACTTTTACTTCGTGGTCAAGATGGGCACGCAGATCCTGGACGAAACTGCCCACGTCTCGGCCCCGCACATTGGATTGGACTGCGGCCACGCGCCTGCCGTTGTCGCGGTTAATCTCGCTGACGCTGTCACTGAATTGGACGCGAGCGACCTTGTCCAAAGAGATGATCCCGCCATCACCGAGCCGCACTGGAAAACGACTAAGTTGGCCTGCGTCTTGCCGAACCTCGTCGGGGTAGCGCAAACGATGTTCATCAGCCGGTCACCGCGCTGCACGTTGCCCAAGGTTTCGCCAGCGAGCGCGGAAGCGAGCGCCACGTTTGTTCCTGACCATGGGAGGGTCTGAAATCGGCTTGCTGACGTTCAGGGCACTGTGACCGACTTGGCCAGGTTGCGGGGCTTGTCGACGTCGCGGCCAAGCAGCACGGCCATGTGATAGGCGAAAAGCTGGAGCGGGATGACGGCCAGGATCGGTGCGATGTACTCGGGCACGTCGGGAATGGTGAAGATGTCGTCCGCGTGCTGGTGGATGTTCGTGTCGCCCGCGGTGGCAACGGCGATGACCGGGCCCTTTCGCGCGCGGACTTGCTGGAGATTATTCACGTTCTTGTCGTATGCGCCGTCGCGTGGGCAGAGAAACACGCTGGGCGTCTGCTCGTCCACCAGCGCGATCACGCCGTGCTTGAGTTCGGCGGTTGGATGGCCCTCCGCGTGGATGTAGGTGATTTCCTTCATCTTCAGCGCGCCCTCCAGCGCCACGCCGTAAAGGGCCTGGCGGCCGAAGAAGAGCATGGAATCGCAGGCGCGGTACTTCTCTGCGATGGAACGGATGTGGTCGCTCTGCCGCAGGATCTCGGTGATCTGGTCGGGCAGCGCCTCGATGGCGCGGACAATCTCGCGTCCCTGCGACGCGGAAAGGAAGCGCATGCGGCCAAAGAGCAGACCGAGGAGCAGAAAGATGGCGACCTGGGATGTGAACGACTTGGTCGCCGCCACGCTGACCTCCGGCCCGGCGTACATGTAGACACCGCCATCCGTTTCGCGCGCGAGTGTGCTGCCGACGTTGTTGCAAATGCCGAGCACGCGGTGGCCCTTGCGCCGTGCCTCGCGCAGCGCACCGAGCGTGTCCTCCGTCTCGCCGCTCTGGCTGACGGCGAGAACCAGCGTGCGGCGGTCCAGGGGCGAGTTGCGCAGGCGGAACTCGCTGGCAAAATCGGTTTCCACCGGCAGGTAGGCCAGCGACTCGATCAGGTACTCGCCCACCATCCCGGCATGCATGGCGGTGCCGCAGCCGGTGATGAGGATGCGCTCGACCTCGCGCAATTCCTGTGGGCCGAGGTTGAGGCCACCGAGCTGGGCGGTGCTTTCCTCGATGTTGAGGCGGCCGCGCACGGTGTTCTGGACGGAAAGCGTCTGCTCGAAAATCTCCTTGAGCATGTAGTGCGGGAAATCGCCCAGCTCGGAGTCGGCCGCGCTGTAGTCGACTTTGCTGATCTCGAGACCCTTTTCGTTATGGGTGAGCGACTTCAGGCGATAGCCGTGGCGGTCGACCGTGACCACGTCGTAGTCCCGCAGATGAGCCACGGTCTGCGTGTGGGCGACGATGGCTGAGACGTCGCTGGCCAGGAAATGCTCGTGCGTGCCGATTCCGAGGACGAGCGGGCTCCCGCGCCGCGCGCCGATCATCATGTCGGGCGCGTCCTCGTGCATGACGACAAGGCCGTAGGTTCCGGTGACTTCCTTGAGCGATTCCATGACCGCCAGCTCCAACCGGTTCTCGGTCGCGGGATCGAGCGCGTCGAAGTGCGAGCCAATAAGAAACGCAAGCACCTCGGTGTCGGTCTCGGTGCGAAACTTGCAACCCTGCTCGCTCAGCCGCTGCTTCAGCGTGCTGTAATTTTCGATCACGCCGTTGTGTACGACAGCGAGTTTGCCGGAGGCGTCGGTATGCGGGTGGGCGTTGATTTCCGTCGGTTTGCCGTGCGTGGCCCAGCGCGTGTGGCTGATGCCGAGCGAACCGTGCAGGGGCGACTTGCTCAGCGCGCTTTCCAGCTGCTGGATGCGGCCGACGCGCCGGACGATTTCTAGGCCCTTTCCGTCCAAAATCGCGATGCCGCTGGAGTCGTAGCCGCGATACTCAAGCCGGCGCAGGCCCTCGAGAAGCAGCGGCTGCGCCTCCTTGTCCCCCAGATACGCGACAATGCCACACATAAGCGGTCTATTCTCCACGCGACCCGGGTAGCGTCAAGGTTGCGCGGAAGCTCGAAACGCGGAAGCTGTTGAAAAACAGTTGCCTGAAGGCGCGGTCAGGGTTGGCAAGCCCCGAACGTTTTCGTATCTTGTGCTATGGAGTCTTTCAATAGCAACCCCGCCTTTAGCCCCCGCGATGTCGTTTCCGTGATCCTCGGAGGCGGGGCCGGCACTCGGCTGTTTCCGCTGACGAAAGATCGATCCAAACCCGCCGTGCCTCTGGCCGGGAAATACCGGCTGGTGGACATCCCCATTAGCAACTGCCTGAATTCGGGGCTCAAGCGCATTTTTCTCCTCACTCAATTCAACAGTTCGTCGCTGCATCGGCATGTGCAGCAGGCTTACCGCTTCGACGACTTTTCCCATGGGTTCGTGGAGATCATGGCCGCCCAGCAGACGCCCGGTAACAACACGTGGTATCAGGGCACGGCGGACGCGGTCCGGCAGAACCTGGGGCACTTCGACAACGCGCCGCACAAATATGTGCTCGTGCTTTCCGGCGACCAGCTCTACCGAATGAACTTCCGGCACCTTATTTCCGAGCATGTCCGCTCCGGCGCGGACGCCACGGTGGCTACGATCCCGGTGCGTCGCAGCGATGCGGGCGCATTCGGCATCCTGGAGACGGACGAAGATCAGCGCATCACCCGCTTCGAGGAAAAGCCCAAGGACCCGGCGCTGCTCGATGACTTGCGGATCAAGGGCAACCTATTATCGCAACTCACGAACCCCACGGGCGAGGATCTCTATCTGGCCTCCATGGGCATCTACGTTTTCAACCGCGATGTGATGCACAAGGCGCTTTCCGGAAAGCAGGTCGATTTCGGCAAGCACATCATCCCCAATCTAATCCCGAGCGGGAAACTCTTCTCGTATCCGTATCAGGGGTACTGGGAGGACATCGGGACCATCCGGGCGTTCTTCGACGCCAATCTCGATCTCGCGCACGAGCTGCCGCAGTTCAACTTCTTCGACACCCAGGCGCCGATCTACACCCACGCCCGCTACCTTCCCGCGAGCAAGATTGTCCGCGGGCGGTTGACGCGGGCGGTCATCTCGGACGGTTGCGTGATCGTAGACGCCCAGATCGACCACGCCGTGATTGGCATCCGCAGCCGCATCGAGGCCGGTTCGACCCTGCAGGACGTGATCTTGATGGGACACGATGATTACGAAACCCCGCAGGAGGTGGAGGCCGCGCGTGCCAAGGGCCTGCCGCCGCAGGGAATCGGCTATAACACGTACATCGAGCGCGCCATCATCGACAAGAACGCGCGCATTGGGGACAACGTGCGCATCTCGCCCCACGGCAAACCGGACGACTACGATGGGGACGGTTACTACGTCCGGGACGGCATCGTGGTGGTGCCGAAGGGCGGGGTGATCCGCAGCGGCACCGTGCTTTGATCTTTCCGGTGGGGCGAAGGGTTCGTACGCTCAGGCGGCATGGAATTCGACTGGTCTTACTTTAAGTCGAGCGTGCTGACCCAGGCCGAGGTTGCGGAGAGCTTCGAGGACCCGTTCAGCTTTCGGCTGCTGCCCGATGCGAACCGCTTTGCCGTGCACAACCGGTTCATCAGCCTGGGCTGCACCGGGGGCAAGAAAGGCGTCTTCGCCGTCTACACCTCCACCGGGAAGGTCGTGCGCGTCATGGCCGCGCGGCCGATGACGGAGGAGGAGACCTTCTTCTACGAGCGCCGCAACCAGGAGGCGCTCTCCTAGCGCTCAAGCCTCATGTCACTCCCCGTCATCACCGATTTCGAAAAGGTCCCGGTCTTCGCCAGCCACACGGAAGAGGTCGAATTCTGGGAGGGCCACCAGATCAGCCAGCGGCTGATGCAGACCTCGCTCGTCGGCACGGATGCGAACGAGTCGACGACCATCACCCTGCGGATCGATCCCCGCATGCTCTCGCGGCTCAAGCGGCTCGCGCGCCAGCGTTACCTGAACTACCAGAGCATGCTCAAGCAATGGGTGGCCGAGCGGCTCGAGAAGGAACTGCGGTAAATCGGCGTAAATTCGTCCGAAACCGCTCGCGCCGGAATCACTACTGAGGTATTTTAAGCTTCAGATTCTTATGAAACGCTTTTTTCCCCGTCGGGCTCGCGGCACTGCTTTTACCTTGGTGGAACTTCTGGTCGTGATGGGCATCATTGCCATCCTGGCCGGGGTCATCGTGGCCAGCGTAGGCAGCGTCCTGCGCTACGCGAAGCGCACGAAAGCGAACTCCACCGCCGCCATGCTGCAAACGGCGGTGCAAAGTTACTATACGGAGTACAGCGTTTATCCGACGCAGTCGGGTTATCCCGGGACCGGCGATGCGTATTACGATGGCGGAACGACTTCAGCGACCGGAATGAAATACCTCATGATCGCTCTGTGCGGGAACGTCAACCCCTTGAGTCCGGGCACGACCGTAACCGGGAACGCTGTCACCAACACCCGCGGAATTCCGTATCTGCAGCCAAACAGGTCCGATCTCGATACGACGTATGGTATTTTTGTTAATCCATTTGGAAAAGCTTCCGCGATGCCTTATTACGCCATGGCGATCGACACCGACTATAGCGGTGTGGTCGGGGATAACGGCGACGCCGCGAACAAGCTTCCGAACTTGGCCGTGTACTCGACGAACTACACGGGAACTTCTCTATCGGGCGGCACGCCGGGGGGTGTCGCCGTGTGGTGTGCGTGTGATCAGCCTCTGACTGGCGGTACGGCGGCCAAGCCATCCCCCGGCAGCTTCTGGGCGCATACCTATTAATTTCATGTACCGCCGCCAGACCAGACGGCCTCGGCCGACCAGTTTTACCCTGGTGGAGATGCTGACGGTGATTGCGATCATCGCGATCCTGGCCGGGCTCATCCTTTACGCCGCCAGTGGCGTGATGAGGCAGGCGGCGCGAAGCCGTGCCCGCAGCGAGATCGCCGGGCTCTCCGCCGCCATGGAAGCATACAAGTCAGATAATGGGACTTATCCGACTTTCCCAAGCGGGCAGTCCTCCTTGTTTACCGGGACAACCAATTCGTACGCAACGAGCCCGGCCAGCCCCGGGGGTGCTTACGAAAATTCGTCCGAACTGCTGTATCAAAGCCTGAGCGGCATGACCAATGTGACTGACACGCCGCTTCCGGGCAGCAGGAGCTACTTTCCCTTCAAAAAAACACAGCTTGCCGTCGATTCGTCCGGGTCGGGAAACCTGTATTATATCAAGGATCCGTTTGGAAATTCCTATGGCTACTACAGCGGCACCGCTTTCCCGCCGGTAAACGGCACCAATGCCTTCGATTTGTGGTCCACGGCCGGCGACATGGCGGGAACGAATCAGCCCGGCTGGATTTCCAACTGGGGCTCCTGAGCGCGGTCCGGCGGCCGCGCGATTGGCCGCTGTCGCAACCGCGCACGAGATGCTAGAAAGACCCATGGGTCGCATTGCGCGGGTGGTTCCGGAAGTCGCGCTCGATCAAGCTTTCGACTACGACGTTCCGGCCGGGATGGAGGTCCCGCTTGGCGCGAAAGTCCGCGTGCCGTTCGGAGCGCGGCAAATCGTCGGCTACGTGGTGGAATTCCCGGCCGAACCGGCGGTGCGGAAACTCAGGCCGATCGCCGCGGTTCTGCCTTCCTCACTCCCACCCAGCCTGATCCAGCTCGCGCGCTGGCTGGCGGAGTATTACTGCGCGCCCCTGGCCACGGCGCTGAAGACGGTGTTGCCCCAGGCCGTGCGGCGCGCGGATGCGGCGTTCAAGCGCCGCCTTTGGGTTGAGCCGCTGGTGCGCGAACTTCCGGCGGAAATCGCGGCGGCCCTGGAAAAGACCAAGGCGCAGGCGCGTGCCTGGCGGCACCTGATGGAAAACGGCGGGGGTTGGCTCTCCGACCTGGGTGAAATCGCCACGCCGGCCGTTTGGCGCGCGCTAGCGGAGCGGAATTTGGTGGCCATCGACTCCCAGACGCAGGACCGCGATCCCTTCCTGCATGCGCCGATGGCGGAATCGGCCGGCCATACGCTCAACTCCGAGCAGAAGGCCGCCCTGAGGATGATCGGCGAGGAGGCCGGCACACTGCGCCCCAAGGTCGTGCTGCTCCATGGCGTGACCGGGAGCGGCAAGACGGAGGTTTACCTGCAGGCCATCGCCGCGGTGCTGGCCGCGGGCAAGACCGCGCTGGTCCTCGTCCCGGAAATCGCGCTGACGCCGCAGACCGTCGAGCATTTCCGCGCGCGGTTCGTGGGCAGGAAAGTGGGCGTGGCCGTGCTGCACAGCCATCTCTCCTCCGGCGAGCGCCACGATCAATGGCAGCACATCCGTGCCGGGCGCGTGCGCATTGTCATCGGCGCGCGCAGCGCCGTCTTTGCGCCGCTGGACAATCTGGGGCTGATCGTGGTGGACGAGGAGCACGAGCATTCCTACAAGCAGGAAGAATCGCCGCACTATCATGCGCGCGATGTCGCGGTCATGCGCGGCCACCTCGAGCGCGTGCCCGTCCTGCTGGGATCGGCCACGCCTTCGCTCGAGTCGTTCCATCACGCGCGGGAGGGCAAGTATCGGCTGACCGAGTTGCGTGCCCGTGCGGAGGAAGGAACGCTTCCCACCGTCCACGTGCTCGATTTGCGCAGCAAGGCGAAACGGTTGCCAGGCGCGCCGCCACCACCTCCGATGCTGCTGGCGCCGCGCTTGGTCGAGGCGGTGCAGGCCCGGCTCGATCGGCACGAGCAGTCCATCATCTTCCTGAACCGCCGCGGGTACGCCAGCTCGTTGCAGTGCCCGCAATGCGGCCATGTGGAGATGTGCCCGAACTGCAGCGTCTCGCCCACCTTTCATCGGCAGGCGGGACGGCTCATCTGCCATCTGTGCGATTTCACCAAGGCTGCGCCGCCCGCGTGCCCAGAGTGCGGCTTCGCGCCCTATACCTACACGGGCAGCGGGACGGAACGGATCGAGCAGGCGCTGGCGGACGCCTTTCCCAAGGCAAACCTCGTTCGAATGGACTCCGACACCATGCGGGGCAAGAACGCTTATGAGCGGACGCTGGGCGAGTTCGCCGCGGGTCGAATCGATATCCTTGTCGGCACGCAGATGATCGCCAAGGGCCTGCACTTTCCGCGCGTTACCTGCGTGGGCGTGATCAATGCAGACTTGGCGCTGCAGATTCCTGATTTCCGCGCCAGCGAGCGGGTTTTCCAGCTGCTCATGCAGGTCTCCGGCCGCAGCGGGCGCGGCAAGCTAGCCGGCGAGGTCTTCGTGCAGACGCGGGCGCCCTTTCACCCGGCCATTCAGTTTGCGCGGCACCACGATTATCCCGGCTTTGTGGAGCAGGAACTCGAGTTTCGCCGCGCCCTGCATTATCCGCCCTACGAACGCTTCATCCTGGTGGGTGCGCGCGGGCGCAACGAGGAGAAGACCCGCTTCGTCCTGGAGCAACTGGCGAAGGAGATGGAGAAACTGCCCGGGGCGGAACTGACCGGCCCAGCGCCTGCGCCGATCTCGCGGATTGGCGAGCGCTACCGCTTCCAGGTTTTCCTGCGGACCAGGCGCATCACCGCGCTGACGCCCCTGCTACGGCCCATGGCGATGGAGCGCTCGTGGCCCGACGATGTGCAGGTCACGGTCGATGTCGATCCGGTCAGTTTGCTCTGAACGCGGCAAGTCGGTAGAGTCACGGCGCTGCATTCATGGCTCTTCGCTTCTTCAAGTTTCTGATTGCGCTGGCACTCTTACCGCTGCTCGCGGGTGAGATCTGGACGCTGATCCAGCTCGCCCGCGTGACCGCGCCGGCGGGCCGCTGGCACGAGCTGTGGTTCGGCAGCCTGACGGCGGGGTTTGCCGTCTGGCTGGCGGTGTTTTTTCTCCTGCCGCGCACGATGTGGCTCTACGTGCTCGGCCATGAATTCACCCACGCGCTGGCGGCTATGCTCGCGGGCGGGAAGGTGACGGCGTTCCACGTCAGCTCGAAAGGCGGGCACGTGCTCACCGACAAGGTCAATTGGTGGATCGCGCTTTCGCCTTATTTCGTGCCCATTTACGCGCTGATCTGGATGGCGCTGTGGGTCACGGTCGATTTTTACCACTCGCTGCGGCCGTGGCAGCCGTGGCTTTACTTCGGCATCGGTTTGTTCTGGGCGTTTCACCTGACTTTCACCGTCTCGATGGCCCACCGGCGGCAAACCGACCTGACCGGGCAGGGGATTGTGTTTTCATTCGTCGTCATCCTGCTGATCAACCTCTTCATGTTCCTCCTCCTGCTGAGCCTGATGACGCACGCGGGGCTCGCGGGCGCGTTGCGCGAGCTGGCGGTGCTGACCGGTCAGTCTTATGCGGCGACCGCGCATGGTGCCGCCCGGGCCTGGACGTGGGCCGCGGCTTCCTGGCAGCAGCATGGTTGAGCGGCGCGAAAGTGTCTGACAAGCCGGGCCGATGCCCCTACAAACCGTTTCCCCCGATGAACACGCCCCGCCAGGAACTGGAAGCCCGCGTTGCCCGCGCGGTGGCTGCGCTCTTTCAGCCGCCGCCCACCGGACCCTATGTGCGGCCCTGCCCCGACGCCCGTCATGGCGACTTTCAAACCAATGCCGCCATGGTCTTCGGCAAGACGGCGCAACGCAATCCGCGCGAGGTGGCGGAGGAACTGCGCGCGGCGCTCGATCTCGATGGCCTTGCGGAACCGGCGGAGATTGCCGGGCCCGGTTTTCTCAATTTTCGGCTAAGCACCGACTATCTGAATCGCCAGATTGAGGAACGCTGGAACGATCGACGGCTGGGGGTGGCCAAGGTGGCGCATCCGGAAACGGTCGTGGTCGACTACAGCAGCCCGAACATCGCGAAGGAGATGCATGTCGGTCACCTGCGCAGCACGATCCTGGGCGACGCGCTCGCCCGCATCGGTGTCTTCCTCGGGCACGAGGTGATCGCCGACAATCACATCGGCGACTGGGGCACAAGCTTCGGCATGATCCTGCTCGGGTACAAGCGCGAGGGCGACCCGGAGAAGCTCGCGCTCGATCCCTTTGGCCACCTCGAGACGATTTACCAGAAAATCCAGGCGGAGGCGAAGGCGGACGAGACCGTGCGGGAAGCCGCGCGGCACGAGCTGGTGCTGCTGCAGCAGGGCGACCCAGCCAATCGGGCGCTGTGGGAGAAGTTCCTGCACTTTTCCATTGCGGCGCTCGAAGTGATGTACCAGCGGCTGGGCGTCCAGTTCGATCACCAGCTCGGCGAGAGCTTCTACAACGACATGCTTGCGGGCGTGGTGAAGGAGATGGTCGAGAAGGGCATCGCGCGGCCGAGCGAGGGCGCCATCGCCATCTTCTCCGACGGCAAGCTCGATCCCAAGGACGATCCTTTCCTGGTGTTCCGCAAGGAACCGGGCGAAGCCGAGGGCAGGTTCATCGACAATCCGATCCTCATCCAGAAATCGGATGGCGGCTTCAACTACGCCACGACCGATCTGGCAACGATCCGTTACCGGCACGATCATTTCAAGGCCGGCCGGGTGCTCTACGTCGTGGGTGCGCCGCAGCAGATGCACTTCCGCCAGATCTTCAACGCCGCCGAACGGTGGGGCTACGGCGCGATGCGGCTGGAGCACGTCGCCTTCGGGACGATCCTCGGTCCGGACAAGAAGCCGTTCAAGTCGCGTTCGGGCGAGAACATCAAGCTGCGCTCTCTCCTGGCGGAGGCGGAGGAGCGCGCCGGCAGGATTATCGGCGAGAAACGCCCGGAGCTGAACGACCACGAGCGGGTCGCGCTCGCGCGGGTGGTGGGCCTGGGTGCGTTGAAGTACGCCGACCTCGCGCAGAATCGGAACCTCGATTACGTCTTCAGCTGGGAGAAACTGCTGGCCTTTGACGGCAACACCGCTCCTTACCTCCAGAACGCCTACGTGCGCATCCGCGCGATCTTCCGCAAGGCAGGCCTGGCAGAGGCGAACCCGGCCAAGGTGCATCTGACGGAACCGGCGGAATTGGCGCTCGGGCGCAAGCTGCTGGACTTTGCCGATTCCATTTTCCTCGCCGCGGAGGAGAGCCGGCCCCATTTCATCTGCAATTATCTTTTCGAGCTGGCCACGCTCTTTCACAAATTTTACGAGCTGTGCCCGGTGCTGACGTCGGAGCAGGCCGTGCGGGATTCGCGCCTGCTTCTGGCCGACTTGACGGCGCGGACGCTGCGCGAGGGGCTGCATCTGCTGGGCATCGACGTAGTCGAACAGATGTAGGTTGACGCGGTCCTGCTCCAATCGACCGTAGGCCGCCGGCGATCCGCGATCTTTTCTGCCGAGCAACCGCCGCTTCCGATGGTGGCGGCGTTAAATCGCAGCCGGTTTCGTCTCGATGTGCTCGGGGCGAAAGCCGAGGCCGATGGCGCGGGCGGGAATCCGGCGCAAGGCGGGAATTTTCCGGAGCAGGCGAAGGATGAGAGGCGCGCTGATCGTGCCGGTCGATTCCAGGATGCGGTCGATGACATGGTTCTGGATGAAAACTTGCATGCCCTGAGTCTTCCTGGTGGGCGGCTCCCGGCGCCGTTGGACCCGCGCGAGATCGTCCTCGTCGAGCTGGCCGGAGAGGAGAGGCCCCGTGAGGAGATTGGACGCCGCGACGGCATCCTGGATCGCGAGATTGATGCCGACTCCTCCAACCGGTGACATGGCATGGGCGGAATCGCCGATGCAAAGCAGGCCCGGCTTGTGCCAGGTAGTCAGGCGGTCGACCTTCACGGTGAGGAGTTTCACCTTATCCCAGGTGTCGAGTTCGTTGACGCGATCGCCCAGGAAAGGTGCGACCGCGCGTACCTGCGCGCGAAAGGCATCGAGCCCGCCCTGCTTCACCTGGTCGAACGAGCCTTTCCGGATGAGGAACGCGCACTGCCAGTAGCTGCTCCGGTTGATCATGACGAGGAAGTGGCCGGGGATCACGCGCCCGAGCGTGTCCGGCGGATCGTCCTCCCGGCGCGAGATGCGGAGCCACAGGACGTCGATCGGGGCGCCGACCTCCTCGACGGCAAGGCCCGCGCGCTCCCGCACGACGGAGGAACGGCCATCGGCACCGACGACGAGATCCGCGCGAAACTCCGCCGGACCCGATGGTGTTTCCGCATGCACGCCGGCAACCCGGCCGTTTTCCTGGATCAGGCCGGTGACCTTGTGCTCGAGATGGAGGGTGAATTGCGGAAGTTTCTTCGCGTGGCCGGCGAGAAAATCGAGGAAGTCCCATTGCGGCATGAGCGCGATGTAGGGGCATTGGACCGGCAGATGAGTGAAGTCGCCGATGAAGTATTGCCGGTCCTCGATCACGGCGCCGACCTGCCTGACCACGTTGTGCGGCACGGCGAGGAACTCGTCGAGCAGCCCGAGCTCGTGCATGAGCTCGATGGTGGAGGGGTGGACCGTGTCGCCGCGGAAATCGCGCAGGAAGTCTTTGTGCTTTTCCAGCACCGTGACCGGCACGCCGGCGCGGGCCAGGAGAAAACCGAGCATCATGCCCGCCGGTCCACCGCCGACGATGCAGACCTTCATGCCCGGGAGAGCGGGAAGCCTACTTCTTCTCGCGATGAACCGTGCGGCGGCGCAGGTTCGGGTTGTACTTCAACCGCTCCAGCCGCTCCTGCTGCAGCTTCTTGTTCTTCGTGGTGAAGTAACGGGAGGGCGCCTTGCCTTCCTTGGCTGCCTCGGTGCATTCGAGAGTGACTTGTTCGCGCATGGTCGTGTTTGGGTGAGCCTGTCAGGTTAACGGAAGCGCCAGGGGGGTCAAGCCTGCAATTGAATCGGCAATGCGCCACTCTGCGTGTAGAGTCCGTTAATGGATGACCCAAGGGAGCGTGAGAAAAGCATTTTCTGGCAGGGCTTCGCCGCTGGATTCGTGTACCTGCTTTTCATCCTGCTGTTGGAGATTTTCGTGGGGCCGTACCTAACCGATGCGGAGAGGTGGGTAATGCCTGCGGCTGTTACGGCCCTTCTGGTATGGATCGGCTCAAAAAATGAGGAAGTTGGCCTCAAGGTTTTCAAAGCGGGAACATTCGCCTTGGGGGCACTCCTTTTGCCATTCATCTACGAGTTGCTTGCACCATTGGGAAAGTTCAACGTCGCGTTCCAGGTTTTGCCTTCTCTCATCATCGCATTCGGAATGTCGGTTGGAGTTTGCTTTGCGATTTTAATGGCCGTAAAGAGGCGCTGAGGACTCCCAGTCTTCAAATTAGGACACACCCGTTGAGTCTGGTCACGGCGACAAAAACGGCTCGTCCGGCTCGTCGGTCTTCTTGACGCTCGTCACGTCGATCTGCGGGATAGCCTGGCCCATGGTGGTGGGGAACGTGGCCGTGCCCGTGACGTCGAGCCATTGCTGGTCCTTCCACGGGCCGCCGACGGCGCCGGTGAGAGCGACGGAGGCGGGGGCGGCGTCGGCGGCGCAGCACCACATGATCCAGCGCATGAGCTTCGGCTGGTCGCCGCTGGCGTAGAGGCCGATGACGTGCACCTGGTGCCCGCTGAATTTGCGGATCATGTCGGGGGAGTGGCTGATGGTGACGAGGTCGGGGACCTCCATGGGCGCGGGGACGTTCGGGTCGGCGTCAAGCGCGGCCTTGGCGTTTTGGGTGCTGGCGTTGCTGTAGCTGGGCATGGCGGCGCCGCTGCCGGGGCCGGAGGAGCGCAGGCGGGCGGTCGTGTCGGACAGCGCGGCGGGCGAGAGCACGGCGGCGGCGATGACGGGTACGAGCAGGACGATCCAGCGGCCAAGTTGCCGCCAGCGCCACGGCGTGCCCGCCGGATTGGGACGGTAAAGGAGGAGATGAAGCACGCTGAGCGCGAGCAGCACGACCGCCGCGATTCCCACGTAGCTGCGGAACATGGGATTGAGCAGCCGGTTGATGTGGCCGGCGACGAAGGTGTGCAGCATGACCGTGGCCCAGCCGCTCATCACCACGGCGGGCGCGAGGAAAACGAACTGGCGCTGGAAGCGGTCAATCATGGGCGGAGCGAGAAAAAGAGGACGAGGAGGAAGGTAAGGCCAAGCGCGCGCAACCACAACCCGTGCACGAGCGAGGGCCGGAAGGCGCTGCGGTAAAGCCAG
>CAZZYY010000013.1:2678-32709 GCA_964658475.1 uncultured Candidatus Methylacidiphilales bacterium | reverse complement strand
AGCGGCACCAGCCCGACCATCGACCGGACGCGCAAGGGCAGCATCCCGCCGCCGAGGAAGCCGCAGGAAATCATGGTGAAGCTTTTGCCGCCGCCACTCCCGCCTCCTCCGCCCCCGCCACCCCCACCGCCGCCCAAGACCCCGCCGCCGCCCGAGCAAAAGATGGTGGAGCAGCCGCCGATCAAGCCTCAGGAAGCCAAGCCCCGGGAAAACAAAGACCCGGCCAAGCCGCCGGCCGCGCCCGGTCCGGTCGCGAACGGCCCGCCTTCCGACTTCGGCATCGGCGGGGGAGGCGGCAATGGCGATGGCTCCGGCCTGGGCGGGGGTGGGAGCAAATTCGGCTGGTACGCGAGCGAGGTCGTCTCGCGGGTGACCTCGGCACTGCGGGAGAACGACAAGACGCGCGCCGCGCGGCTCAGGCTGCGCGTCCGCATCTGGTCGGACCCCAACGGCCGCATCGCGCGGGTGGAGCTTTCCGGCTCCTCGGGCGATCCGGCGGTCGATTCGGCGATCAAGAACGAGGTCCTCACCGGCCTGCAACTCCAGGAGCCACCCCCGGCGGACATGCCGATGCCCATCGTCATGTCCATCGACGAGCAACGCCCCAACTGATTTCATGAACTTCTCCCGTCTTCTTCTTTTTCCCCTGACCCTTGGGCTGGCGCACGCGGATGCGCCCGCGCCGGCGGTGGCGCCCCCGCCGTCCCCCACGCCGGTGATTTCCGGACCCTATCTTTCGCCGCCGCTGCCGAGTGGATCGGCGCTCGTCGACGCCGCGGACATGGTGCCGCCGACCTCGAACGCCGATCCGGCCCCGGCTGCGCCGCCACCCGCCGCGGCCAGCGCCGACGCTTCGCCCTCGGCGGCCAACGTCACGCTCCACCTCATCCAGCTAATGGTGAAGCGCGGCCTGCTGACCAAGAGCGATGCCGCCGATCTCGTCAAGCAGGCCCAGAAAGAGGCCAGCGCCGCGCAGGTCGCCGCGGCCGCGCGCCCGCCCCAGCAAACCGGCTCGGATGCGGACGGCATGCTCAACCCGCCGCCGGCCCCCGCCGGCGGCGGCGGCGCCGATTCGGTCGACGTGGCCTATGTGCCGCAGGTGGTTCGCAACCAGATCCGCGACGAGGTGACGGCCGACGTCATGCAGCAGGCGCGCGAGCAGGGGCTCACCGCCAGGAGCGACGTGCCCGACTGGGTCCACCGCTTCCGCATCACCGGAGACATCCGCACGCGCTTCGAGGACGACAACTTCCCCGGCGGGAATGGCGTGGGGGAACAGACGAACTTCAATGCCATCAACACGGGAGCGCCCTTCGACGTCAACACCGCGACGCAGCGCAGCGGCCTGATCCCCACCTACAACGTGGACCAGGAGCGCGCCCGTTTGCGGCTGCGGGCCCGGATGGGGGCGGAGATCGATCTCACGCAGGGATTCACGGTCGGCATGCGCCTGGGCACCGGCTCCGACAATCAGCCGGTCTCCGAAAACCAGACGCTGGGCGGCGTGAACAGCTTTACCCAGAACCAGGGCGGCGACTTCAGCAAGTACGAAATCTGGCTCGACCGCGCGTTCCTGCGCTACGAATGGGGCGGCCGGCCGGACGCCGACTTTTCCGCCAGCGTGGGGCGCTTCGACAATCCCTTTTTCAGCAGCAGCATGATCTGGGCGGATGACATCGCCTTCGACGGCGTGATGGTTCGCGGCAACTTCCAGGTCACGAATGGCGTGACGCCGTTCGCCGTGGCGGGGGCGTTCCCGGTCTACAACACCGACCTGAATTTTGGGACCAACTCGAACGCCTCGGGGAACGGCTACAACAGCGAGGACAAATGGCTCTATGCCGCGCAGGGCGGCGCGAATTGGGTCATCAACAAGGATTTCAATTTCAAGGGCGCCGTCGCTTTTTATGACTTCGAGGACGTCCAGGGCAAGGTTTCCGATCCGATCTCGCAGGACGAGTTCGCCGCCTATGGGACCAGCGTCAACGGCGACACGGACGACAGCCGGCCCTCTTTCGCCCAGCATGGCAACACCTACATTGCCCTGCGCAATGTCGTGCTCGACCCGGCGCTGGTCGCGCCTCCAAACCCGACCCCCACGCCCATTTATGAATACTTTGGCCTGGCCTCGAAGTTCCAGGAGCTGGCGGTGACCGGGCAGCTCGACTACAGCCACTTCGATCCCTTCCACATTTCGCTCCTCGGCGAGATCGTCGACAACGTCGCCTTCGACCGCAGCTCGATCGAGAACAGCGGTCCCGCGGTTCTTCCCGGTCCGCAAAACAACAACAACGGCAGCAACTTTGCGGGTGGCAACATGGGCTACAATGCGCGGTTGAGCGTCGGCCATCCCACGCTGGAGCGGCTTTGGGACTGGAACCTGAACCTGACCTATCGGTACGTCGAATCGGACGCGGTGGTCGACGGCTTCACGGACGCGGACTTCGGCGGTTATCTGAGCGGAACCAACCTCCAGGGGTTCATCGTGGGCGGCAATCTCGGGATCACCTCGCACGTTTGGGCGGGCCTGCGCTTCCTCAGCTCCGATGCCATCGCCGGTCCGCCGCTGCATGAGGACACCCTGCAGGTCGATCTCAACGCCAAGTTCTAACGCTCATGAGAATTCTTCGCTTCCTCGCATTCGTTGTGCCGGTCGTGGCGGGTCTCGTGCTGGTCGGCCAGCCGCTGCGCGCCCAACAAGCCGTGCCGGAAACCGCGGAGTCCCGCCTTCGCGACGCCCTGCGCACCACCATGCTGCAACTTCGCGACGCGCAAGGGCAGGTCGCCACGCTGCAGGCCAGCCAGGCACAGAGCGACCAGGATAATGCGGCGCTCAAGGCGAAGGTGGACGCGCTGACGGCGCAGGTGGCCTCGTTGACCAAGCAGAGCGCCGACGACAAGGCGGCCTCGGACAAGGCGATTGCCGATCTCAAAGCCCAAAATGCCGACCAGGCGACGCAAATCGGCAAGCTGAACGATGCGCTGGCCGCCTGGCAGAAGGACGACAAACAGTACGTCCAACTGGCCAAGGACAAGGAGGCGGCGCGTGCGCAGCTGGCCGGGCAGGTCATCATGCTCCAGCGCACGATCGAGGACCGCGAGCGCCAGAACATCGCCCTTTACGATCTTGGAAACGAAATCCTGACGCGGTACGAGAAGTACAGCCTCGGCGAGGCCCTGGCCGCCAAGGAACCGTTTACCGGCCTCACCCGCGTGAAGCTTCAGGAGCAGGTCCAGGATTACCGCGACAAGATTGCCGACCGGCGCGCGACTCCCGGCCATCTTTCGCTCGCGCCGGGTGCGCCGGCGCCGGCCGAGAGAAAAACGGCGGCTACGACGCAGCCAACGTCGGCCGCGTCAACGCCGTAGACCTGCGGAAGGAGGCTTGTGCCTCGATCTTTCGGAAGGATCGAAAAGAATCTCTGTGACGAATGGCAAGCAAATCGGCTACACTCCGGGCGTGGTCGTCAACGAGACAGGCGGCCCATCTGCTCGCAGTGAATAGGCCATCCGGCTTGCTTCATCGTCATTCTCTCTCTTCGCCCCCCGTTTCAGAGATCGATCCGACCATGACCCTTCGCCCGCCCTTCCGTTCGGCCCCGGCACTCGTGCGGGTGCCGGGCGCGGTGCTGGGGCTCCTGTTGGCGCTTCTGCCGTTCGCGACGGCTCTGGCCCAGGCACCGCCGTCTACTTCGTCGGCCGACTTTTCCAATTTCCAGAACACGCCGGTCTCGTCGATCCTCGATAATTACGAGCAGATTTCCGGCAAGCATCTGATCCGGGACGTCAACCTGGCGAACGTGCCTCCGATCACGCTGAACGCTTCGGGCGTGAGCAAGGAGGAGTTCCTGCATCTGATCGAGGCCACGCTTTTGCTCAATGGCGTGGCGATTGTGCCGCTGGATGAGACCTCGGCGAAGGTGGTGAGCTTTGCCAACAACAAGCAGCCCCGCAGCGAGGGGGTGAAGCTTTACGCCAATGCGGCGGATCTCCCGGCTGGCGACGAGGTGGTGAGCTATTACATGCCGCTCAATTACATCAGTCCGGCGGAGGCGGTGACGATTTTCACGAACCAGGCGCCGGTGCATCCCTATGGCGCCTACACGCCGGTGCCGACGGCCCAGGCGGTGATCGTAACGGAAAACGGCGGGGTGGTGCGCCAGCTCATTGCGCTCAAGGAGCTCATCGATGTTCCGCCCGCGCGCGTCACGAGTGAATTCGTGCAGCTCAAGCGGGCGGACGCGGAGAAGATCGCCGATCTAATCAACAAGCTGCTGGATCACCGGAAGGACACGGCCACGGTGCAAAACGGCGGGGTCGAGGTGCCGCCCGGCATCGGGAACGAGACGCCGCTTTCAAACGAGCACGACCTGCTGTCGGGTCCGGCGCAAATCGTGGCCGATCCCCGTTCCAATCGCATTTTGATCGTCACGCGCCCGGTTAACGTGCCCTTCCTGCGGCAGATGATCGAACAGCTCGACCAGCCCGACTCGATGAAGGAGCCGAATCGGCGGGTGCTGAGATACGTCCTGGCGCAGAATATTCTTCCCGCGCTGGCGACGGCGGTGGCCGAGGGCAAGGACGAGCTGGACCAGGCCAAGGCGGTCGTGGCACCGGCGCAAAGCACCAACAATGGAGCGCCCAACGGCGCGAATGTCGCCCCGCCATCCAGCCCGAATGGCACCGTCTCCGGGAATGGGACGGCCGGTTCCTCGACCAGCGGGGAGGAGGCCCTGACCGATCCGCCGGAAAACAACGTTCCGACCGTCGCGACGATCGGCAAGACGCAGCTGCTGGCGGATAATCGCTCGAACTCGATCATCGTCTTTGGCACGCCCGACATGGTTTCGCGGGTGAACGACATGATCGACCAGCTCGATCGCAAGCCGCTGCAGGTCTATCTCGCGACCGTCATCGGGCAGTTGACGGTTGGCGAAAACATGGAATTCGGCATCGATATCCTGCAGAAATTCCAGCAGACGTACGGTTACGGCGCGGCGACCGGACTGGTCAACACCTCGGCCGGATTGACCGCGGCCAACGTGCCCGAACCCTCGGCCCTGAGCGCGGCCTCGGCATTTCCGCTCACGTCGGGCCTGACGATTTACGGCGCGATCGGCAACACGGTGAACGCGTACGTGCGCGCCTTGGAATCGACCAACCGCTTCAAGATCATCTCGCGGCCAAGCGTCTACACGACGAACAACAAGGCCGCCCTCATCGCCTCGGGCAGCCAGGTGCCGGTGCCGGCCTCGACCACCTCGGGCTTCACCGGGTCGTCGACCGATCTCGTCTCCACCTCGAGTATTTCCTACGAGAACGTGCTGCTGCAACTGAGCATCATCCCGATCATCAACGCCAATCACCAGGTCACGCTGAAGATCCGCCAATCGAACGACAGCATCGGCGGGAGCCAGTCGATCAGCGGCAATAACATTCCGATTATCGATACGCAGAAGCTCGACACCGAGGTGACGGTGCCGGACAAGTCGACCGTGGTGATCGGCGGGTTGATTTCCGACAGCACCGAACGCGACACCTCCGGGCTGCCGTTCCTGAGCGACATCCCGGTCCTCGGCTATCTTTTCAAGGACACCAAGAAGAACAAGAACCGCACCGAGTTGATCGTGATGATTTCGCCCTCCGTGGTGGAGACGGAAGGCGACCAGGTCGTGGTCAACGAGGCGGAAAAATCGCGCACGATCCTGGGCAAGGAGGCGGAGGAATCGGGCAGCCCTCCGCCGCCCCCCGTCGCCGCGGTTACCGCCCAGACGCAGACCATCGCGGTGCAGCCGGCGCAGAACGGCCGGCCGGCGACCGCGACAACCACGACGGTCACCCAGGTTTCTCCCGTGTCGCGCACGACTTCCCTCGTCCCTTCCGCGTCCACACCGGCGCCCGATGTGGGCAAGGCGAAGCTGCCGAAGGACGCTCCCGCCCTGCCGCCGCCCACGACGCTGCCCTGAAGATCGTTGGTTTGCGGAGATGGAAGCAAATCGATGCTCCCGTTGCGCTGCCGCGGTTCGGCAGGTACACAGGACGGGTGACTTTTCCCGTCCCGCTTCATACGCGCGCCAAGGAGCACTTGCCGCGCGTGGATGTGATGCGGGCGGTCGCGTTTCTGTTGGTCTTGTTCTTCCATCTCTACACGAACAATCCGGCTTGGTCCCCGCCGTGGCACGGCCTTTGGCGGGATTATGCCGCCTGGCCCGTGGTGACATGGCCGCTGCTCGCGGTGAGTTTCGGCTCGCTGGGCGTGACGCTGTTTTTCGTGATCAGCGGCTTTTGCGTTCACCTGTCCTTCCTGCACGGAAAGAAACCGTTCCGGGCGGGCGAGTTTTTCCGGCGCCGGTTTTTGCGCATTTACCCGGCTTATTTCGTCACCCTGGTTGTCTGCGTGATGCTGATGCCGGTGCTCCGCACGCCTTACGCGAAGCTCTACCAGATCCCGGTGCACCTCTTTCTCGTGCACAATCTGCTGAAGTCGACCTTCATGGGAATCAACCCTGTCTTCTGGAGCCTGGGGGTGGAAGCGCAGTTTTATCTGCTCTATCCGTTGCTGCTCCTTTGGCGGCGGAGGATGGGTCTGGTCAACTGCCTGGGCATTGGGCTCGTGCTCAACGTGCTGATGCAGGTCTACCTCAGCGCGAGCCATTCCGTGCTTCAGCCGTTTGTCTCGGTGCAGTGGAGCTTTCCGCTGGTCACGTGGTGCGACTGGATTCTCGGGGCGGCCTTGGCGGAGGCTTACGCGCAGGGTCGCCCGCTTTTTCCGCACCGCGGCGTGATGCTGCTGCTCAGCTTCGCGCTACTGGCCGCCGCGCTCAGCTTCAAGCCGCTTTGCTCGCAGGCTTACCTATTCGCGGCGGTATTGTTCGCGGCGCTGATGGACGGCTACCTGTCCTGGACGCGCGGGCTTTCGTGGCTGGAACGGGCGCTGGCGCCGGTGGGATTGGTGAGCTACTCCCTTTATCTGTGGCACCTGCCGATCATTTTGCTGCTGGTGCAGCATCTGGGTATCCCGCTGACCAATTGGAACCTCAGCTTCATCTACCTGCCGCTGACCGTGGTGGTTCTCACGCCCATCGTGGTGCTGTCGTATCTCTATATCGAGGTCGGCGTGCCGCGCTGGCTGAGGCGTCGGGCGGCAGCGACCTGAGCGCTGTTGGTGTACGCTGCTCCTGCCATTTGTTCCGTGCTGGCAGGAAGGGATTTTTGGAACGAGGCTCTGGGAATGCTTTTGTTTCATGCCCCTGAATTTCGCCGATCGATGACCCGCTGCCTCATCATCGTTATGCTGGCGGGACTGCCTGTGCGCGCGGTGGAAGAGACGTTTTATCTTGGGACGTTCACGCACGCGCCAGGCGGCAGCCAGGGGATTTACATCGGCACGCTGGACGCCGCGACGGGGAAGCTTGGCCCGCTTCGTGTGGCGGCGAAGGAGAAGGATCCCGGCTTCCTCGCCCTCTCGCCGGACCATCGCTTTCTTTTCGCCGCGCTCAGCGACGAGGTGGCGTCGTTTGCCGTGCAGCCGGACGGCACGCTGCACGCCATCAGCCGCCAACCCGCGGGCGGTCAGGACACGGTCTATGTCTGCCTTGATCGCGCGGGACGCGAGGTCTTTGTCGCCAACTACGACTCGGGCACCATCGCCGCTTTTCCCGTGGACGCCGACGGGGTGATCGGGCCGCGCGCGGCCTTCGAGGTTCTTGCCGGCTCGGGGCCGAACCCGCTTCGGCAGAAGGGGCCTCATGCGCACTCGATCTACGTTTCTCCGGACGACCGGTTCGTCTATGCGTGCGATCTCGGTACCGACAAGGTCTGGATTTACCGGCGAACCGCGCGGGGCGGCCTTGCCCCGGCCGGTTCGCCCTTCGGCACGGTCCCGCCGGGCAGCGGGCCGCGGCATCTCGTTTTTGATGGGAGCTTCGTCTACGTCGTCAACGAAATGGGGGTCACGACGTGCGTTTTTGCCCGCAATGGCGAAACGGGCGCTCTGCGATTGCTCGAGACGGTCGGCAACATCCCGGGCGGCGCGAAGCCCGGCACCGGCTCGGCGGAGATCGCGCTGGATGCCACCGGCAAGTGGCTCTACGTCTCCACGCGCGTGCAGGATGTGATGACCGTGTTCCGGGTGCATCGCAACGCGACGGTCGGTCGTCTGACCTTCGTGCAGAATATCCCGTCGCCGGCGATGTTTCCGCGCAACTTCGGGCTCGATCCCAGCGGGCGCTGGATGATCGTGGCGGGACAGAACGACAATCGTCTTGCCGTGATGAAGATTGACGAGGCGTCGGGCCGGCTGGCGCCCACCGATCAATCGGCCAGCGTGGGCAGCCCGGTGTGCGTCCTCTTCGTGCCGCCGGCGGCGCGCTGATTGTCGGAAAGCCGATCACGTCGCTGGCGCACGGAGGCGCCGCGTGGTATGGATGGTCCCATGCAACGGCGCGAATTTATCAAGGCCGCCGCCGCCGCGGCGTTCGTCGCGTCGCTCGGCGAGAAACTGACGTTTGCGGAAACGACGGGCGGCATGCCCTACCGCATCCTCGGCCACACGGGCGAGAAGGTGTCGCTGCTCGGCATTGGCGGCGCGCATATCGGCGAGGCTTACGTGACCGAGGCACTGGGCATCCAGATTGTCCGCACGGCGCTCGATGCCGGCGTCAACTTCCTCGATAACGCCTGGGTCTATAACCAGGGCCGGAGCGAATTGCGCATGGGCCAGGCGCTGCGCGACGGTTACCGGGCCAAGGCGTTCCTCATGACGAAGGTCGACGCCCGCGACGCGAAGGCGGCCACGTCGCAACTGGAGGAATCCCTGCGCCGGTTGCAGACCGACCATATCGACCTCATCCAGCTTCACGACATCCACGCGCCGGCGGAAGCGGACCAGATCTTTGCACCCGGCGGCGTGCTGGAGGGAATGCTGGCGGCGAAGAAAGCCGGCAAGGTGCGCTACATCGGGTTCACCGGGCATAAGGACCCGGATTTCCACCTGCATCTGCTGCAGGTGGCCGACCAGCACCAGTTCCGTTTCGACACGGTGCAGATGCCGCTCAACGTGCTCGACGCTCACTATAAGAGCTTCGGCCAGCAGGTGCTGCCGGTGCTGACCCAAAAGAACATTGGCGTGATCGGCATGAAGCCAATGAGCGCGCGCGACGTGTTCAAGGCGAACACCGGCGTGACCGGCACGGAATGTCTCCACTTCGCGATGAACCTGCCGGTAAGCGTCTGCCTGACCGGCTGCGACTCGATGGACATCCTGAATCAGGCGCTCAACGCCGCGCGCACCTTTACGCCCATGTCCGAGACGCAGGTGGCCGCGCTGCTTTCCAAGACGGAAGCCGCCGCCGCCAACGGGCAGTACGAGACCTACAAGGCCGCCAAGTACTCCTGATCCCGCGCGTCAGACGCGGACGAACGCCTGGAGCGTCGCGCATTCGCGACCTTCTGACGGCCCGTGGGGGCGGATGGTGTAGGCGCCCACGCGGGCGGGGACGATGAACGTCTCGGCGTAGTGGACGACGAACGGATCGAACGCGCCGGCGGGACTTTCCACGATCGCTTCGTCGCCCTCGACGAGGTTCAGGACGTGGACGCCGCCGCGGGTGTCGTGGGTGACCGGGCCGGTGAACCAGTGGCGGCGTGTCTCGATGAATTCGCGCTCGTGCAGGCCGGTGTGTTCCTCGCGCCAGCCGGGGCCCGAGGCGACCGGCTCGATGCGGTTGACCAGGTTCGCGAGGGTCCATTTGGTCGTGCGGTCCCACTGGATGTTCGCGGTGCCATGCTGGAGGTGAATCGGACGCGGCTTGCCGTCGAGGCCAAGGCGGCCCCAGTCCCACATCTTGAAGGTGAAGATGTAGGGCGTGGCGCTGATCTCCAGCACCATCGACTCGGCGCCGCTGCAATGCACGGTGCCGGCGGGGATGAGGAAGTGATCGTGCTTCTTGGCGGGAAAGACATTGGTGTATTTCTCCGCGGGGAAAGGCGCGCTGCCCTTCTGCGCCTCCTGCAGATCGTGCAGCATGGCTGCGGGGTCCACTCCCTCGACCAGGCCGAGGTAGACCGCGGCGCCCGGGGCGGCGTCGAGGATATAGTAACTCTCGTCCTGCGTGTAGTGCATCCCGAAATGGTGCTGGATGTACTCGGTCA
The DNA here is from genome assembly GCA_964658475.1 of uncultured Candidatus Methylacidiphilales bacterium. Classification (GTDB taxonomy): domain Bacteria; phylum Verrucomicrobiota; class Verrucomicrobiia; order Methylacidiphilales; family UBA1321; genus JABDGH01. The sequence goes on along the minus strand of CAZZYY010000013.1, from coordinate 22,557 downwards.
GGGGATGCACCTGGAAGGAGAGATGGCCGCCGCCGATCGTGTCGAGGAAATCGAAGCGGATGGGGAACTCGTCGCCGAACCGCGCGTGCACCGCGTCGCCCAACAGCGCGCGCGGCTGGTCGAAGACAACGTCGAGCGACGGAACCTCGACGCGCAGGTCGCCGAAGCCGAGCAGGAGGCTGTTTTCTTCCGGGACGCAGTCGAAGCACCAGCCGTAGTTCGCCTTGGCGCGATCGAGATCGCAGACCTCCTTCATCCACTGGCCGCCCCACGGCGCGGGATCGAAAAACGGTACCACCCGGAACGGGCGCGTGACCGCATGGCGCAAGCCGCGCCGGACCGCATCGCCCTCGGCCAGCTTCGGCGCGTCGGGTTGGTGCGTATCGAGCACGAAATCCCAGCGGGCGATGAGCGGGCGCTTCCAGCGATCGCACACGCGCCAGTCGACGAAGAACGCGCGTTTGTATTGAAGGCTCGCCGTGAGGGTCTTGTTCTCGACGCCCAGGTTGGAGGCTTCGTTGCGCCGGTAGCGCAACTGGCCTTCCCAGCGGGCGAGATCGGCATGGACGAGAAGATCGGGCTCGGCCACGAGGCTGGCGCCGCAACCGATGACGACGATCAGGCCTTCCGTGACTGCGGTGGCGCGCGAGCGGAGAGCCGCCAGGCGTTCCTCGCTGAAAAACTGGGGGAGGGTCAGCCCGCACAGAAAGCCGAAGACCGGATCGTCGCCGCCGAGGAAGGGCTGGACCAGCGCGTCGATCTGCGCCGGCGGCAGCATGCCGTCTTTTGCGTGCAGCAGCAGCGCCGGAGCCAGGCGCGCCTGGATTTCGCGCAGGAGCAGTTCCTCGTCGACGCCGGTGTAGCACTCGATGACGAGGACGGTTCGCTTGGCGCTTCGCCCGTCGATGGCGCGCTGCAGGCGCGCGGCAATTTCCGCCCAGCCCTGCACACAACGGTCGGCGCCATCGGGCACGGCGACGAAGGGAGTCTTGTCGTAGTTGGATTTTCTCATGAAGGCGGCAAAGTTTGATCGAAATAAACCGCGCCGCCCACCAGGCCCGCATCATCGCCCAATTCCGCGGCGACGATGGGGACCTCGAGGGGCGGGCCGGGCAGGTGACGGCGCAGATGGTCGCGAATGAAGGGGAGAACGATGTCGCGGCTGCGCAGCACGCCGCCGCCCAGCACGACCATCTCCGGGTCAAAGGCAAGCACGGCGTTTTGCACCACGATCGCCCAGACGGTCAGGCTTTCCTGCAGCAGCGCCTGCGCACACGGGTCGCCTTGGGCGGACAGTGTGAACACGGACTCGAAGTTGATTTTTTCCGCCTGCGCGAGTGCGCTGCCCGCAAAATCGCTCCGGGCCCGCGCGCGCGTTTCCAGCGTGGCCGTTGAGGCGAGGTCTTCCGCACAGCCGATGTTGCCGCACCGTCCGACAGCCGGTTGGGACGCGACGGTGCCATGGCCGAGGAGCGTGGCGGCACGGTTGTTCCCCCCGCGGAAAAGCCGGCCGTTGGAAACGACCGCACAGCCCAGCCCCGTGCCAAAGGCGAGCATGACCACCTCCTGCTTTCCTCGCGCGGCGCCCGCGGACCATTCGCCCAAAACCGCGAGGCGGAGATCGTTCTCCAAGATCAAGGGCAGCCCCAGCCGCTCGCGGCTCCAGGCCCCGTAATCGATTGCCGGCGCGCCGGGAAACTTCCCGAACTCGCCGCGCACGCGGGGCACGTGCCGGTCGGCAAAGAAGGGAAGGCCGAGAACGACGCCACGGCAATTGGGCAACGAGGCGCGCTCCTGGTGGAGCAGCGACTCCCACAGGCCGGCCACAATTTCCAGATGCTGCGTCATCGGACGGCTCGGGTCCACCTCCACTCGCTCACGCGCAACAACGCGCGCCTCACGCACCAGCCCGAGCTTGATCGTGGTGCCTCCGAAATCGGCCGCGAGGATCATGAGCCGTCCTTCGCGTTGCGGGTCCGCGCGACGATCCTGCAGGGTCCGCGCCCGGTTCGGGAATGAAGCGGCAAAAGAGCGTAACGAGGCATGCGCGGTCGAGCCAGTGTCCCTCGATTTGCACCGGCGTCAATTCCAAGGCTGGATCCGGCTCCCTCTTTCGCGGGTTGCGGTCGGGCCACAGTTGAAAGCGTGACCTGGGCACGGTTCAAGCTTAAGTGGGAACATGGAAATGGCGCAGTTCCCGCCCCAAGAAGGCCGGGCGGGGTCACTCCCGCCCGCGGGTGGGGAGGCTCCGCGTGGCTCCATCGGGCTGCACCTGGTGCTGCAGGACGAGATTCAAAAACGGCGCCAGGCGGATGAGGCGTTGCGCTTGGCCGAGCACCGCTACCGCAGCATTTTCGAGCATGCGCTGGAAGGCATTTTTCAGACGTCGGAGGACGGCCGGTACATCGCGGCCAACCCCGCCTTGATGAAGATGTACGGCTACGAAAGCTTTGAGGAACTGGCCGCGGCGGTGGACAATATTGCGACGAAGCTTTACGTCGATCCGCAGCGGCGCGCGGAGTTCGTGCGGATCATGCGCGAAAAAGGGCAGGTGCTCCACTTTGAGAGCGAGGTGCGCCGCCGCGACGGGAGGACGCTGTGGATCTCGGAAAACGTGCGCTCGATCGCGGACGAGGAAGGCAACTTCCTCTATTACGAGGGCACGGTCGACGACATCACGGAGCTCAAGCTGGCGCGCGAAAAGATCGGGCGCACGCAGGAGCGGCTGGAAAAGGAGCTGTCGGAGGCCGCCGATTACGTCCGCACGCTTCTGCCGGAACCGCTTTCAGGCGAAATCGAAGCGCGGTGGTGTTATTTGCCCTCCTCGCATCTGGGCGGCGACGGTTTCGGCTATCATTGGCTGGATGAGGACAGCCTGGCGGTTTACCTGCTCGACGTTTCGGGGCACGGGGTCGGTTCCGCGCTGCTTTGCATTTCCGTGCTCAACGTGCTGCGCCTGGGACTTTTGGCCGTAGCCGATTTTCGCGATCCCGGCGCGGTGCTGGAGGCGTTGAACCGCAGCTTTCCGATGGAGCAGAACAACGACAAATATTTCACGATTTGGTATGGCGTTTACCACCGGGGCCGGAGGGAGTTCGCCTACGCCAGCGCTGGACATCACGCCGGGTTGCTGGTGACGGAGAATGGTCCGGCCGCCCGGCTGGCCGCCGGCGGGCCGGCCATCGGCACGTGGCCGGACATGAAATATATCTCCGCGCGCTGCCCGGTCCCGGCCGGGGCGGAATTTTATCTTTTTAGCGATGGCGTCTACGAGATCGCCCGGCCGGACGGCAGCTGGCTTACCTTCGACGAGTTCGCGCAGTACCTGCAGGAAAGTCGTCCGGGGGTCGAGGCGACCGCCGAGAAAATGCGCGAACTGCACGGCGGGCCGGAGTTCGAGGACGACTTCTCGCTTATCCGGATGAACTTTAGATAAGCAGTCGCGATACCGGCTAGTCGTGGGACTGAAAGCGCGGGTCCAGCTCCAGGCCGAAGAAACGTTGCGCGTTTTCGAACGAGATCTCGCGCACCATCGCGCCGATGAGCGGGAGGTCGCGCGGGAGCAGGCCGCGCTCGATGTCGCTGCCGAGCAGGTTGCAGAGCAGGCGTCGGAAATACTCGTGCCGGGGGTAGGAGAGAAAACTGCGCGAGTCGGTGAGCATGCCGACGAAGCGGCGGAGCAGGCCGAGATTGGACAGCGCGTTGAGCTGCCAGGTCATGCCCTCGAGTTGATCGAGGAACCACCAGCCGCTGCCAAACTGGATCTTGCCCGGCACGGTGCCGTCCTGAAAATTACCCGCGAGGGTGGCGAGCACGTAGTTGTCGCCGGGGTTCAGGTTGTAGAGCACCATCTTGGGCAGGTCGCCGTTGGCGTTGAGCCGGTCCAGGTAGAAGGCCAGCGCGGAGGCCTGGGGAAAATCCCCGATGGAATCGAAGCCGGTGTCCGGCCCAAGCATCTGCCGCTGCCGGGAATTGGTGTTGCGCAACGCGCCGAGATGAAGCTGCTTCGTCCAGCCGCGCGCCGCGTCGAGATGCCCGAAGTAGAGCATGAGGAAGGTGCCGAACTGCTTCGTTTCCTCCCAGGTGGCGGGAGTGCCCGCGCGGACGCGGTTGAAAATCGCCGCGGCCTGCTTGTCGTCGCACTCGCTGGCGAAACACGACTCGAGACCATGATCGGATAGGCGGCAGCCCATGTCGTGAAAGAAGTCGTGCGATTTCTTCAGCGCGTCCATGAAGTCGGCGAGAGTCGCGATATCCGCGTTGGTTGCTTTGCCGAGCTTGTCGCACCAGCCGTTGAAGGCGGCGGGTTGCGCGACATTCAGGGCGGCGTCCGGCCGGAAGGCAGGGTAAACGCGCGTGGTTAATTTTTGACCGCGGACCTGCCGGTGGAATTCCAGCGCATCGGCCGGATCGTCTGTCGTGACCACCACGGCCACGCGATTTTTTTCCAGCAGGCCTTGCGCACGGTAGCCGGGCTCGGCCAGAAGCGCGTTGGCCTGTTGCCAGATGGCGCCGGCACTTTCCTCGTTGATGAGGGTGTCGATGCCGAAGTAGCGCAGAAGTTCGAGGTGGCTCCAGTGATAAAGCGGGTTGCGCAGGGTGTAGGGGACGGTGCGGGCGTAGGCCTGGAATTTTTCCTTGTCCGTCGCGTCGCCGGTGCAAAGACGTTCCGGCACGCCGTTCGCGCGCATGGCCCGCCACTTGTAGTGATCGCCCGCCAGCCAGATCTCGTAGAGATTGCGGAACTGATGATTTTCCGCGATCAGCCTCGGCGGCAAATGGCAGTGATAATCGTAGATCGGCTGCGGCGCAGCGTACGTGAAGTAGAGTTCGCGCGCGGCCTCGGATTCGAGCAGGAAGTTTTCCGTGATGAAGGTCTTCACGAGCCGAAGAGCGGGCGGAGGTGGCGCTCGTAAAGGTTCCCGGTCACGTTGCGGGCAATGACCGTTTCGTGGGTCTTCAGCGCGTCGAGATATCGCGTCCCCATCTCGGCGGCGATCTTGAAGGAGACGTGGATGAACTGGCGAAATTCCGGGTTGTAAGCGGCGCAGGCGGCGTCGTGCCGCAGCGCGGCGACGTAGGCATCGGAGCTCCAGCCTCCGACTTCCGCGGGGGAGGGGAGGCGCGTGCGGTCGATGGCAACGACGGTCGCGTACGGCTTCACCAGTTCGTCGAAACGCGCGTGGGCCAAAGCGTAGATTTCCTGCGCCAGGGCCAGGCCCTCGCCGCCCGCTTCCGCGAGGCCGATGACTTCCTCCAGCCAGGTGGTGCCGGCGGTCTTCAGATGCACGCCCGCGTTGTGCTTCCTGAGCAGGCGGTTGATGATCGGGTAGAGCGAGAACTTGTCGCTGCCGGAATGGACGCTGAGCTTGAGCGGGTCGGGCAGGCCAAACTCAGCCACCGCGTAACGGGCCACACACAAGTCGGCTTCGAACTCCTGCTCGAATGTGGCCAGGTCGCCGACGTAGTCGACACCCTTGTGAAAACTGCCGGTGAACTTCGGGGCGACGGTCTGCGCCGGCACGCCCTCGCGCGCGAGCATGAACAGGATGAGCAGCAACTCGCCGGGCGTTTGCGACCGGTCGGTCTCATCGAGCGAAACCTCGGCGATGAACTCGTCGCCCTTCCGCTTGGCGATGTGCCGATGGACCCGGCCGGCTTCCTGCGCCGCCCAGAGAAACTTGCGCGCCGCGGTCTCGACGGTCGCGCGATTCATCTCCAGCGGATAAGGAAGCCCCGGAACCTTCAGCGCGCCAACCAGCCGGGCGCATTCGCCGACAAAGCGCTCAACCTCGGCGTTGTCCGACGCGCGTCCGATGTAATCGGCGACATCGATCGTGTAAAAATCGCTCGCCTCGATGAAGCGGTCGACGGTGGTCAGGTTGATGTGATCGGCATCGACGTGCCAGGGACCCGTCCAGTCCAGCGCGGCCGTGGCGGCCTGGGCCTCTCGCAGCACGCTCATGGGTTGCGAGCCGACGATGACATGCTCGCGGTTGGACTTGTTCCAGACCAGGGTGATCTCGATGCCATCCGCCCGGGCCCGCGCCACCGCCTGGAGTTGCGCGCGGCCCTGGCGGCCAAAACGGTCTCCCATGCCGAACGAAAATTTCTCGATCTTCTTCATGGAAAAGTCCGGCGCGCCGGCGAAACGCTTGAATGTTCCGCCTCGCGCAGGCAGAAATCAATCGAATATGCCCTGGTTCTCCCTTCAATCCGACTCCATCCCACGACGGGAGATCGAGCAGGCCTGCCAGCGCCTGCTGGACGAGGCGCGCACACGGCTGAAGCGCGATTTTCGCCGCGTCCTGCTCCTGCCGCCGGATCTGACGCGCGCGCACAGCGGCGCCGGCTGGATCACGGAGACGATTTACCGCCTGCTGCCCGCGACGTGCGACATCCACGTCATTCCTACCCTGGGCCAGCACGTGCCGCATACAGAGGCCGAAAACAAATGGATGTTCGGCTCGATTCCGCACGAGCGCATCCACGCGCACGACTGGCGCGGCGGCGTGGCGCGCGTCGGCACCATCCCGGCAAAGAAGGTGGAGGAGAGCACCGAGGGCAAGGCCGATTGGGCCATCCCCGTTGACCTGAATCGCTCGCTCATGGAGGAGCCGTGGGACCTCGTCATCAACATCGGCCACGTGGTGCCGCACGAGGTGCTCGGCTTTGCGAACCACAACAAGAATTACTTCATCGGCCTCGGCGGCAAGGAGACGATCTGCGCGTCGCACTTGGCGGCCGGCGTCTACGGCATCGAGAACAACCTGGGAAGCCTGATCACGCCGCTGCGCGCCTGCTACAACTGGGCGGAGGAGGAATATCTCGGCCGCCTGCCGGACGTCTACTTCCAGGTGGTGATGAAGCGCGATGCGCAGAACAAGCTGGTTCACACCGGCGTCTTCGTCGGCGACGACCTGGAGACTTATTTGCAGGCGGCACGACTGAGCCGGAAGGTCAACATCATGACTTTTGATCGGCCGATCAAAAAGATCGTGGCGCACATGCAGGCGGACGAATTTCGGAGCACGTGGGTGGCGAACAAGGCCGTCTACCGCACGCGCATGGCCATGGCGGACGGCGGCGAGTTGCTGATCATTGCGCCCGGGCTGGAACGCTTTGGCGAGCAGCCGGACGTGGACAAACTCATCCGCAAATACGGCTACGCGCCGACCCGCGAAATCCTCGAGCTCTATAAGAAGAATGCGGATTTGCAGGATCTCGCCCACGGGGCGGCGCACCTGATCCACGGGACCTCGGAGGGACGCTTCACCATCCGCTACGCGCCGGGAAACCTGAGCAAGGCGGAGATCGAGCAGGTGAAGTTCGCGCACGCCGATCTGAGCGAGACGCTGCAGCGCTATCCCCTCGATTGCCTCAAGGAAGGCTGGAACACCATGCCTGACGGCGAGGAGATCTTTTACATCAGCACGCCCTCCGCCGGCTTGTGGTCGACGAAGGCGCTGCTCGACCGCCCGGCGCGCGCCGGAACGTCATGAGCGGCCTCTTCGATCTTTCGGGTGAAGTCGCGGTGGTGATCGGCGCGACGGGCGCTCTGGGCGGCGCCATCGCCGAAGGGCTTGCTTCGGCCGGCGCGAGCGTGGCTGTGCTCGGTCGGAGTGCGGAACGCGGCGGCGCACGTGCGGAGACGATCCGTCAGGCGGGCGGACAGGCCGATTTTTTTGCCGCCGACGCCATGGACCGCCGGAGCCTCGAGGAAGCCTATCAACGCGTGGTCGATAGCCTTGGCGCGCCGACCATCCTCGTCAACGCGGCCGGCGGCAACGACCCGAGCGTCACGCTGACCGCGGACAAGTCCTTCGCGTCCATCGCCGTTCGCGACTGGCAGGCCAACTTCGATCTCAACCTGGTCGGCGGCGTCCTGTTGCCCTGCCAGGTCTTCGGCGCGCCGATGGTGGAGCGCAAGGCGGGATCGATCATCAACATCGCCAGCGTCTCGGCGCATCTGCCGCTCTCGCGCGTGATCGCCTATTCGGCGGCCAAGGCCGCTGTGCTCAACCTCACGCAGTTCCTCGCGCGCGAGTGGGCTCCCGCGGGCGTGCGCGTCAACTCGATCACGCCGGGCTTCTTTCCCGCGGAGCAAAACCGGCGCCTGCTTTTTCAGGAGGACGGCTCGCCCACGGCGCGCGCACAATCGATTCTGCAGCACACGCCCCTGGCGCGCTTTGGGCAGCCGGCGGAACTGATCGGCGCCGCGGTCTTTCTCGCGAGTGCGAAAGCCGCCGGATTCGTCACCGGCATCGACCTGCGTGTGGACGGGGGTTTTCTGTCACAGACGATCTAGTCCGTCCTGCTGTAGCGGCGGTCGATGACCGTCGGCGAATGACGGCAGATGTATCTTGGCTATTACAGGCCGCCGCCCGCTCGATAAACCTGTCATATACTTTCATATTCCAGAGACTCGTCCTGGGAAACCTCCGCAGGTAGCCGGCATCGGTCTGCGAAAAAGACAGGAGGCATTCCGCTCGCGTTGCTCGCTCCGGGATCGGGCCGATCCCGGCTACCGGTCGAGCTCTTCTCGTCAGCAGTCCGCCAATCTTTTCACGGAGCAGCCGAAGCAAAACTGCGGCTAGCTTGCTTCGGCTCGCCCGAGCAGCTAATTCCCTTTGGGATGCTGTTGCTGCGCGCCTTGCTGCTCTGGGCGTTGGTGTCCGTGCACGTCGTGGGCGGCGCGGTGCTCTTCCGTCGTCTCTTCGCGGGCGAGTCCGTCTGGTTCGGCTTCATCGTGCCGGCGCTCGCGTTTTGCCTCGGGCTGAATTTCATCGAGCACTTCGTGGCATTGCCGTCGCTTCTCGGGCTTTTGCCGCTGACCACTCTCGGCTCGCTCCTGCTCGTGGCGCGACCCGATTTCGACTGGAGAAACTGGCGGAGTGCACAGCGCAAGGGGAACCGCGAGAGCCGCGAGGCGGCATGGAGCGATCTTCGCCTGCCCGCTGGAATCTTCCTCGGCTCCTTCGCGTTCACCTTTCTCATTCGCTGCCTCGAGCCCAGCGTGCTCGCCTCGTCGGACGGCCTGTCCGATCTGAACCTGATCGCTAATTTTTGTCAGGGCGAAACCCTGCCGCCGACCGACGGCTGGATGCCGCCCTTCAAGCTCGAGTACTACTACACCTTCCAGCACTACGCGGCCTCGGTCCTCGTGCGCCTGCTCGGTGTCGATATCGGCACGGGCGACAATCTCGCGCATGCGCTGCTCATGGCCTTCGTTTGCGTGGCGGCGGCGGCAGCGGCGTGGCGCATCTCGGGCCGGGCGTGGGTGGCCCTTCTCATGCCAGTGCTCATCGTCGCCGCCGCGACGGGGTCGAGCGCCTACCTCCTGCTGACCGAGTCGGACCCCAGTCCGTGGGTCATGACCAACGTGATCGGCGGCCTGGATCATCCGGACCACAATCCGATTTGGCGCCTGCTGGCCACCGCGCCCTACCGCGAGCGGCTGGAGCTGCAGGTGCCCGGCTTCTGGACCTGGCGGGACGAATATCATCCCAATGCCGGCGGCCATTTCCTTGCGCTGTGCGCGGTCTGGATGCTGGCGGAGTTGCTGCGCAAGGAACGGCAGAACTGGGCGTGGATCGGAGCGGCGCTGGTGCCGTTTCTCGCCATTGTGACCTCGACGTGGGCGCTGCCGATCACCGGGCTTCTCTGCGGCACGGGGCTTGTGGTGGCTTGGCGCTCCGGCCGACGCCCGGAAAACGAACTCTTCGTCGGCGGCACCATCGCGGTCGCCCTGGTGGCGCTCTGGCCCACACTGATGCCGCTCTTCAACGCGCCGAACTCGCCGCCCGTGATGTGGAATCATCCCGAATGGCGGACGCCGCTCTACGAATTCCTCATTCAATGGTGGCCCGTCATCCTGCTCTGGCTCGCGCTGGTGCCCGGCTGGTTCAAGCTGCCGCCCGCGGTCCGCGTCGCGCATGTTGTCGTGCCGCTGATGCTGCTCGGAATCGAGCTCATTAACGTGGAGGATGGCCGGTACAACACGATCGAGAAGATGTGGGGCTACACCTTCGGCGTCGGCTTCGTCGCGCTTTTCCCCGCCGTCGCAGCGCGACGGGGCATCGGCAATCGCCTTGTGACCGGCCTGGTTGTTTTCTCCTCCATCATCGCGCTGGGCGGCTGGCTGCGCGGCACGTTCAAGTCGGTGGACCCCAAGGACGCGTGGCATCTCGAGGCTAACGGCATCCTGCGTCTCGATCCGCAGCGGGCCCGCCTGCTGCAGACGCTCGCGCCGCTGCATGGCGCAACGATCCTGACGGGCAAGGTGATTTGGGACTACAACGATTCGCCGGCTCTCGCCGTGTTCAGCGGCAACCGGGACTACATCGCCTGGACGTGGTCGGAATTTCACTTCGGCCACGGAGGCGAGAGCGACTTTCGTGCGGACCAGGTGAACGATCTGTATGCCGGCAAGATGGCCGACCCGCTGCCGTTCCTGGATGGGCACGACATCGCGGCGGTGGTGATCTGGCCCGATGACGCGATTCCCGACGACCTGCTGGCGAAGCTCAAGCAGGAGCTGGCGTCACGCTACACCTATGTCGATGTGCGCGGCGATGGCTCGCGCAACGCCGGCGTGTTTCTGCGCGAGGCAGGCTTGGCGGGAGGCGCGGTAGTGGGCACGGGTCGCTAGGTCCCTGATGGTGGGTTCGGCAGGGAGGGAGAATCAGCGCTGTGCTCCACCGCGTCCGAGCTGTTCCAGCCGCAGGATAAGCTGCGCGGCATCCAGCAAATGAGCCGCGTAATGATGCGGCGAGCACCGCAGTTGCTCCGCATAGCCGCGCTCGAGGAAAATCGTGGTGCAGCGCGCCGCGTGGCCGCAGTCGATGTCGCGCCAACGGTCGCCAATCAGGTAACTCCGTGCCAGGTCGATGCCGAGTTCCCGCGCGGCATCGAGCACCATGCCGGGCGCCGGCTTGCGCCGATACGCGTCCGGCGCCCGATCATCCCCGGCCAGGCACATTTCGATGCGATCGATCGGCAGCTCATTCCGCAATAGCTGGTGCATCTGCTCGACCAGTTCACGCGCTTGCGAGCCCCGGCCCACGTCCGGCTGGTTCGTCACAACGACCAGCAGAAAACCCGCGTCGCGCAGAAGCCGGCAGCCTTCCTTCGCCTCGGGATAAAGGCGAAAACCGGCAAGGTCGCGCGGCGGGTAGGGTAGGCCGTCACGGATTTCCGGGACGTTCAGGACGCCGTCGCGATCAAGAAACACCGCGCGCGCCATCGGCTAACCCCCGGCGGACGATTCCCATTTCGTCTCCGTCCGCTTCAGGTCGGGATGCGAGACGAGCAGATGCCAGATGACAGCCTGGAACGATTCGGTGTGGGCCGTGATGGTCGCCGGGTTGACCGTCGGGACAATGACCACTGCGGTGCCCAGCCGCGCGGTGTGGCCCCCGTCGCGGCCGACAATGCCAAGCACCGCTGCGCCGCGCGCGCAGGCGAGATCGACGGCGAGGACGAGGTTCGGGCTGATGTTTTTGGCCATGTCGCCGCCGCCCACGGAAAGGATGAAGAGCGCGTCCTTGTCGCTTAGGCGGCTGGTTTCCAGCCACGAGGCAAAGACGACACCCCAGCTTTCGTCGTTCGTGCGGGCGGTCAGCTCGGCCACGTTGTCGGTCGGCGCATAGCACTCGAGGCCCGCGATCTTGCGAAAATCGTTCACCGCATGCGAGGCATTCGCAGCTCCGCCCCCCACGCCGAGGAAAAAGAGCCGCCCGCCGCGTCGCCGCAAGGCCACCAGTTGCTGGACCAACCGCTCGATGGCGTCGAGATTGACCTGTCCGGCGATGTCCCGCACTTCCTGAAGATAGCGTTCGACGAAGTTCATGCGCGCGTCCGCAGGTGCGATTCTAAATCGGCCAGCCCCTGGTGCGAGCCAATTTCAAAATAGCGCTGCCTCACCTCGTAGCCCGCGAGGCGGCCCTCACGCGCCAGCTGGCTTTGCAGGTGCGCGAGGTCCCTGGTCTCGCCACTTTCCTGCAGCATCTCCGCGGTGAACACGCCCAGCCCATAATCGACATGCCGCATTTCCGCCTGCGGTTCGTGCTTGCCGTAGGCGCGGATCCGACCCGATTCGTGCCAGGCGTTGGCCGGCTCGGATGCCAGCGCGTGCGGGATCACCGTCATGAGCGCTCGCGCTCCACCGCGTTGGAATGATTCCCAGACTGCGCGATAATCGACCTCCAGATACGAATCGCCGTACAACGTGAAGAACTCCGGCCCCAGCAGCGGCAACGCGCGCCGCAACGCGCCAGCCGTTCCTGCCAGCGCCGGGCCGTCGTACGCGTAAGCCAAGTTCACCCCGAACGCACGGCCGTCGCCAAACGCCGCCTCGATCTGCTCGCCCAGATGCCCCACGCACAGCACCGCGCGGCTCACGCCCTGCGACCTCAAAAGTTCAAGCTGATGCGCGAGAAACGGCCGCCCGGCCACGGGCACGAGCGATTTCGGAATGCGTTCCGTCAGCGGCCGTAGTCGCGTGGCCAGTCCGCCCGCGAGAATGGCGACGGCGGGAAGCGGCGCGTTCATCACGCGTTGATCACCACTGTCGTGCCTTGGAAATCGAACTGGAACCGGACTTCGTTCAGCCCCTTCTCGCGCATGGCACGCAGCAGCCGGGGACGATCCTCCGCATAGAAGAGGAGAAAACCGCCGCCGCCGGCGCCGACCAGCTTCCCGCCCAGCGCGCCGTTTGCCATCGCGTGGGCGTAGCACTCGTCGATCACCGGGTTGCTCATGCGCGCCGAGCGCTGTTTCTTGTGCTGCCAATGTTCGTGCAGCAGCCGGCCGAAGCCGGCCAGGTCGCCGCTCTCGAGCGCTTCGCGACTGCGCTGGCCGAGCTCCTTGATATAGTCGAGCTGGCGCGTGATTTCCGCGTCGTGGTCGCGGCTTTTCCCGTCCTGCTCCGCCAGGATCGACGCGGCGGAACGCGAGTAGCCGGTGAAGAAGAGGACGAGATTATCCTCGAGCTCCTGGCGCCGCTCCGCGCTGATCCCGAGCGGCCATGCCTTCACCGCATCGTCGGGCCGGAACTCGAAGCAGGTCAGGCCGCCGAAGGCCGCAATGTATTGGTCCTGCTTGCCGATCGGTTCCTTCAGCCGCTGCAGCTCGATCTCGCAGGCCTGGGCCGCCAGCTGCTCGGGATGAACGAGGTCGTGCTTCCAGACATGCAGCGCCTTGAGCAACGCGGTGGTGAAACTGCCGGATGAGCCCAGGCCTGTCCCGGCCGGGATGTCGGCCAGCGACGTGATCTCCAGATAGCGGCCGTCCATATCGAGCAGGTTCAGCGCCTCGCGCACGATCGGGTGCTCGACCTGCCCGGCATGCGCCACGCGCTCGAGCTTGGAGGTCTTCACGATCAGCTCGTCCGCAAAGGTGCGGTGCAGCGTGATGTAGACGTACTTGTTGATCGCGCCCGCGATGAGAAAGCCGCCGTGCTGCCGGTAATAGGAGGGAAGGTCGGTGCCGCCGCCGCCGAGCGAGATGCGCAAGGGAGAGCGGACGATCAGCATCGGCGTGGGGCCATGTTAGCGGCCGTGCGCCGTCTTTCCGATCAAAATTCAGCCGCGCCCGTTTTGGCGGTAAATCTCGTCCACGATCTGCAGTGTGGCGAAGGCCTCGGTCAGGCCCGGTGAAGGTCGCGTGCCGGTGGCGATGTCCTGCTCGAAGGCCTCGATTTCGGCGCGCCACGACCGGTCTTCGCCGGGAAATTCGAGGAAAGTCTTTGTCTCCGGCGGGCCCATCTCCGGTTTCATCCGGTAATGGGTCAGCCGCTCGAGCCCGTAGCTTCCGCCCAGGCCCTCCACCTGCAGCTTGCCGGTGCGCCCGTAGACCTCGAGGGAGAACAGGTTCTTCCACTCGCTGCAACTGGCGTGCAGCCAGGCGATCGCGCCCGCGCCGGTTTGCAGTTCCAGAAAGGCGTTGTCTTCCACCGCCATGTTCCAGAAGAGCGTCGGCACACTCCCGCGCACCCGGGTGAAATCACCGAGAAACCAGCACGCCAGATCGATGAGATGGACGCCCTGGTCGATCAGTTCGCCGCCGCCGGAGATTTCCTTTTGCGCGCGCCACTCCTTCTCGTAGCCGACGCGTCCGCCGTGGCCGTACCGCCCCCGCACGCAGAGCAGCGGGCCGAGTTCGCCGGTTTTCACGATCTCCCGCGCCCTGGCCAGGGCCGGGTGATAGCGATGATTGTAGCCCACGCGCACCCGCACGCCGCACGCCGGCTCCGCCTCCAGCAACGGCGCCAGTTCCGTCGCGTTGCGCGCGGCCGGCTTTTCGACCAGGACATGCTTGCCCGCCTGCATGGCGCGCAAGGCCAGCACGGCAAGCGCATCATGTCGCGTGGCGATGACGATGGCGTCGATGGAGGGGTCCTCGAAGATCGCGGAAACATCCGTGGTCACCGGCACCACGCCTCCAGCGAGATCGTGCGCCTGTGCGGGATCGACATCATAAACGGCGGCGAGTTGCCCTGGTTGAAGACATGCGGCGCGTTTGCGACCCACCAGTCCAGCGCCGACGATGCCGTACCGGATCATGATATTGCGCCTCTCCGCTCCGTGATGCGCCGGAGCGTGAAAAGATCGCTCATGCCCAGTTCCTCGCGGCGTGACGGCAGCGTTTTCCAGTCGTCCCACTGTGCGCTGATCAGCCGGCCGGTGATGCCGTCACAAGCGGTGCTGGCCAGAAACAGGCAGAGTTCGGCGGCCAGCTCCGGCGAGACACCGCCCTCGCGATCGACCCGCACCGCTTCGGTGTGAGCCTCCGCGCCGATGACGTTCGGCCCTGCGTTAACTGTTTCCGATGTCAGCCGCGTTTTCACGGCGCCGGGTGCAATCGCGTTCACGTCGATGTGAAACGGCGCCAATTCCGCCGCCAAGGTTTCCGTCAGTCGCACCACTGCTGTCTTGGCCGCGGCGTAGGCGCTGAAAAAAGGCCGCGGCCCAGTCGCTCCGCCGCCGGACAGATTCACAATCTTGCCCGCGCCGCGCCGTTTCATCAGCGGAATGAACGCGCGGCACGGCAGCGCCACGCCGAAGAGATCGATCTCCACCGTGCGTTTCCACGCCGCCCAATCCGCTTCATCCAGCGGGCCGATCGGGCCTTGCACGCCCGCGTTGTTCACCAAGATATCGCACCCGCCCAGCTCGCGCGTGGTGAACGCCGCCAGCGCCTCGACCTGCCGCTCGTCGCTCACGTCGCAGGCGTGCGGGAGAATTTTTCGGCTGGGCCGCGCCAGCTCGCGCGCCGCCTGGGTCAGCGGTCCGGGCGTGCGCGCGCAGAGGACGACATGATCGCCCGCGTCGACAAACGCCTGCGCGATCGCCCGCCCGATGCCGAGGCTCGCGCCCGTGATGACGACGTTCCGCGCGCTCATGCGTCTGCCGTCCCCTCTTGGAAGATCCATGGATTTTCCTGCAGCCACCGCACGGTGTTGACGACGCCCTGCCGGATGGAGCAGCGCGGCTCCCAGCCGAGCGCGCGAATCTTGCGCGTGTCCAGCAGGATGAATGGATTGTCGCCCACCCATCCTCTTTCGCCGCCTGTGTACTCCAGGGCGGGAGCAAGGCCAAGCGCCTCGACGATCCACCCCACCGATTCGCCCACGCGGCAGAACTCGTCGGTGCCGAGGTTATAAATCTCGCAGAATCCGCCCTCGCGTTCGGCGCCCTGCTTCATGACCGCCTGCACACCGGCAACGCAGTCCTCCACCGCGAGGTACGACTTCCGCGCCGTGCCGTCGCCGAGGATGCGCAGCACCTTCGGGTTCGCCCGCAGTTGTCGGCAGAAGTCGAACACGTGCCCGTGGCTGTAACGCGGCCCCAAAATCGAGACAAAACGGCAGATGCGCGCGCGCAGCCCGAAGCCCTCCGCATACGCCGCTATGAAACCTTCCGCCGCCACCTTCGACGCGCCGTAAAGCGAAGTCTGCCGGGGCATGGGCGCGTCCTCCGGAGTGGGGAAAACGGCGCAGTCGCCGTAGACGGAACCCGTCGAGGCAAAGACCAGGTCGCGCACGCCGGCCGCGCGCATCGCCTCCAGCACGTGCATCGTCCCCGCCGTGTTTTGCTCGAAGTCGCGCAGCGGATGCTCCAGCCCGTGCCGCACGTCGGCGTTGGCCGCGAGGTGGATCACCGCGCCGCAGTCGCGCATGGCCGTGCTTAGTTTCGCCGAATCAAAAAGATCGCCGCGCACGAGGTTGAACAGCGGGCTCTTCTCCGCCCCCGCGAGGAACTCCGCCCGCCCTGTCGAAAAACGATCGTAGCCCACCACCGGCACGCCGTCCGCCAGCAGGCGGTCGACCAGGTTGCTGCCGATGAAGCCCGCCGCGCCGGTGACCAGGACCGGCGCATTCATGGATCGAACCCGATCGCCTGCTCCACGATGAACTTCGGGCGCGCCTTCACCTCCTCGTAGATGCGCCCGATGTACTCGCCCAGGATGCCGACGCTGACCAGTTGCACGCCGCCCATGAAGAGAATCAGGATCACGATCGTTGGATTGCCGATCGGGAAGGGGAATCCGCCCAATTTCATGCCCAGGTAAATCAAGGCGAGAAGGAAGCTGACGAACGCGGCCAGAAATCCCGCCTGCGTGCAAAGCGACAGCGCGTACGTCGAGAAGCAGAAGACGCCGTTGAACCCGATGCGCAGCGAACCGAACATCCGGTTATAATGCGTGCGCCCCGCGTGGCGCGCCGGCCGGTCGAAGGGGATCAGCGCCTGTCGAAAGCCGACCACCGCGACCATGCCGCGCAGAAAGCCGTGGCTCTCTTTCAGCCGTTTCAACTCCTCGACCACACGGCGGCTCATCAGCCGGAAATCGCCCGTGCCGGAAGGAATCTCGACGTTCGCGATCTTGTTGATCACGCGATAGCCAATGGCCGCCACCAGCCGCTTGATCCACGGCTCGCCGCGGCGGGTGCGCCGCTGCGGGATGACCACGTCGTAGCCCTCGCGCCATTTCGCCACCATGTCCGCGATCAGTTCGGGCGGGTCCTGCAGGTCGACATCCATGATGACCACGGCATCACCCGCGGCGTAAGCCAGTCCGCCCAGTGTCGCCATGGGTTGACCGAACCGGCGGGAGAAGGCAAGCAGCTTGATCGTCGGGTCGCGCCGCGCCTCCTCCAGGATGATCTCGCGGGTGCGGTCGGGCGAGGGGTCGAGGCAGAAGATGATCTCGCGGCTCGCGACGCATTGCGCGAGCACGGGACGAACATGACGAAGAAATTCGGCCACGTTGTCCTCTTCCCGGTACACGGGAACAACAACTGAGAGTTCCATCGGATTGGGCGTCAGCATGGCTCCGCGCCCCGCGCCGCTTCAAGGCCAAAGTCCCCAAAGCGCGGTGCAGGTAAATCTCGGCAAGGCGTGAAGGAGAGTTGATTTGCCGCCGGTGGATGTTATCTGCCATGGATGAGCATCGCGGTGCATTGGTTCCGGGCCGACTTGCGCCTGCGGGACAACAGCGCGCTGCACGCCGCCTGCGCCGAGGCGGATGCCGTTATCCCCATCTTCATTTTCGATCCGGCCATCCTGCAATCCCCGGAAAACGGCGCGCCGATCACGGCCTTCATGCTCCGCATGCTGGCCTCCCTGAAGAAGGATCTCGCGGCTATCGGCATCCGGCTGACCTTCCGGCACGGGCGGGTGCTGGAGGAACTGCAGGCGGTTTTCCGCGAAAGCCGTGCCACGCACCTCTTCTACAATCGTGATTACGAACCCCACGGCCGCGAGCGCGACGTCGCGGCGGAAAAATGGGCCGCGAGCGCGGGAATCACTGTCCGCAGTTTCAAGGACAGCGTCCTGCACGAGCCAACCGAGGTGCTCAAGGACGACGGCACGAATTACGGTGTCTACACCGCGTACGCAAGGCGCTGGCGACTGCGTTCGCTCGATCCCGTGCTGCCCGCGCCCCGTTTTCCCAAAAAAGCACAACCGAGATTGCCCCGCACCATTCCGCTGCCCACGCTGAAACAGCTCGGCCTCTACACCGAATTGAAGATTCCGGAAGCGGGCGAGGCGACCGCGCTCGCGCAGTTGCACCGCTTCACACGCGGGGCGTTGCTCAGCTACGGGGACGGCCGCGACGTCCCGTCCGAGCCGGGCACGTCTCAACTCTCGCCGCATCTGCGCATGGGCGCGGTTTCTCCCCGCACGGTCGCAGCGGCGGCGACCGCCATGGGTGAAAGCCGGCCCAAGGCCCGCGCCCATATCGAGACCTTCATCGGCGAACTGATCTGGCGCGATTTTTACCGGCAGGTGCTCTGGCACCATCCGCATGCCGCCACGGGCGCGTTGAAGCCGCGCTACCAGAAACTGAAGTGGGGCAATGATGAGCGACTGTTCGAGGCGTGGCGGTTGGGTCGCACCGGCTTTCCCATCGTGGATGCCGGCATGCGGCAGCTTGCCGCCACCGGTTGGATGCACAATCGCGTCCGCATGATCACCGCCTCCTTTCTCTGCAAGGACCTGCTCGTTTCCTGGCAATGGGGCGAGCGCTTTTTCATGCAGCACCTGCTCGACGCGGACCTCGCCAACAACAACGGCGGCTGGCAGTGGTGCGCTGGGACGGGTACTGATGCGCAGCCCTGGTTCCGCATCTTCAATCCCCTGGCCCAGGCCAGGAAATTCGATCCCGACGGCGCCTACATCCACCGCTGGGTTCCGGAAATCGATACCCCGGACTATCCCAAGCCGGTGGTCGACCACGCCGTCCAGCGAACCAAGGCGCTCGCGATGTTCCGCCAGACACAGGCCAAGGCGTGATCCCAAACGCGTGAGCATCATGTTCCGCAAGCTCGCGCGGAGTGCTGTCCCACGCTAACTTCGCGGGCACATGACTCATCTGCCGCGCCTCGTCGTCTTCTCCGGCGCCGGGCTTTCGGCGGAGAGCGGTTTGCCGACGTTCCGCGGCGACCAGGGTCTTTGGGAAGGCGTGCCCATTGCCCAAGTCTGCCATATCGAAACCTGGCGCGAGAATTTTCCGGCCGTGCACGAGTTCTACGACGCCCGCCGCATCGCGGAGGCGCAGGCCGAGCCCAACACCGCGCACGCCACCATTGCCGGCTGGCAGAAGCTCTGGCCCGGGCGCGTCGTCGTTCTGACCCAGAATATCGACCGTCTCCTGGAACGCGCCGGGTGCACCGACATCGTGAAGCTGCACGGCGACATTCGCCTCCTGCGCTGCGTCGCCTGCGGGATCGAGTGGGAAATCGGCGGCGTGGCGTACGACCAATCCGGCTGTCCGGAATGCCATCGCCGTTCCGAGGTCAAGCCGGCCGTCATCTTCTTCGGCGAGGCCGCGCCGCGTTATGGCTTCCTGCAGCAGGTCGCGCGTTTGTTGCGACCGCAGGATACCGCCATCGTGGTGGGCACGTCCGGTGTGGTCCTGCCCGCGGATCGGCTCTTCGCCCATTCGCCCGCGCACTCCATCCTCGTCAACTTGGCGCCCGGCCAAGACATGGACGAAGGCGCCTTCACCGAGCGGTTCTACGGCCCGGCGACGAAGCATCTACCGGCGTTGACACCGTCCCTGCGGAAGCGAATGGGCTGACGTCCCGCATTCGTCTGGGCGCCTATCGGTGGGCCAGTCGCCACCAGTGCAGGATTAGCCCAGCCACGCTGCCCACGACAAACAAGGCAAACGAGTTCGGCTCCGGAACCACGTCGACTCGCCCGCTGACCGCCACCATCGCGTTGGCAGAATAGGTGCCGGAAACGGTCACCACGAGTTCGTTGTAGGGACCACCCGAGACATCCGCCTGGTAATGAGGGAAAGCGGTGGTCGCGAAGTTGGAGCTGGTCGAGCCGCCGTCGGTGACATACTCGTTCGCCGGACCCAGGCTGAC
>CAZZYY010000013.1:0-2578 GCA_964658475.1 uncultured Candidatus Methylacidiphilales bacterium | reverse complement strand
TGACCACCGTCCCATCCGCGCTGTCGAACACCCAGCCCGCGCCGGTAAGACCCAACTGCTTTGGCAGGCTCGTGTCCGCCGCGAGATTACTTACATAATTGTCCGGCGTGCTCAGGGTCGAAACGCCGCTGGCATTGGTGCTGAAGTCGGCAGAGCCCAGCGTCATGGCTGAGTTTCCGTCGCCGATGGTGATTTGCTCTGCGAAAGCAGCCGAGGCGAAAACGAGCAGAAAAAACGATGCCAGCGGGAGCTTACAAAGTCGTTTCATGTGAAATTGGGGAATCACGGACCGAGCCGCCGCTCCGGTGTTTGCGTGTGCGCAATCTCCGCGTGCTTCGCGGCGATCGAATGGCAGCGCCGTGAAGAACAGGCAGATGAGTCGGCACAACCCGCATCGTCACCGTTCAGACACTTTTCCGAAGTTCGGGATGCGATTGCCTCACCGGGAGAGTTCGCCTAAACTATTCGCTCCATGCCGCGCCGTGCTGAACCCGCCTCCGATGCCAGCCCGAAGGCCCGCGTCACGCGCGAGTCGCTCGGGCAGATGTTCGGGCTTTACCGCTTCATGCGGCCCTACCGCGGCCGGCTCACCGTGGGCGTGATCATGCTCATCGGCTCCAGCGCCTTGGGCATCTTTTTTCCGCTCCTGTCGGGATTGATGATCAACAGCAAGACCCACGAGGCCGCGCTTCACATCGCGCTGCTGGCCATCTCGATTCTCTTCGTCCAGGCGGCGATGTCCTACTTCCAGTCGCTCTTTTTCAACACGGTGGGGGAGTACGCGCTCTCCGACCTGCGCAAGGCGCTCTTTGGCCATCTCACGGAGATGCCGATGACCTTCTTCAGCCAGCGCCAGGTGGGCGAGCTGACCAGCCGCATGATGGCCGACCTCACGCAGCTGCAAGACGCCTTCATCATGGCGATCCCCCAATTCCTGCGCCAGACGATGATTATGCTCGGCAGCCTGGGCATGATGATCTGGATTTCCCCGCGGCTGACCGGCGTGATGGTGGCCTGTTTCCCGCCAACCATCATCGGCGCCATCCTCATCGGCCGCATGGTCGGCGGCCGCGCGCGCAATACGCAGGAGCACCTCGCGCAGGCCGGCAACGTCATCGAGGAATCGTTGCAAGGCATCGCCAACGTCAAGGCCTTCTGCAACGAGCTCTTCGAGCAGCGGCGCTACGAGTCGAAGCTCAGCGTCTTTCTCGACTCGATCCTGCGCGGCGCGCGAGCGCGGGCCTCGCTGGTCGCCTTCATCATCTTCGCGATCTTCACCGCCATCGTCATCGTGCTTTGGTACGGCACCACGCTGCTCATCGATCATCGGCTGACCATGGGCCTGCTCCTCGCCTTCACCTTTTATACCATGTTCATCGGCGGCTCGCTCGGCAGCTTTGCCGATCTCTACGCCAACCTGCAGCGTTCCATCGGCGCGACCCAGCATGTGCGCGAACTGCTCAACATTCCGGCCGAGCCGCTGGCCGCGCCCGGCATTGCGCCACTGGCCGCGCAGGGCCGGCTGCGGGGCGACGTCGTCTTCGAGAATGTGACCTTCGCCTATCCTTCCCGTTCGGAAGTCAGCGTCCTGCGGAACCTCAGCTTCTCCGTGCCAGCCGGCAAGATCGTGGCCCTAGTCGGCCCCAGCGGTGCGGGTAAGTCAACGCTCAGCGCCTTGCTCCTGCGTTTCTACGATCCGCAGCAGGGCCGGATTCTTTTCGACGGCCGGGCTGCCACGGACTACGGCTTGCACGAGTTGCGCGGCCAGATGGCGCTTGTGCCGCAGGAAGTCCTGCTCTTCGGTGGCACGATCGCGGAGAACATCGCCTACGGCAAGCCGGGCGCTTCGCAGGCCGAAATCGAAAACGCCGCGAAACGGGCCAACGCCCACGATTTCATCAGCGCCTTTCCCGAAGGTTACGCCACCCTTGTGGGCGAGCGCGGGACGAAGGTCTCCGGCGGCCAGCGCCAGCGCATCGCGATCGCCCGCGCGCTGCTCAAGGACCCGTCCATTCTCATCCTGGACGAGGCCACCAGTGCGCTCGACTCCGAAAGCGAGCTGCTCGTCCAGCGCGCTCTGGACGAACTCATGCGCGGCCGCACCTGCTTCGTCATCGCCCATCGGCTCTCCACCATCCGTAACGCCGACACCATCGTCCTGCTGCGCGAAGGCGCGGTCCTGGAAAGCGGCTCGCATGAGGAGTTGGTCAGCCTCCCCGACGGCGCCTACGCCCGCATGGTCGAGCTGCAGCAAGGCGGCGGATCAGATGAGATATTGATTCCAAGTTAGCTGTAGCGGCGGTCTATGACTGCCGACGACGCGCGGAAACGTCTTGCGCATTCCGGCGGTCACAGGCCGCCGCTTGCTTTGTCGAAAAGATCGCAGATCGCTGCCGAGTAGGATAAGCGCGCGACGCGGAAATGCTTTCATTCCCAAACGGATTTGCCACTGCTGTGGCTCCAGTCTCGGGCCCACGGGAGCGACCTTCGGATGTTTTGTCCGCGCTCAGCCAGGTAGCCGGCGCTCTCCGAGCGCCGGTCCGAATAAAACACGCGTCCGCCACCGACCGGCGCTCGG
>CAZZYY010000012.1:31460-35128 GCA_964658475.1 uncultured Candidatus Methylacidiphilales bacterium | reverse complement strand
TTGTGCCCGAGCTTGCGCTCGCCCTGCTGCGCCACCAGCACGCCGCCCAGAAGCTTGAGCAGCGTCGACTTGCCCGCGCCGTTCGGCCCGACCAGCACCGTGCGCTGGCCCTTCTCGATCTCGAGATCGATGCCGCGATAGACGACGAGGTTGTCGTAGGCGAAGTGGATTTTCTCCAGCGTCATCACACGCTGGCCGCTGCGCACCGGCTGCGGGAACTTGATGTGGATGCGGCGCTCGTTGTCCTCCGGCGCCTCGATTTTTTCCATGCGCTCGATTTGCTTGAGCTTGCTCTGCGCCTGCGACGCCTTGCTCGCCTTGGCGCGGAAGCGGTTGGCGAAATCCTGCAGCCGCTCGATTTCCGCCTGCTGATTCTTATACGCGGCGAGGTGCTGCTCGGCCCGCGCCTTCTTCTGCACGACGAAGTCGTCGTAGTTGCCGCGATAGTGGTGCAGCTGCTTGTTGCGGATCTCGATGATGTTGTCGATCAGCGCATTCAAAAACGCGCGGTCGTGCGAGATCATCAGGATCGCGCCGGGATAGTTCTTGAGATAGTTCTGGAACCAGCCGAGCGACTCGAGATCGAGATGGTTCGTCGGCTCGTCGAGCATCAGCAGGTCGGGCTCCATCACCAGCAGCCGCGCGAGGTGCGCGCGCATGACCCAGCCGCCACTCATCGTTTTCGCCGCGCGGTTGAAGTCGCTCTCGCGGAAGGCGAGGCCGCTCAGGATGCGCTTGGCCTTGGGCTCGAGCTGGTAGGCGCCGAGCTCCGCGTAGCGGCCCTGCGCGTCGTGGTATTCCTCCGTGTCGGTCTGGCCGGTGCGCTCGCCCTCGTTCAGGATGGCCTTGAGCTTGCCGTGCTCGGGCGTGATGGCAGTGGCGAGTTCCAGCACCGTCTCCTCACCGGTCGTGGCGGTTTCCTGCGGCAGGTAGCCGAGCGTGGTATGGCGGTCGAGCACCACGCTGCCGGAATCGGGCTCGGTCTCCTGCAGGATGATGGAAAAAAGGGTCGACTTGCCCGCGCCGTTCGCGCCGACCAGAGCGATGCGCTCGCCGTAGTTGATCGAGAGCGACACGTCCTCAAAGAGCGTGCGCGAGCCGAAGCTTTTTTCGATTTGGGAGAGGGTCAACATGGGCGGGCGAGCCTAGGGCGAAGCTTGGGTTTAAGACAGGATTAACATCGGAAGGAGGACTGTTTTTAGACGGAATTAACGGAATTACTAAATTAGCGACGGATCGCAGCAGCCATATAAAAAATTCCGTCAATCCCGTTAATTCCGTCTAAACTCCGCCATGCCTTTCGCCCGCTACGCCCACATCTGGCTGGCGCAGATCCGTTACTCGACCGTGCGGGAGCTGATGTTCAAGTCGAACTTCCTGCTCTGGATCGTGGTGGATCTGGCGTGGTTCGGGCTGAGCCTGGCGTTCATCCAGTTCCTCTACCTGCAGGTGAACACGATCGCGACGTGGACCAAGTGGGAGATGATCCTGCTCGTCGCGACCAACAACCTGGTGCAGCAGATTTTCCAGACCTTCCTCATGATCAACTGCACCAACCTGCCGGAGCTGGTGCGGACAGGTAAGCTCGACTTCTTCCTCGCCCAGCCAGCCTCGCCGCAGTTCCTCGTCAGCACGCGCAAGTTCGAGCCGGGCTCGGTCGTGAGCTGCGCGGTGGCGCTGGTTGTCTGCGGCGTGGCCATCGCGCACCTGCCCACGCGGCTGAGCTGGCTCGGTCTGGCGTTGTATCCACTTCTGGTTTCGCTCGGCGTGTTGATCCACTACGCGCTCATGCTCATGCTCATGTCGCTCTCGTTCTGGATGACGCGGGCGCAGGGGTTCATCAACGCCTATTACAGTGTCTTTCAGATCGCGCGGTTGCCACGCGAGGCTTTCTTCGGCGTGACGAAGCTGATCTTCACCTGGGCGATCCCGCTGCTGCTCATCGCCAACGTGCCGGCGCGGACACTGTTCTCGGGCGTCGATTGGAGGGATCTGGCCGGGCTGGTAGCGGTGACGGCGGTGTTCCTGGGCTTGAGCCGGCTGGTTTTCCTCGCCGGGCTGCGGCGCTACGGCAGCGCGTCTTCTTGAAAGGGACGTCTTCGCCGCAGCCGCAGCCGTTGACTCCGGGCAACGGACGAATCGAGAGCATGTCCTTATGGAGTCCGTCACCCGGAGGTCGACGGCAACCTAGACGGGCTGCAGGCGCGTGAGCCGTCGCCAGCCTTTGACCACGACAAGCGCGCAGAAGCCAAACATCCCGAGCACCAGCAGGAGCAGCACGAGCCCGGCGTACCACGGGATGTGCAGGCAGGCGTAGCCGAGCAGCGCCAGGAAAGCGGCGCCGGCGATCTCCGCCACGTTCCACACCGCGCCGAGCAGCCCGCCCGTCGCGACGTTGGCCGGGGCGCTGACGGTGCGCGCGCCGGTGATGCCGAGATGGGTGAACGTAGCCAGCCCGCCGCCGACGATCCCGGCCAGCGTCCATTGCACGAGCGGCGTCTGGTCATCCAGCGGCACAGCCATGAGCAGCGTGCCGGCGACGAAGGCGAGCGGCGTCGAGACCGCCTTGACGCTGGTGCCGACCACCGGCACGAAGTGGACAAGCGTCTCGACGATGAAGGCGGCGCCCAGCAGCAGAAGCGTTGGCGTGGTGCCGAGCCACGCGAGATTGTGCGGAAGCGCGATCACGCGATGCGCGGCCAGGAGATTGAGCGCCAGCAGCGGCAGGGTGATGCGCACCCCGGCGGACAGGCTGAAGAGCAGGCCGAGCAGAACCATGGCGATAGTCTCGTTCTGGTTCACGCTGGAAGCCTAGCACACCGGTGGGCTACTTTCGATGCGCGCATGGCGAGCCTTCCCGAAATCGTTGCGCTGGAGGCAGATTTTCTCGTGGTGGGCAAGCCGCCTCACCTGCTTTCTCATCCCACGCGCCCGGACGGCGCGCCCACGCTGCTGGGCTGGCTGCAACAGGAATTCCCGGGCGAGTTCGTCGCGCTGGTCAACCGGCTGGATCGCGAGACGAGCGGGACGGTGCTGGTGGCGCGCTCGCCGGAGGCGGCCTCACGGCTTGGAGCGATGACCATGCGGCGTGAGATTGCGAAGGAGTACCTCGCGCTGGTTCGCGGCCGGGTTGCGCCGGAGCACGGGCTGATCGAAGCGCCGCTCGGCCGGCTGGGCATCACGGCGGAAAATCCCGTTTGGGTGCGGCAGGGCGTCATTGCGCCGGACGACTCGGCCGGCCGGCGCTCTGCAGCGGCGCGGACGGAATTCTGGCGCCTGGCGGAAGGGGAGAACGCCTCGCTGCTCCGGCTCCGCGCGCACACGGGCCGGCTGCATCAATTGCGCGTGCATTTGGCGCACGCGGGACATCCCGTCCTGGGTGACAAGATTTACGGACCGGACGCGGGCCTCTACCTGCGCTTCATCGAGCAGGGCTGGACGGAGGAACACGAGCGTCGATTGCCGCTGCGCCGCCATGCGCTGCACGCGTGGCGCCTGGCTTTTGCGTGGGACGGGCTGGAGCGGACGTTCGGGGCGCGGGTGCCGGACGATCTGCGCGAGTTGGGTGAGCGGCTTGGTTTAAAGATGCCGGATTGAACAGAGACGTGCTTTTGGACGGAAACCTCTGCAGGTAGCCGGCGCTCGCCGAGCGCCGGTCGGAGTAGAAC
>CAZZYY010000012.1:15154-31450 GCA_964658475.1 uncultured Candidatus Methylacidiphilales bacterium | reverse complement strand
GCGCCGGCTACCTGATTGAGCGCCGGCTACCTGGCGGAGCGCTTAGTCGAACAGCCCGGGCGCCTGGCCCACCTCGCCGAAGAGGGAATCGCCGCGATTGCGGCGGCGCTCGAAGACCAGCTTGTCGAGCTCCGGGTTCACCGCCACCGGGTAATCGTTGTTGAAGCAGGCCATGCAGAAGCGGTCTTCCTTGCGCGAGGTGGCGCGCACCATGCCGGCGGGGTCAAGGTAGCCGAGCGAATCGGCCTGGAGATACTTCGCGATCTGGTCGTGCGACATCTGGTTGGCGATCAGGTCGGCGGGATCGGGGAAGTCGATGCCGTAATGACAGGGAAAGCGGTGCGGCGGACAGCTGATGCGGATGTGGACTTCCTTGGCGCCTGCGTTGCGCAGGTTGACCACCCGGGCACGCGCCGTGGTGCCGCGGACGATCGAATCATCCACCACGACCACCCGCTTGCCCGCCACGCGCTCCTTGATCAGGTTGAGCTTCACCTTCACGCCGAATTCGCGCGCGAGCTGGGAGGGATTGAGGAACGTGCGCCCGACGTAGTGATTGCGGACGAACGCGTGGTCGTAGGGAATGCCCGATTCCTCGCTGTAGCCGAGCGCGGCGTAGTTGCCGGAGTCGGGCACGGGGATGACGAGGTCGGCCTCGACCGGATGCAGGCGCGCCAGCTCGCGGCCCATGTTCGTGCGCACCTTGCTGACGTTCTCGCCCTCGACCGTGCTGTCGGGCCGCGCGAAATAGACATATTCAAAGATGCAGAAGCCGAGGCGCTCCTTTTGCACGAAGGGCTTGATGGAGCGCAGGCCCTTCTGGTCGATGACCACGATCTCGCCCGGTTCCACGTCCCGCACAAAGCGCGCACCCGGAATGATGTCGAAGGCGCAGCTCTCGCTGGAGAGAAGCCAAGCGTCGTCCACCCGGCCGATGCAGAGAGGGCGGAAACCGAGGGAGTCGCGCACGCCAACGATCTCGTGCTCACTCATAAGCACCAGCGAAAACGCGCCCTTCACCTTGGCCAGCGATTGGACGAGCGCGCTGTCGCCCTTGCTGGCGGAGGGCTGCGCCATGAGGTGCAGGATGACCTCGCTGTCCACCGTGGTCTTGAAGATCGCGCCTTCGGCCTCGAGCTGGTCGCGCAGAAGGTGGGCGTTGACCAGGTTGCCGTTGTGGCCGATGGCGAGCTGGCCCCGGGCGCAGTCGGCCACGATAGGCTGCGCATTTTCCAGCGTGCTGGAGCCGGTGGTGGAATAGCGGACATGGCCGATGGCGCGGGTGCCCGGCAGCTTGGCGATGGCCGCCTCGTTGAAGACCTGCGGAACCAGGCCCATGCCGTGGTGCGCCTTGAATTTGCGATCCATTCCGCCGGTGGCCACAATGCCGGCGCTTTCCTGCCCGCGATGCTGCAGCGCGTAGAGACCGAAGAAAGTGATCTCCGCCGCGTGCGGGTGGTTATAAACCGCGAAAACGCCGCACTCGTCCTTGGGGCGGTGCTGGACGACGGGCTGCGCCGGCGGGTGCTTAGACATTTCGTCGTAACCTATACATCATCGGCCGCAAAGGAAAAGGGCTGCCTGAGCAAAATGCGCAGGTGAGGGAACAGCCTTCATGCTTTTGGCAGGGCGTTTCCGCCCGAACGGAGCCGTTCCGCCTCGGCCAGTGTCTCGCGGATGATGTGCTCGCCGATGTGCTGGCGCTGCTTGTGGTGGATCACCAGGTCGCGCGCGGCTTGCGCGATTTGCGCCAGCTTGCCGGGATCGGCCAGGGCGCGGTCAACGGTCCGTTCGAAGTCCTGGCCGATCATCGAGAAATAGATGGCGTGGACGTCGGGCTCGAAGGGCAGGTAGTTGGTCGCGTACATCCAGTTGACCAGCGGCACGGCGCCGGAGGCCGCCACGTCGTTGTGCCGGTAGGTCTCGCACCCGAAGCTCTCCGTGCAAACGACGAGCCGCGAGCGCTGGAGCAGTTCCCGGTATTCCTCCCACGGCACCATGCCGTCCAGCACGTACATGCGGTAGCGGCCCTTCATCTTCACCAGCCGCTCGTAGATTTCGCGCCGGACCGGGTTGTAGGCCAGCTCGGCGAGGGCGTCGTGATCATCCTTGCTGCGCGTGGGGATGATCGTGCCGGTGAAGCAGACGTCGATGTCGCGCTCCGCCATGGGGCGTACGGTGGCCGGAATGAGGTCACGCGGGATGCCCTGGCTCATGGGGCGCAGCTTGGTCACCAGCGGCAGAACTTTCGAGCGGCCGATCAGGCTCTCCAGCGGCAGAAGCGAGCGGCGCGGCCAGAAGTAGAGGTTCAGCTTGTAGTAAAGCGTGGCTGCCTGCAGCAGCGGGAAGTCCTGCGGCAGCACAAACGAGATGTCGTAGAAATCGACCACGGCCAGCGGAACCGTTCCGCCGCCCTTGCGGTTGACCAGCCATGCGGTCCACCAGGTGTCGAGCTGGCTGTGCTTAAAGAGAAGAAAGCGCAGGGTGTGGGCCAGCCGGGTGAAGAACCGGCGATAGGGCGATAGCACCGGCGTGTTCTGCACCGGGCCGCTGATGACGAGGTCGAATTCGCCCCGCGCCAGCCGCCGGCGCAGCCGGAACAGCCCGGCGAGCGAAATGGCGTGGCCCGATTTCTTCCTCGACCGGTTGCCGGAGACGATCTCGAAATCGTGATCCGGATTCTCCAGGAAGCCGTGCTGGAGCAGGCCGTCAAAATGGGCGCCGCCCCACAGGACCAGGATGCGCAGCCGCTTTTTTTCCGTCATAAGCCGGCCACTCTACGGGAGACGCGAACGCGAAAGCGAGTCCCGACCTCGCACGGGCAGCGGACGCGGCGCTGACTTTTTGTTTTACCGGGCGGCAGGTCAGCGATAGCCTGGTTCCTGCCATGGAGGCGCGTCTCGCGCCCATCACGCGCGCGATTACGAAGTCACGGGGCGACCAAGCCCCGATTCCGCCGGTCTGGCCTGCGCGCTTGGAGTGCTGGCGACGACGTTCGAGCGGAAGACCTTTCTTCGGTCGCGCCGGGTGGGCCGGCGCCTCGGCTCGTTTTCCCGCGCATGAAATCTGTCCTCCTCCTGCTTCTTATCACTGTTGCGCCGCTGACCGCCCAAATGGCCGATCCCAACCAGCCGGGCAGTTCTCCCGGTGGTTCAAGCGCCGATGCCTCGACCAACGCCCCGCCCGCCACGCCGCCGCCGCTGACGAACGCGGGGCCCGGTTCTTTCAACCCGGCGGAAAACGAACCGGTGGTGCAGGCCCCGCCGATCGACGCCAGCACCAACGCGCCTGCGGACGACATGCACGTGATCCATGCTCCGGCGGTGCCTTCCACGCCGGATGCGGATGCCACCCCGGCCACCGCTCCGCCGCCAACGCTCTCGCCCGACCCGTTCAGCGACCCGCTTATTGTGCAGGTTGTCGCTCGTTACCAGAAGGCCTGGGATGGCGACAAGAAGGAGGCCAAGGCGCTGACCGCCGATCTCGAGCGCTGGACCAAGGACGAGCCGACCAACTACCTGCTGCTCGCGTACCTCGGCAGCGCCTACGCGCTTGACAGCCGCGACGCGTGGATCGGGCCGGGCAAGCTGAGTTATTTGAAGAAGGGCGATGCGGCGCTCGACACGGCGGTGAAGAGCGATCCGACGAACCCGGCCATCCGCCTTCTCCGCGCGATGAACTATTACGAACTGCCCGCGATGTTCGGCAAGCACGGCGCGGCGCACGACGATTTCGCCTACCTGCTCGAGCAGTTGCGCGGTGCGTTGCCGATGCCCTACGCCCTGACCAACGACACGAAGCAGGCGATCTATTATTACGCGGGCTTGAGCGACGCCCAGTTCAGCGATACCGCCGGCGCCCGCGAAGCGTGGCAGACCGGGCTGGCCCTTGCGCCGCAATCGCCGCTGGGCGTGAAGATCCAGGCGGCCCTGAACAAGCAGAAGTAGGGCCGTGAATTACCAGGGCAAACGCTGGCGGACGATCTGGCGCGAGGGCGACGAGGCCGTCGGCGTCATCGACCAGCGGCTGTTGCCACACGAGTTCGAGACGCTGACGCTTCGCTCCATGCCGGCCTGCGCCGAGGCGATCTGCGACATGACGGTGCGGGGCGCGCCGCTCATCGGCGCAACGGCGGCGTACGGGTTGTGCCTGGCGCTGCGCGAGGACGCACGCGATGCGGCTCTGACCGCGGCGTACCAGACCCTGCACGCGACACGGCCGACGGCGATCAACCTGAAGTGGGCGCTCGACCGCGTGAGGGCCGCCGTCATCCAATTGCCGCCGGAAAAACGGGTGGCGCGCGCCTGGGCGGAGGCCGATGCGCTCTGCGATGAGGACGTGGCCGTGAACGAGGCGATCGGGCGGAACGGACTGGAGATTTTCCGCAAAGCGCTGGCGAAGAAGCCCGCCGGCGCGACGCTCAACGTGCTGACCCACTGCAACGCGGGCTGGCTGGCCTGCGTGGATTGGGGCACGGCGCTGGCGCCCGTTTTCCTCGCCCACGACGCGGGCCTGCCGGTGCATGTCTGGGTGGACGAGACGCGGCCGCGTAACCAGGGCGCATCACTCACCGCCTGGGAACTCAACCAGCACGGCGTGCCGCACACGGTCATTGTCGACAACGCGGGCGGGCATCTCATGCAGCACGGCCGGGTCGATCTCTGCATCGTCGGCACCGACCGCACCACGGCGCGCGGCGATGTCTGCAACAAGATCGGGACCTATCTGAAGGCGCTTGCGGCGCAGGACAACGGCGTGCCCTTTTACGTGGCGCTGCCCACGTCGACCATCGACTGGACGGTCAGCGATGGCGTGGCCGAGATTCCCATCGAAGAGCGCGCAGCCGCCGAGGTGACGGTGATGCGCGGCCAGACGGCGGGGGGCGAGATCGCCGAAGTACGGATTACGCCGGAGGGCTCGCCCGCCTGCAATTACGGCTTTGACGTCACGCCCGCCCGGCTGGTGACCGGCTTAATCACGGAAAAGGGTGTCTTTCCGGCAAGCGAAGAAGGCATGCGTCCTTTGCGCGGCTGAGTGAGAATGCCACATCCGCTTCGCGCGACGATCTTTCGCTCGTTCGGTTCAATATCTTCATGAGCAAGATCTCCCTCGCGGTCGCGTTCCTTTTCTTCGCGTGGCTCGGCGTTGACGCGCGCGCGGCCTCCGTTCCCAGCCTGGACGAAATGGCGGGCGACTGGATTTCCGCATCGATCGTGTCGAACCCGCCCGACGTGAATAATTTCAACCAGATGCTGATCGTGAACAATCGCGATCTGACCTCATTTTACTGCCATCCCGGCGGCCTGTTCACTCATACGAAAGACCCGGGCGTGCAGTGGTCCGCCGGCTATCCGCTGGTGACGTTGCAGCTGGATGGTGTGGCCTACGTGCCGACCGACCTGCGCTGGTTTGCCTACAAGGCGCTGCGGCGCAACCTGGACTGCGGTGGCCTCGCCGTCGAAACCGATACCCGGATGGTGAACGAGCAGCGCGGCGTGTTGTGCCGCGTCACCGTGACCAATCCCGGCGCGGCGGCGAGGCAGGTCGAGTTGACCCTTTCGGTCCCGGGCCAGCTTGACGGCGCGGGTCCCGGCGTGGTGAACGTGACGCAAAACGCCCGCACCACCACCGCGCTGCAGCCCGCCACCAAGCCGGACGATGCCACCGTCGAGGGCGACCATGTCGTCTGGCATTGGAAAGCCTCAATCCCGCCCGGCGGCAAGACGACCATTGGCTACGTCGCGGGCGACGGCGCCAACGACCAGGCCGCCGCGACCAAGCAGGCGGTTGCCGGATGGGCCCAAAGTTTCGACCGGCAGATGGACGCGTTCGAGGCGGTCTGGAAAAAGCGCTGGGCCGATACCTTCACGCCCGGCAACGATCATTTTTCAGGCAACCTGCCCGTGCTCACGACGGACAATGCGGCGCTGAAGCGCAACTACTACATGGGCGCGCTGACCATGCTCGACCTGGAGCGCACCCAGTTCCCGATCAAGCGCGGCTTCGTCACCAGCGGCGAGCGCGGCGACGGCACGCAGTATTTCTGGGATGCCTCGATGCAGGCGACGGCCTGGGCGCTGCTCGAGCCGGAGGGCATGAAGGCCACGCTTCGGCGCTGGCTGGTGCAGAATCCGCGCGGCAGTCCGCACATCTCGCTGCGCGACGTGGCCGGCTATGACAAGAAGTTTTACCCGAAGATGGGTAGCTACGCGGCGAATGCCTGCACGATCTTCAACACGGCGGACGCCTACCTGCGGCTGATCCGCGACGACGCCTTCCTCGACGAAAAGCTGGAGAACGGCAAGACGGTGCTCGAGAACATGGACGAACTCGCGACCGACTGGGAGACCCTGCCCAAGGGCCCCGACGGGCTGGTCGACTACGGCGGACCGGGGCAGTTGCTCGAAACGCCGGGCATGTATGTGCAGGAAGTGGCCTCGGTCAACTCGCAGAACATCTCGATGATGCGCGAGGATGCCAATTGGCAGGACTTCAAGGGCAATGCCGCCCGCGCGAAGGAACTGCGCGACAAGGCGACGGCTTTCCTGCCTCTCGTCATGAGCCTGTTCGACCCGGAGACGGGTGCCTGGAACCTGCACAAGGTGGACGGCACGGTCCTTAAAGTGCAGCACTGCTTCGACTACATCTACGCGGGCAACGCGCTGGCGAACGACCTCACGCCCGCGCAGAAAGAGGCCTCGAACAATTTCGTCAAGCAGGACCTGATGACGCACGACTGGATGCGCGCCATGGGCCTGGCCGACCCGAATGTGCCACGCGCCGTGCGGCCGGATCATTCCTGGACCGGTTCCTACGACGGATGGGTCCCGCTCACCGCGGCGGCCATGTGGCGGCTGGGCGATCCGAAGGCAGCGTTCGATTTTTATTGTCGCGCGGCCGACGTGACCAGGGAGGGCCCGTTCGCCCAGGCGCACGAATTTTACGGCGCGGATATCAAGTCCAACGACGCGCCGGTGCGGATCGCGCTGCGCGGCTCCAACATGAAGGAGTGCATCAGCGGCGTGGCGTTCACCGACGTGGTCATCAACACGTTCTTCGGTTTCATGCCGTCCGTTGACGGCAAGCAGCCGCTGGCCGACCCGGCGACCCCGCGGCCCTTTTCCGGCACGCTGGACAAGGTGCGGTTTGGGCAGGACCTCGTCACCATCACGGCGGATGCGTCGGGCGTGAAGCTCGGCCAGCCGGGGAAGTAAACCGGGCGAAATGGGGCTGGGCAGGAGTCTGCGTCCGCTGGCATTTCCATCGCCGCGAAATTCTCCTAGGTTGAAGTGACATGGTTTCACGCGCCGTTTATCTTGCGCTGCTGGCGGCGTGGGTGGGCGGGCTGTGGCTGGCGCTCGATTGGGCGGAGCGCCCGAAAGCCGCACCGGCCGCCGTGCCCACCACGGAGGTTTCGTGGAAGGATTTCTTCACCGCGAACGTGCTGCCGAAGCTGCCGGTGAGCGATGATTTCGTCACGCCGCTGCGGCCGCCGAGTGGCGCGGGCGCCTTCGTCACGCTGCCTTTCCTCGAGCAGGGCCATCTCGGCGAGGATTGGGCCACGGCCAAGGGCGACGCCGCGCTGGGCGAGCCGGTCTGCAGCATCGGCGATGGCTGGGTCTCCGTGGCGCAGGACTTCGAGAACGCGTGGGGCAAGGTGATTTTCATCGAGTACCGGCTGGCGGCAGGGCGTTACCCGCCGTCGGTGGAGGCGATGTACGCGCAGTTGCAGGAGATGGACGTGAAGCCAGGCGACTTCGTCAAGGCCGGACAGAAGATCGGCACCGTGGGGAACGCGGGCGGGATTTACCAGGGCATGGCGCACCTGCACTGGGAGGTGCGCGACACGGTGGGGCTCGGGCTTGGCCTGGGCTTCAGCGACAATCGCGACGGCTGGATGAATCCGAGCGAGTTCCTGGCGGCGCACCGGGGGACGCGCACCGGCCAGCCGCTGCAGGTGAAAGTGCTCGCGCCGAACGAGCGCGCGGGCTGGGGCACGGAATACTAGGCCAGGCCGGGCCTGCTTACCGGGTGGTCACGCTCGGCGCGTCATCGCGGTACCAACGGTTGTGCGCCAGCGCCGTCTGATATTCGTCGCGCTTGCTCAGGATGGTTTCCACATACTGCCGCGTCGTCGGAAAGGTGATGTTGTTCAGAAACGCAATGTGATCGGAGGGATTCGCGGGATCGACCCAGCGCAGCGCGTTGGTCCTGCCGGCGTTGTACTCCGCCAGCGCGAAGGTGGTGGGATCGTCCGTGGAACTCCAGTGGCCGAGGGCGTGGTTGAGATACCAGGTGCCCGCGCGGATGTTGACCCACGGGTTGTAGAGATCGTCCGCTTGGAAATTCGGCACCTTGTTCGCCCTGGCCCACTCGGCGCCCACGGCGGGCGTCACTTGCATCAGGCCGCGTTCCTGCGCGCTGCCGAGCATGTTCGGCCGGAACCGGCTCTCACGCCAGACAAGCGCCCGGATAAGGAAGGGATCCACGCCGTCCTCGCGCGCCACGGCGACGATGATCGGGTCGTACGGGCTTTCCTTGGGCTGGTGCATGCGCCAGTAGATCACCGCCACTTCGCCCGCCATGACGAGCAGAAGGAGGGCGAGCAGGACCTGGGCAACACGACGCGCAAGCACGGGTTACGTTCTGCCCGCCGTCGGGAAAGCGCAAGGCTTTTGGAATGGACTTGCCCGCGATCGGCCGGAGCGAAACTAATGGCCCAGCGGCGAGACGACGGGCGTGGTGGCAACGCCAAAGTTGTGCTGCACGCTGTGCACCCAGGCCCAGGTGATGTCGTCGCCGCCAAACAGCCAGCCGATGGCGGCCAGCCCGAGAAAGGGGCCGTAGGGAATCCGCGTGCCCCAGGCGCCGCGCTGCCAAAGGATCAGGCCGATGCCGAGCACCGCGCCGACGGCGGAGGAAACGGTGATCGTCCAGACGAGCGAGGTCATGCCCAGGAAGGAGCAGATGGCGGCCACGAACTTCACGTCGCCCATGCCCATCGCCTCCTTGCGGAAGATCAGCGTGCCAAGCCAGCCGATGGCCAGCAGCACCAGCCCGCCGACGATGGCGGAAGCCAGGCTCCAGGAAAACCCGTGCAGCCGCGTGGCGGCGCCCATGAGATGCGGGTCCACGGTGCAGGCGATGAACCCAGCTACGCAGCCGCCAAAGGTGAAGCGGTCGGGAATAATGAAGTGATCGAGATCGATGAGGCAGGCGGCGATCAGGCCGCTGCACATGATGGCATAGATGAAGGCATCGAGCGGCTCGAAGCGGAGCCACAGGGAAAGGAAAAGGACGCCAGTGATGAATTCTACCGCCGCGTAGCGGGCATCGATGCGAGTGCCGCAGCAAGCCGCGCGACCGCGCAGGATCAGCCAGCTCAGCACGGGAATGTTGTGGTGGGCGGGAATCGGCGCGCCGCAGGCCGCGCAGTGCGAGCCGGGTGAGACGATCGAGCGGTTGAGCGGGATGCGGTAGACGCAGACGTTAAGGAACGAGCCGACGCACGCGCCGGTGACGAAGGCGGCAAAGGCGCAGAAGGCCGGGTGCGCCGCGAAAAGCATAGAGAGCGATTCCAAGCCTGAGAACTTGCCCGCAACTTTCAGCCGCGCGAAGCGGAAAATGCATCCTGCAGCGCGTCCCGCATGACATCGAGCGGCGCGTCGAGGCCGGTCCAGAGGCGGAACGCGGCGGCCCCCTGGTGCAGCAGCATGCCAAGTCCGTCGCACCAGCGAGCACCGGCCGAAAGGACCTCGGCCTGGAAATTGAGGCTGCCGGAGCCGTAGACGGTATCGAAAACGAGCAGCCCGGAACGCAGCACCCGCGCGGGCAGGACGGCCGGCGCGCCAGGCGACAGCCCGGCGGAGGTGGCATTCACCACCAGGTCGATTTCCTCGAGCAGGGCGGGAATCTCGTCCCAGTTTTTCACCTTCAACCGGCCACGCGCCGGGCTGCCCCCGAGCATGGTGGCCTCAAGTTCGTCGGCCAGGGCACGCGCGCGGCCGGCGTTGCGGTTGGCCAGCACGAGGCGCGGGCAATTCTCCAGCAGTGCCTGAATGGCCACCGAACGGCCCGCGCCGCCGGCGCCCAGCACCAGGATGCGCAGGTCGGCGGGTCCGCAGGCAAAGGCCTCGCGCAGGGCGCGGCTCCAGCCGATCCCATCAGTGCTATGGCCGACCAGGACGCCGTTTTCGTTCACCACCGTGTTGACCGCGCCGAAGGTCTCCGCCGATTCCGCTCGGCGGTCGCAGAGTCCGGCCATGCCTATCTTAAGCGGCACGGTGCAGTTCCACCCGCCGAAACCGACGGCGCGCAGATGGGAGATTGCGCCCGCCAGCTTTTCCTCCGGCACGTCGATGCGGTAGTAGCGGGCCTCGAATCTAACATGATCGAACGCCGCCTGCTGCATGATCGGCGAGAGGGAGTGCGCGATCGGGCTGCCCAGGACGGCATAGGGCGTCGGCTTGGGGGGCAGGGTGAGAATCTGCGAGTAGTTCAACGAGGCCAGCTTAGCGGTCCGGGCGCGGGGAGTGTCGAGCGCGGGATAAAGCCGACGCTGTCCAGCGGCGTCCGAGTCGAGGACGTGTCGCTCGGCTAATCTCCAGTAGAAGACCTCATTGTCGCCGGATCGGTCCGACGCTGGCACGACCGCGTGAGAACAGGTAGCCGGCGCCCTGACTGAGCGCGGACCAAACATCCGAAGGTCGCTCGCGTGGGCCCGAGGTCGGAGCCGCCGCAGCGCGCAAAATCCGGTTCGGGAAAGGAACGCATTCCCGCAACGCGCGTCCATCCTGCTCCGCGGCGATCTACGATCTTTTTACAGAGCAAGGACGTGTCCGCGACTGACCGCCGCTGGAATCAGTGGCGGTCAACGCCTACGCCGCGCAGAAGTTCCGGAACCGCTGCGCATCCACGCTGTAGGTCGGGAAGAGCTTGGCCATGTCAGTGGAGGAGACGCCGAAATGCCGCGCGCAGATCTCGCCGAAGACATCGCGGAAGTCGGTGGTGACCGCCAGGTCGCGATTTTGAAAGAGCTTGTCGGGCGCGAGCGTGGGCCAGTCGCCATAGACCTTGCCGCCCTTGATGCTGCCGCCCATGGTAAAGAAACAGGTGGCGTGGCCGTGGTCGGTGCCGCGGTTGCCGTTTTGGTGCACGGCGCGGCCGAACTCGCTCATGGTGACGACAACGACCTCCGACATGCGGTCTCCCAAGTCGCGGTGGAAGGCCGCCAGCGCGTCGCCGAAGCCCTTCAGACGCGTGGCGAGCTGGCCCTTGTCGTTGCCCTGGTTGGCGTGGGTGTCCCAGCCGTCCACCTCGGCAAAGGCGATCTTCACGCCGACCCGCGCCTTGATGAGCTGCGCGATCTGGCGGAGGTTGCGGCCAAAGGTGGCATCCGGGTACACCGCGCCGTTGCCCGGCCGGTAGGGCGCGCTGCGGGTTTGTTGCAGCAAGGCTAGAGCGTCGAACGATTCCTTAGCCGTGCCGTGCAGCACCGTGTCAACGGCCGAGCCATACATGCTCTCGAAGCCATTGGAGGTGCCGCTCGGCCCGGCCAGCATGGCTCCGGCATCGCCATTGAGGCCGAAGGTGTCGAGATCGCGGATGGCCAGCGCGTCCTCCTCCCCCTGCAGGCTGCGCGGGATGACGGAGGTCATGGACACGGCGTCAAAGGCGGTGCGGGGATGGGCGCTGTCTTCCGGGCAAGCCGCGACCAGCCGATTCAGCCAGCCGTCCTGCACGCCGCACGGTTCGTCCACGCCCGATTCCATCAGATCCTGCGAGTCGAAGTGGGAGCGCGAGGAATTGGGCGAGCCGCACGCCTGGATCGGCGCCAAATGCCCCGCCTGGTACAGGGGCAGCAGCGCGGCCAGCGAAGGGTGCAGGCCGAAATAGCCGTCGAGGTCGAGCGCGCCGGCCGCGCCCGCCGCCTGCGAGGGCCGGGCAATGCTGATCTCCTGGCGGTTCTGGTAATAAAAAGGATCGCCGTGGGGCACGACCATGGAGAGGCCGTCGACCGCCCCGCGCTGGAAGATGCAGACGAGCACCTTGTCATTGTTCAGGGTAGAGGCCCCCAAATCGGCCGCGAGCGCCGCTTGGCGAAGGAAGGGCAGGCCGCCGAACGGACCCGCACCGGCGCAAAGAAACGCCATGGCGCCCGACTTGAGAAACACGCGACGATTTACATTCATGAGGATGCTTTCTTATTTCCGCTGAAATTCCGGCGAGCCAAGGATGAGGGCGATGAGCTTGTTGGGATTGACCGTCTGGCTCTGTCCCGGCGCAGGCACGGCGGCCTTGACCAGCACCTGCCGGGTGGCGTCGGTGATCTGGTTGTCGAGC
This sequence comes from uncultured Candidatus Methylacidiphilales bacterium, assembly GCA_964658475.1. Taxonomy (GTDB): domain Bacteria; phylum Verrucomicrobiota; class Verrucomicrobiia; order Methylacidiphilales; family UBA1321; genus JABDGH01. Next base: position 19,108 of record CAZZYY010000012.1, on the reverse strand, counting down.
AGCACGGACACCGCGCGGTCGAGCATTTTCTCCGGATGATCAAGATCGACTCCAGCCAGGATGGTCTGGGCGTTGAATTGCACGTCGCTGATCTGCTGCTGCGTCAGCGCCAGGGCGAAATTGAGCCGTTCGATCAGCGCGCCGGGCGAGACCCACTTCTTGGAGTCTTCGCCGTAGCCAGTCGGCGGCGTGCAGGCGTAGAGCGGTTCGCCCAGCTCGACCACATGCCAATTAAGCGACTGCTTCTTGGCCTGCGAAAGCTTGTCGGCCGCCTTGGCCCGGCCGAGCACGGCGGCGCCCTCCGTGGTGGGCACGAGCGTACCCCAGGGCTGGGGCTGGCGGGCCGTCAGGATCGATGCCGAGGCGCGTACGGCGGAGGCGGCGAACTCGAGCGGCGACTTGATCTTGGTGTTGTAGTCGGAAGGCGAAAGGAACTCGGGGCTGGTCAGGATCGCCTGCGTCACCGCCCGCAGGTCGCCGCCCGTTTGGGTAAAGACCCCGGCGATGCGCGCGACCAATGCGGCGGGAGGATCGTCGCTGACGAAGCGCTGGCAAAGCTCGCGCGAGATGAAGGTCGCGCAGGCCGGGCTGGAGGCGAGAATGTCGAGCACCGTCTCGCCGTCCTGAATGCCGCCCCCGGCGGGGATGAAGTGGCCGAGCACGGTCTTCGAGCCGTTATCGTGCTGGCCGGGACGAAAGACAAAGGCGCCGGTCTGCCGGTCGAAGGTCCAGCCGGTGAAGCAGCGCGCGACTTCCTGCACGTCCTTCTGGGTGTAGCCCGCGTTCACTCCGATGGTGTGGAGCTCCATCACCTCGCGTCCGTAGTTCTCGTTGATGCCGCCGACCTTCTTCGGCTGGGCCGCCGGGTTGGTGTTCAAGCCGAGCGCGCCGGCCAGGTTGGGCATCATCTGCAGGTAGCGGGCGCGCAGCATCTGCTGGCGCGGCGTGAGGCTGCGCTCCACCGTGTTCGTGGCGTTGTCCAGGTAATGCAGCATGGCCGGGCTCTTGGCCGTGGCCTCCAGCAGGTCGCGGAACTTGCCCCAGATATGGGGGCGGATAACGTCGCGATCCTCGATGATCTCCAGGACGCGGTCCGGACCCTTCTTCACGTCGACGTTGAAGTGATTCTCCCAGAAATCGACGAGCACTTCCTGGAGCTGCCGGTTGGAATCGACCGCGCGCACCAGCTTGGCTTCCTCAAGCTCGCCGATCGCCTCGACCGTGCGGGCCTTGGCCGCCTTGCGCACGGCGTCGGCCAGCTTGCCCGGCTTGTGCCGCAGTTCCTGGGGCGCGGCGGTGGGCGTTTCCGGCGCGCCGCCGGCGGCGGGTGTCATGGCCGGGGCGGAGCCGTTCTCCTCCTGCATCGTGGCTGCGGCGGGAGCAGGCGCGCCGGAAGTTGAGGCCGCAGAAGTCGCTGCCGCGGGCGACGCGGGATTCGCCGCGCCAGCGGCCGCCTGCTGGGCCGCGAGCTCGCGCTGCTCTTTCTTGCGCTGCTTCTGCTCGTCGTAAAACAATGTCGCCAGCTGCGGGGCGCTCATTTGCAGGAGCTCGAACTGCGCGATCTCCGCGTCGCACTGCGCATCCTCGATCGCTTCCGGGTGCAGCTGCTGCTGGATGAAATTTTGCAGCCCCAGCTTTTCGACCGCGTCCACATCGCCCGGCCGGGGGCCAAAAGTGATCCGGTTGATGACGTGGAGAACCGCCGCGCGATCTCCAGTGTTTTCCGGAACCTCCTGTGCCGATAGGGAACTACCGGCCGCAACGAAGGCAAGGGCGCACAGGGCGCAGCAGCGAAGAACCGGCATGATCCATTTTATGACGAAACCATCCCCGGCAAAGTTACAGTTCGAGATGGCGATCTCGTTTCCCGGTGCGATTTGGGAGCGCTTGCTGCCGTCACGGCGTCCGGAGACGCGCCTGGCCATCAAACGAATGAAAAGCAGAAGCTCGGGCGAACCTTCCGCGCCGCTTCGTCCCGGCTTGGGCCGCTAAGAGTCAACCCTGCGGCTTCTGTTGCTGGAGATGCTTAATTCGCAATAACAACTTAGCCTTCAGCATTGATTCTCTCGAAATTTCGCCTTAATGCATCCTCCCGTTGTGAGCTCACTTGATTTCAACTTTTTCCACCGCGCTTGTGTTGAGCTGGCGACCCGGGGAATGCGGTCATGACGCGTCCTCCACCGCTGGTGGTCGGGATTGGCGAGGTGTTGTGGGACAAGTTCCCCGATGGCAACCGTCTTGGCGGCGCGCCCGCAAACTTCGTCTTCCATGCCGGGCAGCTCGGGATGCGGGCGCGACTGATCTCCCGCGTCGGTCTCGACTCCGACGGCGATCTGCTCCTTCAAGCGCTCCGCGAAGCAGGGGCCGACCGGCGTGACCTGCAGAAGGACGCCCAGCATTCCACCGGCGAAGTGCGGGTGACCCTTAGCCCCGAGCAGGAAGCAACCTACGAGATTGTGAAGAATGCGGCGTGGGACTTTCTTGCGTGGACCGACGACGTGGCGGCGCTGGCGACGATGACGCAGGCTCTTTCCTACGGCTCCCTGGCGCAGCGGAATGACCGGTCGCGCATCACCATCCAGCGGTTCGTGCGCGCCGCGCCGCTGGAGGCGCTGCGGCTTTTCGACATCAACCTGCGGCAGAAGTTTTATAATCGCGACATCATCGAATTCGGCCTGGACCACGCGACCGTGTTGAAGGTGAACGCGGCGGAACTCGAGGCCGTCTCGCAGATGTTTCATTGGGGCGGCGCCAAGGAGGAGCAGGTGGTGGCGCTGTTGATGAAGCATCATCCCATCAAGTACATCGCCGTGACGCACGGCGGCGGCGGCTGCAACTTTTATCATGGCACGGAGATGATCCATTCCCCCGCGCCGAAGGTGACAGTGGCGGACACGGTGGGAAGCGGCGACGCCTTCGGCGCGGCGCTGATCGTCGGGCTGCTGCGCGGCGATCCGCTTCAGGTGGTGGTTGACCGCGCCAACGCGGTGGGTTCCTTCGTTGCCAGTCAGCCCGGGGGCATGCCCAAGCTGCCGCCCACGCTGGTGCCGAAGTAGGCCGGAAGGTCGGGCGGTCTTGACGGGATGACGGCCAGGACTGGAAGTTGGTAGGGTTCCGCCCATGCCCTCTCTGCCTCCTCTCAAGCAACGGGTGCCCCTCCTGTGCGCCGGGCTGCGGAAGCTGTACCCGGACGCGCATTGCGAACTCGACCACAAGGACGCGCTCGAGCTGCTCGTGGCGACCATCCTTTCCGCCCAATGCACCGACGCGCTGGTCAACCGCGTCACGCCGGAGTTATTCAAGAAATACCGATCCGCCCTGGCTTATGCGCGGGCACAGGCGGAGGAAATGGAATACGACCTGCGCCGGATCGGGCTTTATCGCGCGAAGGCAAAGAACATCCGCGCCATGGCGCAAATGCTGGTGGAGAAATACGGCGGCCAGGTTCCGCGCACCATGGAGGAGCTGGTCGAATTGCCCGGCGTGGGCCGCAAGACGGCCAACGTCGTGCTTGGGAATTCCTTCGACCTCAACGTGGGCGTCGTGGTCGATACGCACGTGGCGCGCCTTTCCCAGCGCCTCGGCCTCACGAAGCATACCGACCCGAAGAAAATCGAGCCGGTGCTGATGAAGCTGGTGCCGCAGCGCGACTGGACGCTGTTCTCCCACTGGCTGATTTTTCATGGCCGGCGCATCTGCAAGGCGCTGCGGCCTGCGTGTCCGGATTGCGGGATCAAGCATCTCTGCCCGAGCTACCCGAAGTTCATGCGGTTGTATGCCAAGACGAAGCAATGATCCTCCCTCTGGCGGCAGTCTGTGAACGTCGCAACCTCGGCGCAAAATGCTTTCCTTTTCCGAACGGACTTTGCCGCTGCGGCAGCGCCGGCCTCGGGCCCACGCGAGCAGCTGCGGATTTTTGGTCTGCGCTGAGTCAGGTAGCCGGCGCTCTCCGAG
>CAZZYY010000012.1:0-15144 GCA_964658475.1 uncultured Candidatus Methylacidiphilales bacterium | reverse complement strand
ACCGACCGGCGCTCGGAGAGCGCCGGCTACCTGTGATGGGCAACCGCCACTGCCGAACAAAGCGCGTCTTTCGCGCGGCACCATTCGCGCTAGGCTGATGTGAGATGGACGATCTCTTCGCCCCCGAAACCGCCGGCCCGGCCGCGACCAAGGCCGACGCGCCGCTGGCGGCCCGGTTTCGTCCCCGGGCGTTGGAGGAGTATGTGGGACAGAACCATCTCCTCGCGCCGGGCAAGCCGTTGCGCCGGCTGATCGAGGCGGATCGTCTGACCTCGCTGATCCTGTTTGGTCCGCCGGGGGTCGGCAAGACCTCGCTGGCGGAGCTGATCGCGCGCCGGACCGAGTGCCATTTCGAGCGGCTGAACGGCGTGGAGTCCTCCGTGGCCGACCTGCGCCGCGTGCTGGCGGCCGCCATCACCCGCCAGAAGACGAGCGGCCGGCGCACCGTTCTCTTCATTGACGAAATCCACCGCTTCAACAAGGCGCAGCAGGATGTGCTCCTGCCGGACGTGGAGTCGGGGGCCGTGCGGCTAATTGGCGCGACGACGCACAATCCTTCCTTCTACATCAACGGGCCGCTGGTCTCCCGCTCGCAGATTTTCCAGCTCGAGCCGCTCGCCACAATCGAGCTTTCCGACTTGATCGACCGGGCGTTGCGCGATCGGGAGCGGGGTCTCGGCGCCCGCCAGATCGAATTGCTTCCGGACGCGCGCAGCCATCTGATTGCCACTTCCGAGGGCGATGCGCGGCGCGTCCTGAACGGGCTCGAGCTGGCGGCGCTGACCACGCCGGCGGATGAGCGAGGGCTCATCGTCATCGACTCCGCGGCCATTGAGGAGTGCGTGCAGAAAAAGCGCGTGCTCTATGACCGCGACGAGGACCAGCACTACGACACGATCTCCGCCTTCATCAAATCGGTGCGTGGCAGCGATCCCGATGCGGCGCTCTATTGGCTGGCGAAGATGATCGAGGCGGGCGAGGACCCCCGGTTTATCGCGCGACGGCTGGTGATCCTGGCCAGCGAGGACATCGGGCTGGCGGATCCCCATGCCCTGCCGATCACCGTGGCCGCGCACCAGGCGGTTGAATTCATTGGCATGCCGGAGGGACGTCTGCCGCTGGCCGAGGCCACGCTTTACCTCGCCTGCGCGCCGAAGAGCAATTCGGCGATCACGGGCATCACCGAAGCGATGGGCGCGGTGCAGAAGGATGAGGTGGTGCAGGTGCCCAAGCATTTGCGCGACTCACACTACGCCGGCGCGAAGAAGCTGGGGCATGGGAATGAGTACCAATACAGCCACGATTTTCCCGGCGGCATTGCCCCCGGGCAGACCTACGGAATTGCGCCGGGACGCTTCTACCAGCCGACCGACCACGGCTACGAGGCCAAGATCCGCGCGCGGCTGGCCGAGTGGCAGAAGCTGCGCGGGAAGTAGCGGGATCGGCTTGATCCCATGCGAGCAACGCGAGCGGAATGGCTCCCTGCCTTTGCCGAACCGCATTCCACCGCTGCTGCGGCTCCGGCATCGAGCCGATGCCGGCTACCTACGGAGGTTTTCGCCCAGCGCTACGCCAGCGCTCAGTTAGGTAGCCGGGGCTCTCCGAGCACCGGTTAGATGAGGAAACGTCTCCGCAACCGACCGGCACTCGGATCGCCCGCTACTTGTTTTCTACCTCGCCTCGAGCACGAAGATGAGCCGGCCACGATGAAAGTCCGGCCCGGCAATGAAGAGCGGCGTGTCTTCCGCGACGAGATAGGTTCCATCCGCGATGAGAAAGCCGTCGCGGTAAATCTCGTAGCCGACGCGCAGGGGTTCGCCGGGCAGCGGCCGCACACGCAGGAAAAAATCCTTGCGTGAAAGCACCCAGCGCTCGCTGCCGCCGAGGTCGACGCTCTCGCCCTTGAGCAAGTGGTAGGTTGTGAAGCCGAAGACCTGCCGCAGGCGCTCGCTCATGCGGGGGGACGCCTGGGCGCCGCCACCGTGATCGTTGCCGCAATAGAGCGCGACCCAGAGCTTGCCCGCGGCCGGCGCTGGCGTGGCGGCCAAAATCAGGGCGAGCGCAAGAACAACAGCAATCCTCATGGCTTGGTCACCCCGGCCATGAGGGTTAGAGGGAGTCGGGAGAGGAGGGTTGCGACGCGCGCTCGTCCACGCTGCCCGTCCGGTCCATGTAGGTGGGAGCGTCGGTGACTGGTTCCATGCCATTAAGCCACACGACCTGCGCATGCGCGGGCTGGGAATAAAACGCGGTGGCGAAAATACCGGGCGACTGGCTGGAAGCCGAAATCGGGGCCACCGCGGGGACGGCGGAATGAATCGTAATCAGGACGAGCGCGGCAAGCGCCATGGTGCCCGGCGCCAGTGAACGCCACGTCAGCCAGGCCATCGGCGCGGGTTTTCGCCGGCGCTCCTGCAACCGCATCCAGGCACGCGCTTCCTGTCCCGGAAGGATCGGGGCTGTCTCGGCCAGAAGGTCTTTGAGTTGGTGGTCGTTCATGAATGGAAACGATCCCAGCTGGGGCCGGGACCGCTCCTCCGTTTCTTATGACGTTGCGGCGGGCAAATCCTTCACGCTTATCCTTCTTTCTTCTTCTTTTTCTTTGGACGGTCACTCCGGCACCTTGCGGGCCAGCTTGCGGCGCAAGTGCTCGCAGGCGTAATGGAGCCGCGAGTTGACCGTGCCGGCCTTGCACCGCAGGAGGCGTGCCGTTTCCTCCAGGCTGAGTTCGTCAACCAGCCGGAGTTGGACCACGGCCCGGTGCTCGGCGCTCAGCTCGGCCATGGCCCCGGCGATCCTTTCCCGCAATTCGGCCCGTTCCAGGCCGAGCGAGGCGGCAGGCGCGACCTCGCCCTCCGGCATGGGCGGAAGGTTCGTCTCCTCGCTCGCGATGGGCGAGAGAAAGGAAAGCCAGCGGTCGGTGCGCACCTTCTTGCGCATGGTGTCCAGCGCCTGGTTGATGGCGATGCGGTAGAGCCAGGTGCCAAGCTGCGATTGCCCGGCAAAGCGGTGGATGTCGCGATGGGCCTTGATGAAGGTTTCCTGCACCACGTCGTCGCTCAGTGTGGGATTATTGAGGATGCGCTGCACGCTGCTCCAGAGGCGCGGGTAATGCTCGCGGTGCACCTCGCGCCAGGCCGGCTCGTCGCCGGAGCGCAATAGCCGCAGGATATCGGGGGAGGCCTCCACGTCTCGCTTGTAGGGCTTTGCGGCCAAAAACCCAGCGCGGTTTGGTCCTCGAAGTCTTCCAGGTTGCGCAAGCTGGTCGAATGGTGAGGCCAGGGAGCGCACGGCACGGCAAAAAGGGTTTCACCTTCCGCCGGTTTTGCGGTGAGATGGCCGTTGCTGGTTTTCCTCACCGACGGTTGTGACGCTGATCCACAATTACATCTACCGCGAGATCCTGCTGCTGACGGCGGCGATCGTCGGCGTGCTGACCTTCATGTTCGAGGCGGTGGATCTGTTCCGCATGATCCAGAAGATCCTCTACACGGACCTGTCGATCTGGATCACGGTGAAGATCGCGCTGCTGCTCGTGCCGACGATGCTCACCTTCACCATCCCGGCCGGCCTGCTGGCGGCAGTGCTGATCATCTTCGGGCGCATGTCGTCGGACCGCGAGCTGCTGGCGGTGAAGGCCTCCGGCATCGGCCTGGCGCCGATTGTCGCGCCGGTGATCATCATCGCGGCATTCTGCAGCCTGCTGGAGTTCTACCTCGTCGCCTCGGTCGAGCCCAAATGCCGCGAGGAAACCAGCGACATGATGCACGACATCGTGACGAGCAACCCGCAGGCGCTCTTCACCCCGCAGATCGTGCTCGATAAGATTCCGGGCCTGCGCATTTACTTCGAACAGAAGATCAACAACCAGATGCACCATGTGTTCATCTGGCAGCTCGACGAGCAGGGCCATCTGGTCAATTCCATCCGCGCCGACCGGGCCGACGTGACGGTGGACATCGAGCACCAGGTGCTGCTGATCACGCTCTACGACGAGCGCGGGGAGCGCTACCCCGACCTGCGCGACATTTCAAAAATGGAGCCGGGCGAAACTGCGGGGCAGGGGCAGCTTTCCATTTCGCTCAACAGCTTTTACGAGAAGGCGCACAAGCAGCTTTCCTGGATGACCCTGCCGGAAATCAGCGAGGTGATCGAGGCCATGCAGGGCGGCCAGACCGGCGAACTGGCCACGCCCTACCTGACCGAGTTCCAGGCGCGCATCTCCTTCGCGCTGGCGTGCCTGACCTTCGTCATCGTGGGCATGCCGCTGGCCATCCAGACGCAGCGGCGCGAGACGTCGATCGGGCTCATGACCGCGCTCGGCATTGTGCTGATCTACTGGCTGCTCGTCGTCCTCGGCCGCGCGCTGCGCTCGCACACCGGCTTCTATCCCGAGCTCATCGCCTGGACGCCTAACATCGTTTTCCAAGGAGTAGGCTTCTGGCTCTTCTCGAAGGCGAACTTGAAGTAGGGCGGGTCGCGCGTTCCACGAGTTGGAGACTGCAAAGCTGCCGAGCTTCGTTGCGATGAATTAGGCCGGATGCAAGGGAAACTGGCGCTGGACGTGGCCAAGCTGGCGAAGGCGGATATCGATCAACGCTACGGCATGAAATTGGGGCCGGGCCGGGCAGCCGTCACCGACAGGATGATGAAATTAGCGGTTGCGTCGTCTCAAGCTTTGCAGTACAAAGTGATGATGACGGAACTGGATGATCCTCGGGAGCAGCTGCGGGTGATCCGCTCGCTGATGGAGCGGGCGACGATTTACCGGGCGTTGTCGGCGCCGACCGCGCTGATCGGCGGGCTGCTGAGCCTGGGCGCGTTCGTCACGGCCTATTACGCGAAGCACGTGCGCCACGCGAACCTGACGCCGCGGCAATTCCTGGTGGTGTGGCTGGTGGTGCTGGCGCTGACCGGGCTGAGCAACGCGATCGTGCTCTGGCGCGGCGCGGCGGGGCGCGGCGAGCGTTTTTTCTCGGCGGGCATGAAGACGGCGATCGCGAGCGTGGCGCCGTCGTTTGTAATCGCGGGCCTCCTGACCTGCGTGGTGCGCCGGCCGATCGACCTGGCGATTCTTTGGATCGTGCTGTACGGGCTCGCGCTGCTGGCCACGCAGCATTTCGCGCCGCGTTCGCTGGTGGCGCTGGGCCTGGCTTTCTTCGTGGCGGGCGGCGCCCTGACGGTGACGTGGAAGCATCTTTTTCTCGCGCCGGGGCAGACGCAGCCGTCGACGCTGGTGGTTTCGGGAATCATGGCGGCGGTCTTCGGCGGGATTCACCTCGCGTATGCGGCGGCGGTGTGGGCGCTGGGGGAGGAACGGCGGGAGGCGCGCGCCGGCGCCGCAAGCCATGTTTGACTTTGAACGGCTCGACAAGCTTATCCATGAAAAGGGCCGGCTCGCCATCATGACGGTGCTGGCGGCGCGCGCGGGCTGGCCGTTCCAGGACCTGAAGGCGGAACTGAAAATGAGCGACGGGAACCTGATCAGCCACCTGCGCACGTTGCACCAGGCGGGTTATGTGGCGTTTCGGAAGGAGATCATCGGCCGGCCGCAGACGCGCTACGAGCTGACGGCGCGGGGGCGCTCGGCGTTTCGCGGTTATCTGAAGGCGCTGGAGGAGATGGTGCGGGGCGCGAAGACGTAGCTTTTTATTTGGGCATAAGCTTTGCAATACAAAGTAAACGAAGAAACGAAATCATCATGAACGAGACATCGGGCATCACCATCTACATCGGCGCCCTGTGGGAGCTGCCAGCGGACGCACGCATCGTGCTGCTGCTGGGCGACCGCAGTTGCGATCACTTGCGTGAGATCCGGCGCATCGCGGAATTCCGCGGGCGCGCGGCCTTCCTCGTGCAGAGCGTAACGGACCTGCAACCGCGCTGGTTTGTGCATGCGGAGGCGGTCGGGATCGTTCTGGGGGCAACGTCGCTACGGCCGCTGCTAGAGGCGGTGCGGGCGCGGCTGGGCGAGTTCAGCGCCATGCGCGCGCAAGGCATGCTGGAAGGGGTCGCGCGATGAACGCGGTGCTTCCGGCGCTGCCGAAAGAGAATGACGCACGGAAGATTCCGGCAACGCCGTTGTCGTTCTGGATGTTTCCGAGCGTGCTGGCGGTGGTGGCGTGGTTCGACTTTTGTTTCTGGCGCGCGAAGGATTGGCCGGGCCTGTCGCTTGCGGTCTTCGTCGCGGCGCTGGCGCTGGCCATCGGGGTGAATCGCCCGGCCGGCAGTATCGGGCGGAGGGGCGGGATGTTCCTGGTTCTGCTCGCAGGCGCGATCATGGAGGCGGCGATCGAGACCGGTTTCTGCAACGGGCTGATGCTGGTGATGCTAATCGCGGCGTTTTCCGCGGAGACGTTTTTCCGGCGGTTCCCGATCGCGGGCGAGCGATGGTTGGCGCAGATGCTGGCCTTTGTGCTGGCACCGGTGCGCGCGGTGCACCTGGGGCTGCGGGTGGCGGGCGGCCTGCTGATGCGGGCGGGTCTGGCGGGGAAGGTGGCGGCGGTCGCGGTGGTGGCGGTGCCGACGTTGGTGCTCCTGCTGCTCTTTGGGACGCTGCTGGCGAACGGAAACGCGGTGTTTGGCTTGTGGGCGCAACAGGGGTTCGCGTGGATATGGCGGCTGTGGCCGGAGGTGAGCGTGCCGCGGGTGGTGCTCTGGATCGTGGTGGGCATCGGGGCCGTTTCGCTGCTCTGGCCGAGCGACGTGGGACTGGGCCCGCGCGAGTGGAACAGCCTGCTCGCGCGTTGGCCGGAGGTGTTGCCCGCGCGGCTGGCGTTGGGGACGAGCCTGGTGCTGCTGGCGGCCCTCAACGCCATGTTTGCGGTGGCAAACGTGGCCGACGCGATTTTCCTGTGGCAGGGCGGCAGGCTGCCAGTGGGCGTGACGTATAGCGCGTTTGTGCATCAGGGGGCGGAAGTGCTGATCGTGACGGCGCTGCTTTCGGCGCTGGTGCTCGCGACCGTGTTCAACCAGGCGCCGGCGGTGGCGAGCCGGCGCATGTTGCAGGCGCTCGGGCTGCTGTGGGTGGCGCAAAATCTTTTCCTGATCGTGAGCACGACCCGGCGCCTCCTGCTCTACATCGAGGCCTACGGGGCAACGGTCGAGCGATTTTCCACCCTGCTTTTCCTGGTGCTGGTGACGGTGGGTTTCGGCCTGCTGGTGACCATGATTCGGCGCGAGAAGACGTTGGGTTGGCTGGTGGCGCGGGCGGCCGGGGCGTCGTTCGCTACCCTTTATCTGGCGCAGTTCCTGAACCTGGCGGGCTGGGCAGCGGATGAGGATGTGGCCCGCTGGGAAGCAAATCGGGAGACGAAGCTGGACGTGCTTTATCTCGAAAGCCTGGGGCCGGCGGCGTGGCCCGCACTCGCCCGGGTCCAGCGACTCGAGCCGGGCAAGATTGCGTCCGAAGATGACAGGGCAAATTGGAGCCTGACCCCGATCGACCAGGAAAAGGCCTGTCCGCGCACGGAGCTGGTGCAGAGTCATTGGCGGGAGTTCAGCGCGCGGGCGTGGTGGAACCGGTCGGCGCTGGACGCATGGTGACCAAAAGCATGACGGGCGCGGGCGCTTGGGCTAATCTCGCGCATGGAATTTCTGCTCGCGCTCATCGTGGCGGCGGTGGTCGGCGCGGCCGTGACGTGGCTGGTCGCGCGCACGCGCGCAGCCACGCTGCAGGAGCGGGTCGCCGCGCGCGATGTGCGGCTGGCGGAACTGGAGACGCGGCTCGCGGACCAGCTGGCCAACGCCGGCGTCGCGCAGGGCGAGCGCACCGCGCTGCAACAGGAGCTCGCCTCCCTGCAAACGCGGCTCGAGGAGGAACGCAAGGCGTCGCAGGAAAAAGTCGAGATGCTGCGCGACGCGCAGGTGCGCTTGTCGGACGCGTTCAAGGCGCTTTCCGCCGACGCGCTGCGGAGCAACAACGAGACGTTTCTCGGCCTGGCCCGCGCATCGCTGGAGAAGTTTCAGGAGGGCGCCCGCAGCGATCTGGACAAGCGGCAGACGGCGATCGACCAGCTGGTCAGGCCGGTGCACGAGACACTGGGCAAGTTCGACGCGAAGATGGGCGAACTGGAGAAGGCCCGGCTCGAGGCCTACGTCGGCCTGACCCAGCAGGTGCGCGGACTGGCCACGACGCAGGACACGCTGCAGCGTGAAACGTCGAATTTGGTGAAGGCACTCGGCTCGCCCGGCGTGCGCGGTCGGTGGGGCGAGGTGCAACTGCGCCGCGTGGTGGAAATCGCGGGCATGCTGCAGCATTGCGACTTTGAGCAACAGGTGCACCAGGCGGGCGAGGGAGGCGCGTTGCGGCCCGACATGGTGGTGCGGCTGCCGGGCGGCCGCAGCGTGGTGGTGGATGCGAAGGCGCCGCTGACCGCGTACCTCGAGGCCATGAGCGCGCCGGACGAGGCGACGCGGAAGCTCAAGATGGCGGAGCATGCGCGCAGCGTGCGCGATCACATGGTGGCGCTGGGCAAGAAGGCGTACTGGGAGCAGTTCCAGCCTGCGCCGGAGTTCGTGGTGCTCTTCTTGCCGGGCGAGAATTTTTACAGCGCGGCGCTGGAGCAGGAGCCGGCGCTGATCGAGAAGCTGACGCCGGAAAACCGCGTGGTGCTGGCGACGCCGACCACGCTCATCGCGCTGCTGCACGCCTTCGCTTACGGCTGGCGGCAGGAGGCGCTGGCGGAAAACGCGCAGGCGATCAGCGCGCTCGGCCGCGAGTTGCATGAGCGGCTGGCCACCATGACGGACCATTTCGCGAAGGTGGGCGGCTCGCTGGCAAGCGCGGTGGAGAATTACAATCGGACGCTCAGTTCGCTCGACTCCCGCGTGCTGGTCAGCGCGCGGAAGTTCGAGGAGCTCAAGGCAACACACTCGGACAAGGAGCTGAAAAGCCCCGCGCCGATCGAAGTGATCCCGCGCGCGGTGCCGGGGCGGGAGACGCCGCCCTTTCCAAAGCTGGAAGGGGCAGAGGGACGGACTAGGTAGCCGTCCACCTCCAGGCGATGGACGATTTAGAGATGCGTTTTCTCTCGACGTCCGTCCCTCCGAGATCGACGGCTACCAAGAACTCTGGCTCGCGCGCCTACCGCGCCGCGACCGGTACCGGACGCTTTCCACCCACATCGGGCAGCCAGGAGGCGAGCAGGCCGAGGAGCGGAAGGAAGGAGCAGATTTCGTAGACGCGGATGATGCCGATGTGGTCCGCCATGACGCCGAGGACAGCGGAGCCGATGCCGCCGAGGCCGAAGGCGAGGCCGAAGAAGAGGCCGGCGATGGTGCCGGTGCGGCCGGGGACGAGTTCCTGCGCGTAGACGATGATGGCGGACATGGCGGAAGCGAGGATGATCCCGATGACCACGCTGAGGACGGCGGTCCAGGAGAGGTCGGCGTAGGGCATGAGCAGCGCGAAGGGCGCGGTGCCGAAGATGGAGGCCCAGATGACGCGCTTGCGCCCGAAGCGGTCGCCGAGCGGGCCGCCCAAGATGGTGCCGACCGCGACGGCGGCGAGAAAGCCGAAGAGATAAAATTCCGAGGCCTCGCGCGTGATGTGGAAGCGCTCGGTCAGGAAGAACATAAAGTAGCTGGTCATGCTGGTGAGGTAAAAATATTTGGAGAAGACCAGGACGACGAGGATGCCAAGCGCCAAGACGACGCGGGCGCGGGGCAGCGTGCCGGAGCGGTCCGCATGGCGCGCAGCGGCGGCATGGGCGCGCGGCTGGTACCAGCAACCGATGCCGTAGAGCAGCGCAATACCGGCGGCGGCGAGCAGGCAGGTCCACAGCACGCTGATCTGCCCGTAAGGCAGGATGACCAGCGCGGCGAGCAGCGGGCCAAGCGAGCTGCCGCCGTTGCCGCCGACTTGGAAGAGCGATTGCGCGAAGCCGTGGCGTCCGCCGGAAGCGAGCCGCGCGATCCGGGAGGCTTCGGGATGAAAGACGGAGGAGCCGATGCCGACGAGCGCGACGGCGAGAAGGATGAGGGGGAAGATTCCGGCTAGTGCGAGCAGCGCCAATCCGGCAAGGGTGAAGCCCATGCCCACGGCGAGTGAGAAGGGTTGCGGATGCTTGTCTGTGTACCAGCCGACGAGCGGCTGGAGCAGCGACGCGGTGCACTGGTTGACCAGCGTGATGAGCCCGATCTGCGTGAAGCTGAGCGCAAAAGAGGTCTTGAGGATTGGATAGATGGCGGGGATGACCGACTGGAGCGTGTCGTTGATCGCATGCGAGCCGGAGAGTGCGAAGAGGACGCCCAGAGCGGTCTTCGCGGCGGCATCGGTTTGGACAGCGGGGGCCTTGGGCTCGGTGGTTATGGGGAAACGTGGAGTCGACATGAAGTCATGGTGTGAAAAACCGGCGGCGGGGGGGGTTACGGGAATGTACCGTTATGAGGTGGAATCAAGTGGTATGGAGTTGAAGGGAGAATGTGTTGTGTAAATTAGCGGACGACAGGTGCTAACTGTCTTTTGCGGCGACCCTAGGAAGATCATGAAGCGCCAATTTTACGCGAAGCTGGCAAAAGGTGGTAGCACTGCAAAACCTAACCGGCTTACTCGACCTAAAATTTTCTTATCTTGCGCGCCGGAAAACAGTTCAGGTTCCGTTCTCGTCAACGATCAGCAAAATACGCGTGAACCCCGAGGTCAAGAGGCGCCCGCATTTCATTATCGCCCATCGCGTAAAATGACCTGCGCGGTGTTGTAGCCGCTGGCGGCGAAGACGCCGCCGCCGGGATGCGTGCTGGCGCCGGTGAGATAGAGCCCGGGCAGGCCGGGGACCTTGTAGGCGCTGAGCTCGGGCAGGGGGCGGTACATGAACATCTGGTCCAGGCTCATCTCGAGGTGCATGACGTTGGCGCGGAGCAGGCCGAGCGTGCGCTCGATCTCCAACGGGGTCTGGATGTGGCGCGCGATCATCTGGCCGCGCATGTTGGGCGCGTACTGGCAGACAAGATCGTAGAGTTTGTCTGCCTCGCGCTCCGCGATGTCGTCCCAGTTCTCGCCGTTGCTCAGCTCGTAGGGATGGTACTGCCCCCAGGTGAAGAGGACGTGCTTGCCCGGCGGGGCGAGCGTGGAATCGAGGGACGAGAAGCTCATCGCCACGACGCTTGGCTTTTGCGGCGGCAGGCCGAAGGAGAAATCGCGGTGCGAGCTGGCGAGATGCTCGGCGGAGGGGCAGAGCAGCTGGAGCGAGGTCTGGTAATCCTTCGTGCCAGGCAGGGAACCGGGCGGTGCGTCGCCGTAGTCGGGAAGCGCGTTGACGGCGTGGCGAACGATCATACCGAAGCCGTTGCCGACGCGGGTGCGGGCGACGCGTTTTTTCAACTCAGGCGGCGCGTCTGTCAGGGCGTTGAACAGCGTGTGGAGATGGCAGGCGCCGACCACCTTTTTCGCGGTCGCGGTTCTTGGATTCTCGTGACCGTGGGTGACGACCCACTCCGCGCCGCTTCGGGTGATGGAGGAAACCTCCGCGTTGCACACGATCTCGCCGCCATGGCTCTCCAGGCACTTCGCCAGCGCCAGCGTCAGCGCGCCGCTCCCGCCCTTCGCTCGCTTCGCGCCGCTTTTATGAATCATCGCGTTCCAGCCGAGCATGTCGCCGCTCGCCATTTCAGTCGGCGCGGGGCCGCTTTGCGCGGAGAGCCAGAGAAGCGCGGTGCGCACGGAGGGATGCTCGAACAGTTCCTCGACGAGCGATCCGTAGGGCGCCATGAGCTGGCGCGAGGTGTCGAGCGAGGACCACAGTTTGCGCGAGCGCCAGTTGCGCAGGTTGCGCTTGAACATGGTGGCGAAAAGGCGCCCGGGCGTGGGCGGCTGGAGGAAGGTTTCGAAGATGCCTTCGTTGAGTTCGCCCCAGTGCTGGACGAATTTCCGGTAGGCCTCGGCGTCGCGCGGCGAGATCTTTTCGATGCTGGCGCAGGTCCGGTCGAGGTCGCGGTAGAAGCTGATGCCGGTGCCTGTGCCGAGGATGGGGTAGTGCGCCCACGGGTCCATCTCGAGGTATTCGAGCCCGAACTTGTGCAGCTCCAGGTCGCGCAGCACCGGCGTAAGGTGGATCATGATGTGCGCTGAGGAGCCAACATCGAGCCGGTAGCCGGGGATGAGATCGTCCTGCGTGCAGACGGCTCCGCCGACGATGTGGCGCCGCTCGAGGACAAGCACCTTGCGCCCGGCGCGCGCGAGGTAGCAGGCGCAGGTGAGGCCGTTGTGGCCGGCGCCAACGATGGCGACGTCGTAGTGAGGCATGCGGTGCGAGGGTAGGAGGCGGCGCGTGGGAGGGCGAGTGTGGAGAGTGCGTTGGCGCGGGCTATCCGGATGTCATCACGAGATCTTAAGCGGGCGACCACGGCGGGGCTGTCGACGGACATCTCATGTTCTGCGGAAGATATGCGTTCGGCGGAATAATGAGAGACTCCCCGCCTTCACGTCGCTGCGTTTAGGATGACGGAATTTTAGGTGTCCGCGCTTTCGCCCTCGCGGGGACCGGGAGGCTTCCGGTCGCTTCGCTCCCTCCGGCGCTGCGGAGAGCGCCGGCTACCTCGGAGGGTTTTCGCTTAGACCGGCTCCTCTCTGGAGGCCGTACCCTATGCGGAGTTACGCGCCCTTGGCCGCGAGCTTGGCCTTCGCCGCGCTGAGATCGCGGGTGAGCTGGTCGATCTGGCCTTGGAGAAGCTGGTTCTGGCGCTGAAGGCCGGCACGTTCCTTCTTGGCTTCCTCCAAATTGCCCTTGGAGGCGGAGGTGCCTTCGGTGGCTTCGCGCAGCGCCTCGCGGGTTTCCTGGAGCGCTTTCTGGCTAAGGGCGAGGCCGCGATGGGCAAGGGAGGTTTCCTCCTTGGCCTGCTTGAGCTGCTCCTTCAAGGCGGCGAGATCGCCGGAAGCGGAGTCGCCCGCGGGGGGCGATCCGACAGGTGATTCGGTCCCCGCGGTGGCAAGCTGGTCGCGCAACTGCCGGTTCTCCTCGCGGAGCCGGTCGAGCTCCTCGGTCGAGTCGAGTTGCGACCGGTCGAGCTTGAGCGTCTCGAACTGTTCGCGCAGCGAGGCGTAGTCGCGGCGCACGGAGTCGCGCTCGTCAATGACGTGAGAAAGCTCCTCGAGCTGCGAGGCCATGGCGTCGGTGTCGCGCTGGGTCTGCTCGGCGGCTTCGATGCGGCTGCGCAGGACGATGACCTCCATGCGCGCCTCGTCGCGTTCGCGGATGGCGGCGGCGAGGTCCTCGGCCAGCTTGTCGTCGGAGGCGGCGCCGCCCTGGCTGCGGGTGACCTCCAGCTCGGCCTGGGCCTGGTCGCGTTCCTGGGTTAGGAGCTCAACCTGCTCGCGCAGCTCGGCAACGTCGGTGGAAGCCGACGGGGGCGCCTCGACCTCCTCGTCGGTACCCTCGGTCTCCATCAGCTCGGGCGGGAGATCGGGGACCTTGGGAATCTCGCTCACGGGCACGGGCGTTTCCTCCGGCGTGTCGTAACCGAAGAGCGGCTTGAAATCGGGCAGCGGCATGGAGGGCCGGGAGGCCGGGGCAGGTTTTTCCGCGGCGGCGGCCACAGCGGCGGCAGGCGGCTCGGCCTCATGCTTGAAGGGAGGCGGCGGCGTCATGGCCGCGGGCGGGGCGACGTAGGGCGGAGCCGCCGTGGAGGCGGCCTCGGTTTCCGGTGCGTCGGGCGCAGGTGGTTCCTTCAGCGGCGCTTCCTCGAGGCTGCGGGCGGCGGAGGGAAAGTCGCCCGCGGGCGGAAAGGGAAGGCGGCCGGTTTGCGCGCGAGGAAGAGGCAGGCGGCCGGAGGCGTCGCGTACCGGCGGCGGCGGCAGATGCGCGGTGGTGCGCGAGATGGCGGGCAGGGGGCCGGTCTGCTTGGGCGGCGGGGGCAGGATCATGCCACTCTGCTTCTTCGTGGCGGCGGGCGGCGGAATGGGGGCGGAAATGCGCGCGGGCGCGGGCAGCGGGCCGGTGGCGGGACGCGTGGCCGGCATCGGGGGGGCCATGCCGCCGCTGCGGGTCAGGGGCGAGCTGGATAGCGGTCCAGTCGGGGGCCGGGCGACGGAAGGCGGCAGCGGCCCGGACCGGGGCTGGGGAAGAGGACCGGTGGTGGCGCGGCTGGGGATGACCGGCAGCGAGCCCGACCCGCGCCGCGGCGGCACGGGGGCGCTGACCTGCGTGCGCGGCACAGCCGTGGGGCCGCCGGTGACGGGAGGAGGTTTCGGCGCCGTCTTCTTCTTGACCAGGCGCGAGAACTTTTCCTGGTCAAACCACGAGGGAGACGTACTCATCGCTAGTTTCGGGCCGGCTCAGGCCCAGCTTTCCTTCCAATTCGGCGGCCAATTGATCGAAGACGATGGCGGCGGGCGGCGGCGCGTCGCCGCGCATCAGGCCCAGCGGCATGCCCTTCATGCTGGCGCGTACCACGGCGGGATCGCGCGGCAGCAGCGCGCTCATGACCAGTTCCGGCGGCAGGATACGGCGGATTTCCTCCACGATCTGCTTGGAATCGGGCACGTCGCTGTCGGCCATGGTCAGGACCACGCCGACGAGCTCGCAGGAGTTTTCCTTCTCCGACTGGAGCTGGTTGAGGAAATCGACCGTCATCATGAGCGAGCGCAGGGCCAGCGGCTCGCACTGCTGCGGAACGAGGACGTGCGAGACGTTGCGCAGGATGCCCTCGGTCGGGCCATGCAGGCCGGACGGGGTGTCGAGCACAACGAGGTCATAGCCGGCTTCCTGGGCGGCCTTGAAGAAATTCTCCAGCGACTGGCCGTTCTCCAGGCTCGAGCACCATTTGGAGATTTCGTTGATGGGAATCTTGCCCGCCATCACGATGCGCAGGCCTTCGAGCTTCGTCTTGAGGGCGGCTTCGTCGATCGACTTATTCTGGGTGACGATCTCGTAGAGGCCGGTGTAGGTCTGCGCGCTGGGCGAGAGCGACAGGCCCACGGAGCCCTGCGGGTCGGCATCGACGAGGAGCGTTTTCCAGCCCCGCTTGGCGCAAGAGAACGCGAGGTTAATGGCGCAGGTGGTTTTTCCCACGCCCCCTTTGAGACTCGAGACGGCTAATGTGATCATCTAGATGCGCAAATTGTTACGCAGAATGCGAGCATTGCGCCAGAGGAAACGTCGGGGAATTTGTCGCGGGGCAGTCCAGGTAGCCGGCGCTCTCCGAGCG
>CAZZYY010000011.1:34777-36149 GCA_964658475.1 uncultured Candidatus Methylacidiphilales bacterium | reverse complement strand
ATGAACTGAAGAGGAAACGTGTCCCTATGCATCCGTCGATTGGAGGTCGACGACTACCAGTTGAGCCAAGAAGCAGCGTCAGATTGTCGAGAGGGCCGCAGCTTCCCGAAGGCGCTACACCCCGCGCTGGTTCGGCTCCCAGATCAGCTTGTGCATCTGCAACTGCATGCGCACGCGGGGCAGGCCATCGGCCAGCACGCGCGTGGCGAGCTCCAGCGGCGTGATCTTGCCGAACACCGGCGAAAACAGGATGGCGTTGACCCGGTCTGCCCAGCCCGGCAGGCCGGCGCACACCTGGTCGCGCGCCCAGCCGTAATCCTCGTCCGAGCCGATGACGAACTTCACCTCGTCGCGCGGGCCGAGCAGGTCGAGGTTGGCCATGCGGTTGCGCGCGCATTCGCCGCTGCCGGGCGTTTTCAGATCCATGATGCGGTGGACGCGGGGGTCGATCGCGCCGATGTCATACGCGCCGCTGGTCTCGATCAGCACGGTGTAGCCGAGGTCGCAAAGCCGCGCCATGAGCCGGAGCACGCGCTTTTGCAGCAACGGCTCGCCGCCCGTGATTTCCACCAGCCGGCACGGATGCCGCGCCACCTCCGCCAGGATGTCCTCAAAGCTGCGGCGCCTGCCCTCGTAAAACGCGTACTCCGTGTCGCAGTAGGTGCAGCGCAGGTCGCACCCCGTCAGCCGCACGAAGACGCAGGGCTGACCCGCGAACGTGCTCTCCCCCTGGATGCTGTAAAAGATCTCGTTGATCGTGAGCGTGTCGGCACCGCTCGCGGTTTCAACAGGAAGGGCGGTCGTGTTCACCGGACTAGTCTACGCCGTTCGTCGGTAGCCGTCGACCTCCGGGCGACGAAGTCATCGCGGAGCGATCTTCGCCGGTAGCCGCCATCGGCCCGATGGCGGAGCCGCGTAGCGGCGGAATCAGCCGCAGTTGGCCACCGTTCACCGCGGCGGTAGCCCGTCCACCATCTTCCGCACCTCCGCCGCCGAGGGCTGGCCCGGCGCGGCCGCTTCGTCCAGCCAGCCGTAGACCAGCCGCGAGCCGAGCGCCGCCAGCACCGCGCGCGATTGCGCCGCGTGCGGCCCGAGCCCCATCACCGCGATCTGCCTTTCCGGATAATTCACCAGCAGCGCGGCCAGCCGTTGCAGGTCGCGCCACGATTCGATGTGACCGGCGATTTTCAGAATGGTGTGCGCGGCGCCGTCATGCTGCGCGACCCAGCGCGTGAACTGCGCGGGCGCGGCCGCGCGCTTGAGCGCATGCGCGGAAAGCACAATCGTCTTGCCCGCCTTCTCCGCCGTTTCGAGCATCGGGCGCAGCGCCTTCGCCGTGGCCAGTTCCACGTCGATCGCCTCCCCGTGTGGC
>CAZZYY010000011.1:0-34677 GCA_964658475.1 uncultured Candidatus Methylacidiphilales bacterium | reverse complement strand
CGGGCGCAGCGCCTTCGCCGTGGCCAGTTCCACGTCGATCGCCTCCCCGTGTGGCAGCAGTCGCAGGTAAAGCGCGCGCCGCTCGGCGAGCTTCCACGCGCGCTGGCCGCCCTCCGCGGGAATTCGCAGCGTGAGCAGCACGGGATGTTGCCGCGCGCGCAGGGCCGCCTCGATTTCCTCCGCTGTTGCGCCGCCGGCCAGCAGCGCATCCACGCGCACCTCCACCGCATCGACGGGAAGCATCGCGCGCGTCAGCAGCTTCAGCCCGCGCGGCGTGGTGACCGAGCCGATGACGGCGGGATGCGCGGCGGGAAATTTCATGCGGGAGCGAGTCTATTCGCCCGCTTCGCCCGCCTGCAAGAGGCTTGCCGATCCCTTCGACAAGCCGCGCGTCCCGTTGTAGCTTTCCTCCCCATCCAACGACCATGAGCCAACCCACTCCCGTCACCGTCATCACCGGCTTCCTTGGCGCGGGCAAGACCACGCTGCTCAATCGCATCCTGACCGAGCATCACGGCAAGCGCGTTGCCGTGATCGAAAACGAGTTCGGCGAAATCGGCATCGACCACCAACTCGTCATCCAGTCCGACGAGGAAATCTTCGAGCTGAACAACGGGTGCATCTGCTGCCGGGTGCGCGGCGATCTCGTCCGCATCCTGGCCAAGCTGCGCCAGCGCCGCGACAAGTTCGACCTCGTGCTGATTGAGACCACCGGCATGGCCGATCCGGGGCCCGTTGCGCAGACCTTTTTATCCGACGCAGAAGTGAAGGAGGCCTTCGTGCTCGATGGCATCGTCACCGTGGTCGACGCGCGGCATGTCGTGCTGCACTTCGACGACACGCGGGAGGTCCGCGAGCAGATCGGCTTCGCCGACGTCATCCTGCTGAACAAGACCGACCTTGTCAGCGAGGAGGAACTGACCCGCGTCGAGGCGCGCATCCGGAAGATGAACGCCGCCGCCAAAATTTATCGCACGCGCAACTCCGAAATCGCGCTGGACAAGGTGCTCCAGGTTGGCGGCTTCGACCTCAAGCGCGCGCTCGAGCTTGAGCCCGATTTCCTCAAGACCGCCGAGGAAGAACATGACCACGACGGGCACGGCCACGAGCATGACGAGCACGAGCATCACGATCATCAGCACGACGAGGACGTGACCTCCGTCGGCATCGTCGCGCCCTATGACGTGGACGAGAAAAAACTCGGCACGTGGCTGAATGACCTGCTGCGCACGCAGGGCCAGAATATCTTTCGCATTAAGGGCATTCTCGCCGTGAAGGGCCGCGAGGAGCGGTTCGTTTTCCAAGGCGTGCACATGCTCATGGATGGCCGGCCGGATCGCCGGTGGGGCAGCGACAAGCGCGAAAGTCGCATCATCTTTATCGGCCGGGATCTCGACCGGAAGGCGCTCAACGAGGGCTTTGCGTCGTGCCGCGCGTGAACGGATTTTAGACAGGAGGAACATGAGGGACATGAGGAGTCGCTGCCTTCGTTGGTCTCCTTCATGTTCTTCATGTAACTCCTGTCTGCGGTCTGCCGCGTTTCCATTTCGGAATGGATCGAATGGATAAACGGAATGGATTGCGTTTCTCCTCCCGGCCTTTTCCCAATCCCGTTACTCATGTTAACCCTGTCCAACTAGGATGCCCTCCCGCCGCGCCATAGACTTCCGCTGGCACGCGAAGCTCGACGACTTCATCACGCAAATCGCGTGGTCGCCGGATGGCACGCGGCTCGCCGCCTCTTCGGTGTCCGGCCAGGTTCACGTCTTCGACGTCGCAACGGAACGCGCGTTATTTCGGCTCGAGCCCGCGCACGCCGACGGGTGCGACGCGCTGTCCTGGCGGCCCGACAGCGCCGCCTTTGCCACCGCCGGACGCGATGGCAAATGGAGGTTGTGGGACGCCCCCGGTGGCAAGCAACTCGCCGAACACGACACAGGTGCGCTCTGGCCCGAGCACGCCACCTGGAGCGCTCCCGCGGATGGCGGCCCGAGCGGTGCGCGCCTCGCCGTCAGCGCCGGGTCAACCATCTCGCTCTGGGACGAGCAGGGCGCCCCGCTCGGCGAGCCGGCCCGCTTCCCGCGCGCGGTGGTCGATCTCCAATGGGTGCTCGGCGGGCGCACGCTGGCCATCGCGCTCAGCTCGGCCATTCACCTGCGCGCGTCCGCGCCGGACGGCGGCGAGACCATCCTGAACGCGCGCGACCCGATCCTGTGCATGGCCATGAGCCCCTCCGGCAAATGGCTGCTGACCGGCAACCAAGACTCGTCCATCCACGTCTGGAATCTCGATGCGGGCGCCGAGATGCACATGCGCGGCTACCCGGCCAAGGTGCGTCAGCTCGCGTGGCATCGCGGCAGCCGGTGGGTCGCCACCGGCGGCGGCCCCAGCGTCGCGGTCTGGGATTGTTCCGGTCGCGGGCCGGAGGGCCGCGCCCCCACCATGCTCGAGTGGCACACCGATCTCGTCACCGCGCTGCACTACCAGCCTGCCGGCGACTGGCTTGCCTCCGGTTCGCGCGACGGGGGCCTCGCCATCTGGTCGCCCACGCAGCGCGAGCAGCTCATCACCGGCGGCAAAATTTCCAGCGGCGTCACGCGAGTCGCCTGGTCGCCCGACGGCAAGCTCCTCGCCGCCGGCGGCGAAGCCGGCGAGGTGCAGGTCGTCGCGGTGGACTGAGCCTGGGGCAAATAGTTGACCCCGCCGCCCGCGCAACGGCGATAGACCGCCGCTCCATTCTTCGCATAATAACCGCGTGGCCCTCCGGGACGTTCTTCCACGCACGCGCACGCTTGCGCTGTTCGGCGGCATCTTTGCTCTTGGCCTCATTCTTTTTCTCGCGTTTTTTTACGCGGTGGGCGGCTGGACGCTGGCCGTGCCGGCCGACCTCACCATCGCGAACGGCGACGAGCCGCAGACGCTCGATCCCGCCATCGTCACCGCGCAGCTCGACCAGCGCATCTGCCTCGCGATCTACGAGGGGCTGACCTCGTGCGATCCCGCCGGCAACATTGTTCCCGGCGTGGCGCAAAGCTGGGAGCTTTCGCCCGACGGCAGGACCTACACCTTCCACCTGCGCCCAAACGCGCAGTGGAGCAACGGCGATCCGCTCATCGCCCATGATTTCCTTGAATCGTGGAAGCGTGTGCTCGATCCGGCGACGGCCTCCGACTACGCCTACCAGCTCTTCTACCTCGTCAATGGGGAAGCCTATTACAACCGCACGATCACCGATTTTGCGCAGGTCGGTCTCAAGGCGCCGGATGATCACACGCTGGTCGTCACGCTCAGCCATCCCACGGCCTATTTCCTACAGCTCACGGCCGCGATGCAGACGCTTTTTCCTGTGCATCTCGCCACGGTTCGCCAGTACGGCGACAACTGGACGAAGCCGGCCCACATCGTGGGCAACGGCCCGTATATCCTGAAGGCGTGGCGGCTGAACGATTACATCCTGCTCGAGGCCAACCCGCGCTATTGGCGGCCCGTGGCGATTCCCCGCATTCGCGTGCTGCCCACGCGCGACGCGAACACCTGCTTCAATCTTTTCTACTCGGGTAAGATCGATCTCATCCTCGACCAAAGCAGCATCCCGCCCGTGCTCCTGAACGACATCCGCCATCAGCCTTACTTCCATCCCAACCCGATCGGGGCGACCACGTTCGTGCGGTTCAACGTCAAGAGCCGTCCGTTCGATGACGTGCGGGTGCGCCAGGCGCTGGCGCTCGCCCTCGATAAGCAGGACATCGTCGAGAAGATCATCCGCACGGGCGAGCCGGTGGCGCGCACGCTGGTGCCGCCGGGCAACCCGGCCTACATCCCGCCGGCGGGGCTGCCGCACGATGTCGCGCGGGCGCGCCGCCTGCTCGCCGAGGCGGGCTATCCGGGTGGCCGCAACTTTCCCGATGTCACGCTGCTCTACGCCACCAAGGGGAGCGGTCCCGCCATCGCTACGGAGATGCAGGCGCTCTGGTCGCGCGATCTTGGCATCAACTCGATCCACCTGCGCGGGCAGGAGTTCAAGGTCTATCTCAATTCGCAATCGTCGGTCGATTTCGATCTCTGCCTCTCCCGCTGGATCGGCGATTACAACGACCCGCAAACCTTTCTCGACATGTTCGTCACCGGCGGTGGCAACAATGACACGAACTGGAGCGACCCGGCCTACGACCACCTGCTCGCGGATTCGGAGAACACGCCGGACCCGGCGCGGCGCATGCAAATCCTGCAGGGGATGGAAAAGATTCTCGTGGAGGACCAGGTGCCGGTCTTTCCCATTTCATTCACCGTCGGTGCGGTGCTCTATGACCCGGGCAAGCTGGGCGGGTTCGCCTCGAACTTCCTGGACGATCACCCCTGGGGCGATCTCTACCTTCCGGGGAAAAAGTAGCATGACGGCGATCATCTTCCGGCGGTTGCTCGCGGCCATTCCGGTGCTTTTCATCATCGTCTCGCTCACGTTTGTGCTCATGCACAACGCGCCGGGCAGCCCGTTCACCAGCGAGCGGCACATTCCCGCGCCCATCATGGCCGCGCTGGAAAAGAAGTATCACCTTAACGGCAGCTTTGCGCAGCAGTACGGGCAATACCTGTGGGACCTCGCGCACGGGGATCTCGGGCTCTCGACGCAATATCGCAATCGCACGGTTAACGAGATCATCGCGCAAAGCCTGCCGGTCTCGATGGTGCTGGGGACGCTCGCCTATGCCATCGCGCTCGGCGCGGGCATCACGCTGGGGGCGCTCGCGGCCGTGCGCCATCAGCGCGCGGGCGATCGCTGGATTGTCCTCCTCGCGCTCCTCGGCATCTCCATTCCCAATTTCGTGCTCGCGATCCTGCTCATCCGCGTTTTCGCCATCATGCTGCGCCTGCTGCCGGTGGCTGGCTGGGGCTCGCTCGATCAGCTCGTACTTCCCGCCGTGTGCCTGGCCGTCCCGTTTGTTGCCAGCCTCACCCGGCTCACGCGCGGCAGCCTGATCGAGGTCCTGCGGCTCGATTTCGTGCGCACTGCCCGTGCCAAGGGACTGCCGGAATCGGCCGTGCTTTTCCGCCACGCGCTCAAGGTCGCCGTGCTGCCGATCATCGGCTACAGCGGCCCGGCCATCGCCGGCATCCTGACCGGCTCGATCGTGGTGGAAACGATCTTCGGCATCCCGGGCATCGGCCCCTTTTTCGTCAACAGCGTGCTCAATCGCGATCCATTCATGACCTGCGGCGTGGTGCTCATTTTTGGGCTGTTCCTCATTCTGTGTAATTTAACCGCGGACATTCTCTATTTCGTCGTCGACCGGAGGGTGAACCTGGAATGAGAACGCTTCGCTCTTTTTTCGCGGTCGTCGGTCGCGATCCCTTGCTCATGGTCTGCGCGATTTTTCTGCTCGTGCTGGTGATCCTGGCGGTGCTCGGCGGCACGCTCACCGGCTACGATCCCAACCAGATTTCCGCCGCGTCGCTGCAGCGTCCTTCGTGGCACCACTGGTTCGGCACCGACGTCTTCGGCCGCGACCTGCTTACCCGCACGCTTTATGGCGCGCGCATTTCGCTCCTCATCGCCGCGGCCGCCACGGCGATCAGTCTCACCGTCGGCGTCACCTACGGCATGATTAGTGGCTACATTGGCGGCCGCGTGGACAACCTCATGATGCGGCTGCTCGAGATCATCTATGCGCTGCCCACGCTCATCCCGGTCATCGTGCTCGTCGCCACGCTGGAGGAACCGGCCACCCGCCTGCTCGCCGCCATGGGCCTGCGCGGGGTGCAACCGCGGATCGTGCTGCCCTTCGTCTTCGTCGGGCTGACCGAATGGCTGACCATGGCGCGCATCATTCGCGGGCAGGTGCTCGTCCTGCGTCAGCAGGCGTACGTGCAGGCCGCTTTCGCGCTGGGCCGCTCGCACCGCCTCATTCTTTGGCGCCACCTCTTGCCCAACCTGAGCGGCATCATTCTCGTTTACCTAACGTTGACGATTCCCGCGGCCATGCTCGACGAGTCGTTCCTCAGCTTTCTCGGGCTCGGCGTCCAGGCGCCCAAGGCGAGTTGGGGCACACTGGTTTCCGAGGCCGCGCAGCTCGTCAACCCGATCCATTCCTATTGGTGGATGCTGCTCTTTCCCGGCGCGCTCATGGCGCTGACCCTGCTGGCGCTGAACTTCCTCGGGGACGGTCTGCGTGATGCGCTCGATCCGCGCACGCAGAAGTGAGCGGGTTCGGCGTGGGCCAGATACAATTTCATTTCGTGTTCGTTCCTCGCCGGTTAATCTCACGGGCATGACGAAGGGCCTGAGGGTCTTCATTCTGGGTGTCGTGCTGGCGTGCGCGGGAGCCCTTGTCCACTCGCATGCGGAGGAATGGTCGTTGCGTACGATTCAGACTCCCCAGTCCTCTTCGGGCTCAATGGTCGTCAACGACTTTCCCGTGCAAGATTTTCTCCAGGATGCGGGAGTGATGATGATGCCCATCGGTGGAATCGCGATTGTCCTAAGCCTTGTCGCATGGCTCTACCCGCCGCGGGTCGATTAAGATACGTTCTTCCGCCATGTCCGACCTCGACCGCATGATTCCCGACCTGCAGGCCTGCTTTGCCTGCGAGGATGTCCGGCTGGAAGCAAGCGGCTCGCACTCCATTGTCGGCATCATCAACTTCATCGGCGCGCCGTCGCTGCCCATCCAGGTGATCAAGCTGTGCATCTGGACCCGGTGGTCCTCCGGCGTCGGTCATTTCGAGCAAACCACGCGGCTTGTCGGCCCGGACGAGGAGACCGTGCTCGCCGCCGCCACGACGAAGTTTCATCTCACGCACGAGGAAAGCCACACCACGAATGTGAACATTTTCGGAGGCGTGCAGTTCACGCATGCGGGCGCGCACCACGTCGAGATCCTGCTCGATGATGAGATGCGCCTGCGTTTCCCCATCCGCGTGATGCTGCCGACCGCCCTCGCGCCGCAGCAGCCGTAGCACGCGCATGGCTTTTTGGAATTCGCTGGTCGACCGCTTTCGCGGCGGAGACGAGATCGATTGGGAACCGCTATTGATCGAGGCCGACCTGGGCATCACTCTGGCGGACCAATGGCAGCGCGAACTGCGCGAGGCCGGCCTGAGTCGCCAGCCAGAAAAAGCGGAACAGTGGCTGCGCGAGAAGATGACCACGCTGGTGCGCATCCCGCCACCGCTGCCCGTGAGGCAAAAGCCGGAGGCCATCCTGCTCATCGGCGTGAACGGCAGCGGCAAGACCACCACGGCGGCCAAGCTTGCCGCGCGCGCGCAAAAGGAGGGCCGCACCGTCCGGCTCGGCGCGGCGGATACCTTTCGCGCCGCTGCCACGGAGCAGCTGGAGGCGTGGGGCGCGCGGCTCGGCCTGCCTGTGACAACCGCTCCGTCCGGCAGCGATCCGGCCAGCGTTGCGGTCCGCGCGCTGCTTGCGGCGCAGGAGGAGCAGGCCGACCTGCTCGTGATCGATACTGCCGGTCGGCAGGCGAACAAGCGCAACCTCCTGCTCGAGCTCGAGAAGATCAAGCGCAGCCTCCAAAAAAAGAGCGAGGGCGTGCCGCACCACACCTGGCTCGTGGCCGACGGCATGACCGGCAGCGGCGTGCTCCAGCAGGCGCGCGAGTTCCACGCCGCCATCGGCCTCACCGGGCTCATCCTCACCAAGCTCGACGGCTCCGCCCGCGGCGGCATGGTCCCCGCTGTGCGCGCCGAACTTGGCCTGCCGACCTATTATCTGGGCCGCGGCGAAAAGCCGGAGGACCTTCACCGCTTCGATGCCCGCGACTTCGTCACGACCTTCTTCGAGCGCTGACCGGCGCTTCCTGCGGCGCGCGCTGGAGTTGGCCGCGCTCGGAAGCGGGCTCACGTTTCCCAACCCGCGCGTGGGGGCTGTTCTTGTGCGCCGGGGCCGCATCATCGGCGAGGGCTGGCACCGGCGCGCCGGCACGCCGCATGCGGAGGTCCACGCCGTCCGCGCCGCGAAACGCGCGGGTCATCCCATCGCCAGCGCTACCCTCTACGTTTCACTCGAACCCTGCTCGACCCGCGGCCGCACGCCGCCCTGCACCGGCCTCATCCTGCGCGAGAAAATCGCCTGCGTCGTCTTCGCCGCCACCGATCCCAATCCTGTCCACGCCGGCGCCGCCACCCGCCTGCTTCGCGCCGCCGGCATCCACGTTGCGCAGGGCCTGCTCGCTCGGGAAGCCGCCGCGCTCAACCGCGATTTCAATTGGTGGATCGTGCATAAACGCCCTTGGGTGGTGGCCAAGATCGCGCTTTCCCTCGACGGCCGCATCACCACCCCACCCGCTGACGATCGCTGGCTCACCTCGCCCGAAGCGCGCCGCGCCGCGCACGAACTGCGCTGGGAATCCGACGCCATCCTCGTCGGCGCGGAAACTGCGCGCCGCGACAACCCGCACCTCACCGTCCGCCTGCCGGGAAAGACGCGCGGCAAAGTCCAGCCGCTGCGCGTGGTCATCACCCGCTCCGGCCGGCTTCCACGTGCTCTCCACCTTCTTACTGATGCTCACCAGGATCGCACCGTCGTCTTTCGCGGTCGGCCGCTCCCGCAGGTCATGGCCGAGCTCGGCGCCCGCGACATCACCCATGTCCTGATCGAAGGCGGCGGCAACGTCCTCACCGAGGCCTTCCGCTTGGGACTCGTCAACGCAGTCGCCTTCTTCATCGCGCCCGCGTTGATGGGCACCGCGACCCGGGCCTTGCATGAACTTGGCGCGCGAGTTCAACTCAGCGACGTGACCTACGAGCGAGTTGGCCCTGACATACTCTGCCGCGCGCTGGTGAAAGATTGAGGGCTGCGCGAACTACCACCCGCGCGGCAGCTCGTTGTTTACCTGCTCGACGAAGAGCGTCAGCATGTGCCGCGCGATGGCGAGCTTGCGGACGAAATCCTTGAGCGGACGGAGATCCTTCGGATGCCGGGCGAGGTGCTGGAGCAGGCGCAGCGGCGATGGCCGATTTTTCTCCGCATCGTAGCCCGCCGCTAGCGCGGCGCTGGGCAGGATCGTCTTGTATTCGTCGCTGATCACGCGCACGGCGAGAAAGGGAATCTCGCGGCTGCGCACGACGTCGGCCACGGCGGCGGTTTCCATGTCGATGACCTGCGCCTTCATGCTGTGCGCGTACCAGTCGCGCTTTTCCGTCGTGCCGGCCACCTCGTCGGCGGTGCAGAAGGTGGCGAAATCGAAGCCGGAGAGCAGACGTAAAAAAGGCAGCAGTTCCTCGCTGGTAAAATTATTGGAGACGAGGATCTGGCCGAGCTTGAGTTGCGTGACCAGGGCGCCGCCGTAGCCGGCGAGCACCACGGCCTTGGGGCGGAAATACCGAAAAATTTGCTCGGCGTTTTCCCGCGCGCGGGCCTGGCCGAGGCCGACGCCGGCGATGAGCACCTGACGGGCGCCGAGGTTGGCGAGCGTGCAGGGGAGCCGGCCGATGGTGAAACTTTCCCGCTGGGTGCATTTCTTGAGCAGGAGCTCGGCCTCGTGCGCGACGGGGAAGGCGTAGCAAATCATCGGCGGTCGCGGGCGGCCAGACGTTGGAAGTCGGCCAGCGCGAGCAGGGGCCAGTTGTTCCGGTACATGTCGTACTTGAGATAAAAAACTTTCGGGAATCCTGTGCCGGTGATGTGGTCCTCGGTCCACGAGCCGTCCGGATTCTGCGTATTGGCCAAATATTCCACGCCGCCGCGGATGCTGGAGCGCATATGGCCGCTGGCGGCGATAATGCCCATGAGCGCCCAGGCGGTCTGCGACGGCGTGCTTTCGCCCTGGCCCTTGAGCCGCGGGTTGTCGTAGGTGGCGGGGGATTCGCCCCAGCCGCCGTCGGCGTTCTGGCACGACTCGAGCCAGTTGAGCCCGCGCAGGATCCAGTCCTGGTTCATGTCGACGCCGATGGCGCGCAGGCCGCGCAGCACCAGCCAGGTGCCGTAGATGTAGTTGACGCCCCAGCGCCCTTCCCACGAGCCGTCGGGCAGCTGCGTGTCGCGCACGAACTTGATCGCGCGCTGCACCACCGGCTCCTTCAGGCTCAGGCCCATGCGGCCGAAGACTTCCAGCGCGCGGGAGGTGATGTCGCTGCACGGGGGATCGAGGATGGCGTTGTGATCGGCGAAGGGGACGTCCTGCAGCCACTTCTTGGTCACGTCCTTGTCGAAGGCGGCGAACCCGCCGTTCCTGCACTGGAAGCTGATGGCCCAGTCGAGCGCGCGCTGCATGACCTTTTCCTTCGCCGCC
Source organism: uncultured Candidatus Methylacidiphilales bacterium (assembly GCA_964658475.1). GTDB lineage: Bacteria > Verrucomicrobiota > Verrucomicrobiia > Methylacidiphilales > UBA1321 > JABDGH01. The sequence goes on along the minus strand of CAZZYY010000011.1, from coordinate 24,436 downwards.
TCGTCAGGCATCTTGATGGCGCCCAGCGCGAGCAGCACCTTGAAGGTGTCGTCGACGTCGGGGTAGTACTTGTTGTTGAACTCGAAGGCCCAGCCGCTCGTGACCGGGGTCGGGTTCTTGTACTTCCAGTCGCCGCGAAAATCGTTCACTTCCTTGGAGAGGATCCATTCGCCCGCCTTTTGCAGCGCGGGATGATCCGGCGCGATGCCCGATTCGCTCAGCGCAAAGACGGTGATGGCGCAGTCCCAGATGGGCGAGAGACAGGGCTGGACGCGGAACTGGTCCTTTTCCGTGTCGTGCACTTCCAGGTCGAGGAAATCGCGCATGGCCTTGCGGACCAGCGGGTGGTCCTCCGAGTAGCCGAGCGTGCGCAGCACCATGCAGGTGTACATCATGCTGGGGAAGATCGCGCCGAGGCCGTCGGAGCCATCGCCGATCCGTTCCAGGATCCAGGCCTCGGCCTTCTTCAGCGCCGCCTTGCGGAACGGTTTCCACGGCAGGGTGTCGAGGAACTTCAGCGCGCGGTCCCAGCGCAGGAAAAAGTTCTTCCAGGTGAAGACCTTTCTGTCGAAGGGCATGCCGAGGTTGGAGTGCTCGGTGCCGTAGGGGAAGAGCTCGTGCAGCTGCTGCTCGGGCGCCAGGTGCCGCATGGGCTTGAAGTGATTGATGATGGAGAGCGGCACGACCATGCCGCGGCTCCAGGACGACATCTCGTAGATGTTAAAGTAGAGCCAGTTTGGCAGCAGGATGATCTCCGGCGGGATGATGGGCAGGTACTTCCACGGGTACTGGCCGAAGAGCGCGAGGAAGAGCTTGGTGTAGGTGTTGGCCTTGGGGATGCCGCCGAGGCGCACAATGGTAGCGTGCGCGCGCACCATGCGCGGGTCCTCGGGCGAGAACCCGGCGAGCTTAAGCGCGAAGTAGGCCTTGGTCGTGGCGTTGAGCTCGCTGGGGCCCTTGTGGTAGGTGTTCCAGCCGCCGTCGGGCATCTGGCGCTCGAGCAGGTTTTTGACGCAGCGGGACTGCTTGTCGAAATCGACCTCACCCCACCAGTGCATGAAGGCGACCTTGTCGGAGACGAGCGTGGAATCGACGAAGAGCTCGCCGACCCAGTAGCCCTCCGGCTTTTGCAGGCCCATGAGGTACTGCTGGGAGCGGCGGAGGACCTCCCGCGCGCGATCGAGGAGCGGGCGCGCGGCCTGATCGCGAAAGGTCTCGAGGGAGACGGAGATTGTCTTCGAACCTTGAGTTCCGGGAACCGTGGTCATAATCGAATCCCCGAGCATAGGTGAGACGGCGGGCAGGTCAATGCGGCGGCACGAGGGGGCGGCCGGATGGCGGGCGGTCGTGCAGGTCGATGTCATGCCCTTTTATCGCATGGAATGCGGAGGAGGCGGTAGCACTGGAGGACTTGGGTGGCTTCGCTGCCCTAAAAAGATAAGTAAGTTAGGGCGGGGAGGGTTTGGAGGGCGGGGATCGGAAAGGGTGAACGGGATTGGCGCTGTGCGTGGCGGAAATGCTTTCCTTTTTTTCCGAACGGATTTTGCCGCTGCGGTGGCTCCGGCGTTGGGCGGCGCGCGCTACCTTTGGATTTGGTCCGCGTTTTTTCAGGTAACCGGCCACTGTCCGCGCAGCGGGCCAGGGACGCAGCGCGTCCGCAGCCGGCCGCCGCTGGGGACAGCGGGGGCTACCCCAGAGACCGGCCGCGACTTTGCAGAGACACCGCTCAAGAGGAGGTCGGACAGCAGAGGGCCGCCCTCCTCTGGGCTCAAGGCGCCAGCCGCTCGATGACCCATGTCCCGCCGGCGCGCCGATAACGCAAGCGGTCGTGCAGGCGATTCGTGCGGCCCTGCCAAAACTCGATTCGCTCGGGCGTGAGGCGGTAGCCACCCCATGCGGGCGGCGCGGGCACCGGCGTCTCGCCGGGAAAGCGCGCTTCGGCTGCGCGCAGGTTTTCTTCCAACACGGCACGGCTGGGGATCACCTCGCTCTGGGGCGAGGCCCACGCGCCCAGGCGGCTGCCGCGCGGCCGCTTCGCAAAATAGGCCTCCACCGCTGCCCGTTCCATCTTGCTCACCGTGCCCTCGATGCAGACCTGCCGCTCCAGCGGAATCCAGCCGAAGGTCAGCGCGGCGAGGGGGTTGGCCGCCAGCGCGCGTCCCTTCGCGCTCTCCTGGTTGGTGAAAAAAACGAAGCCCTGGTCATCGAAGCCCTTCAGCAAAACAAAGCGGCCGCGGGGCTGACGGTCCCCATCGGAAGTCGAGAGCACCATCGCGTTCGGCTCCGCGATGGCCGGCGAGCCCGTCGCCTCGTGAAACCAGGCGCCGAATTGCCGGAAGGGATCGGGATCGACCTCGGTTTCGTTAAGCGCGCGCTGCATGTAATCGCGCCGCAACCCCGCGATGTCGACGGTCGCCGGGCCTTTTTCGGACATGGCTTCAGTATGTCGCAAGTTCGCGCGCGGGAAACCGGAAAACGGATGCGCTGTCGTCCGCCAGCCGCCGCCTCTCGACAAAGCAGGCCTCCGCGCGTTTAGTTTGGGGGTGAAACCGCTTCTCCGCTGCGCGCTTGCCGCCGCCGTTCTCGTCCTCGCCGGTTGCAAGTTCCCGCATCCGCCGCCGGTCCCCGGGCCCATCCAGCCGCCCTCGCCGCCGAACACCGAGAGGTAGCGCGGGGGGGGGATGTCGATTCCCGAAACAAACGCAGATTGTAGCGGCGGTTGCTCCGTAGAGATCTTCCGTCTCGGACTTTCATTCTCGCCGGAATTGGTCCGATGCCGAAGCGACCGCGCGAAAGCAGGTAGCCGGCGCTCTCCGAGCGCCGGTCAGTGGCGAGCGCGTGTTCTATTCGGACCGGCGCTCGGAGAGCGCCGGCTACCTGACCTGGGCGCAGACCCAATACGAAGGCAGCTCGCATTGGCCCGAGGCCGGAGCCACCGCAGCGGCAAAATCTGTCCGGAAAAACGGAAAGCATTTCCGTAACGCGCGCCATCTTGCCCGCCGACGATCCGCGATCTTTTCTACAGAGCTAGTGGCGGTCTATGACCGGCCGAGGAAGCGCGCCGCGCAAGGCGACTGCACGGCGGTCGCAGGCCTCCGCGACGATAAACAGCAGAACGTCGCGCGTGACCTGATCTTTTGCGGAAATGTAAGTCGGATTTCTCGCTGCGGTAGGCGCCCCACGCGTATCCTAGATACCTCGCGCCATGTGCTCCCGTTTTCTTCTCATCCTGCTCGTCACGCTCGCGGCTTCGTGTCGGGGCTGGGCTTCGGATGCCATTCCTGCTCCGCCCGGCGGCCATAGCGCAACGGTCACGCAGCCTCACGTCACGGCGGAGCTGATCACCGAATCGACTTCCCTGCAGGTCGGCCATCCCTTCGACGTGGCGCTGCACCTGCACATGGATCCGGGCTGGCACACCTACTGGATCAATCCCGGCGACGCCGGACTGGCCACGACCATTAAGTGGACGCTGCCGCCCGGCATCCAGGCTGCCGGAGCGATTGAGTGGCCCACGCCGGAGGAGCACAACATGGGCCCGCTGGTCACGTATGGCTACGGCGGCGATGTCTACCTGCTTACCCGCGTTACGCCGATTTCGGCACTCGCCGGAGAACTGCCGTCGCAGCTCGAACTCAAGGCCCATGCGGCGTGGCTCGTCTGTCAGGAGGAGTGCATTCCCGGGAAGGCCGACCTCGCCGTGACGCTCGATTTAAAGCCGGGCACCCCCGCGCCCGATCCCGCACGCAAGGCATTCTTCGACGCGCTGCGCGCGCGGTTGCCGGTGGAGAATACGCGGTGGAACGTGCAAGTGGCCTACGATTCGATCGCGCTGAGTCAGCCCGGGCGGCCGAACATCTTGGTGCTGCAATTGGACGAACGGGATCCCAAGAAGGCGACCCCGCTTGGCCGGGCGCAATTTCTGGCCGAGCAGAGCAACGTCCTGGCGACCAAGGACCAGGTCAACCCGGGCTTATCCGCGCGAAGCGGAACATCCCAGTTGGTCGAACACCTGCAACAAAACGGGGAGACGCCGGCCATGCTCAGCGGTGTCCTGGTTTCGGATGTGCCGCTGATCGGCGCTTCCAAATCGGTCCGCCTGTCCGCCATTTCCACGAATTCGGGCATTCGTTTCGAGGGCAGCTCGGCGTCGTTGGCCGCGCCGCATCGCGATGAGGCCGCGACCTCCGCGCCTGCGTCGCCGGGTGCGCCCACCCCTTCGCCCGCGGCGGCGCCGACGCCCACCCTCGTTGCCGTCCTGGCCGCCGCCTTCCTCGGCGGCCTCATCCTCAATCTCATGCCGTGCGTTCTTCCGGTGCTTTCGCTCAAGGTCTTTTCGCTGATCAAGCATGCGGGGAGCGAGAACGGCGGCGCGTGGAAGCAGGGCGTGGCCTTCAGCGCCGGCGTGCTCATTTCGTTCTGGATCCTGGCCGGGCTGCTCATCGTGCTGGAGTCGGCGGGGCGGCATCTCGGGTGGGGATTCCAGATGCAGTCGCCGGGCTTTGTGCTCGCGCTGGTCTTCCTTTTCTTTTTGCTCAGCCTGAATCTTTTTGGCGTCTTCGAGCTCGGTACGTCGCTCGTCGGCGTGGATGTGAAGGCCACCTCGCATCTGGGCGGCCTCCCGTCCGCTTTTGGCAATGGCGCACTCGCCACGCTCGCGGCCACACCCTGCACGGCGCCGTTCATGGGATCGGCGGTCGGCTTTGCCGCGCAGCAACCGGCGGCGATTTCGCTGCTGGTTTTCACCGCGCTTGCGCTCGGCATGGCCGCGCCGTATCTCGCGCTCACGACTTTCCCCGGCGCGCTGCGGCTGGTCCCGAAACCGGGCGCATGGATGGAAATTCTCAAGCAGTTCATGGGCTTCCTGCTCATGGGCACGGTGATTTTCCTCGTCTATGTCTTCGCCGCGCTGACCGGCCCGGATAGCGTTCCAATGCTCTTGGGCGCTCTCTTGGTTGCTGCCCTCGCCGCCTGGATTTTCGGCCGTGCCAACTCACCGCTGCGCGAGCCCGCCACGCGCCTCGGCTGGATTCTCGTTTCCGTGGCGTTGCTGGCCGGGGCAATCGGCGAGGGGATCAAGCTCACGCACGACAAGCCGCCGGCGGCGGGGGCGGTGGCGCAGGACGGCTGGCAGCCGTGGTCGCCGGGCGCAGTGCAGCAGGCGCTGGCGCAGGGCCGGCCCGTCTTCGTCGATTTCACCGCCGCGTGGTGCCTGAGCTGCAAGGTCAACGAGCAGGTCGCGCTCGATGTCGATTCCACGAAGAAGCTTTTTGCGGACAAGCACGTGGCGCTTTTCCGCGGGGATTGGACGCAGAACGATCCGCAAATCTCCGACACCTTGCGTCAATATAATCGTAACGGGGTGCCCCTTTATCTCGTCTATTCTCCCGAGGACCCGGAGGCCCCGCAGGTGCTTCCCGAGGTGCTCACCCCCGGCTTGGTTCAGGACGCCTTGCAGAAACTTCCCTCACCAAAAACGATCCCATGAAACTACGCTCCACGCTTCTCCTCTGTTCCGCGCTCGTTGCTGTTTCCTTCACTCTTGGCAGCCGCGCGTTCGCGGCGGAAGCCACGCTGGGCCAGCCGGTTCCCGACTTCTCGCTGCAGGGAGCCGACGGCAAGACGCACGCCCTCTCCGACTACAAGGGCAAGTTCATCGTCCTGGAATGGACCAATCCCCAGTGCCCTTTCGTCCACAAGTTTTACGACAGCGGCACGATGCAGAAGCTCCAGCAGGAGGAGACGGCAAAGGGCGTCGTCTGGCTGCGGGTCAACTCAAGCGCCCCGGGCCACGAGGGAGCGCAAACCGCGGAGCAGGCTGCCGCTTACGAGAAGGCGCACCACGTAGCCTCGACCGAAACGCTGCTCGATCCCACCGGCCAGGTTGGTCACGAATTTCACGCCACCAACACGCCGCAGATGTTCGTCATCGATAAGGACGGGAAGCTTGTTTACGCCGGCGGCATCGATGACAAGCCGTCGCCCGATCCCGCCGACATTGCCACGGCAAAGAACTACGTTACCGCCGCCCTGGACGAAGCCATGGCCGGCAAGGCGGTCTCCGTGCCGTCCGCGGCGCCCTACGGGTGTTCGGTGAAGTACGCCGACTAGCGCCGGCGCGAGCCCTCCCTACAGCTTCGAGACCGCCGCCGCCTTCAATCCCTTGTCCGAATTGACGACCTCGAATTCAACGCGGTCGCCTTCGGACAGGGTTTTGAAGCCGTCTCCTCCAATGCACGAGAAGTGGACAAAAACGTCCGGCCCTCCCTCATCCTGGGCAATGAAACCGAACCCCTTCTTGTTATCGAACCATTTGATCGTACCTTGCGCCATTCCAATCACCTCGTGAGCCCGGCGGGAACGAGGAGATGATGAGGCCCTTACCTGTGGTTCCTAGGAAGACAATCGACTGCGCCGAGTTGTTCATTACTGCAAAGATAGTATTACTTACAAACGCGTCCCGTCTCAATAGAAATCTCTTCGGATTTCCTAAGTAAGTTGCTGATATTACGCCCCGTGACGGCTGCCGGATGCTGCTGTGCCTAGCGAAAGTCTTCCACGGCCAGCTCCCAATGCCCGCCGGACGCCTCGATCTTTAGGTAAAAGTCGCCCGTCCCGGTCATCTCGGTGGAATCGGTGGCCGAGCCCAGCTGGGAGCACACTTTCTTGGGAATCGAGTCGCCCACCGGAAAGGCGTTGATGAAAAGCGCACTGGTGTTCTTGTAGCTGTCGCCCGGCTTGTCCTGATTGTGCCAGATCACGCGCCAGGTTTTTCCCGTGACATGGAAGGTTTTCGAGTTCTCCGATTCGTCGCCCGCAAGCGTCAGCAACCGGTGCCACCACATCGTGCCCGGCGGCCCGGCGCCTTGTTCGGGGGGCAGGTAAGTCGCAGGCGGCGGGGGCGGCACCGGGGCAAGATTCACCTCGGGATGGGGCGAGGCCGCGGGGGCGGGCGCGCCCGTGTCCGCATTCACGTCATTTCGCTCGTGGGCCGCTTCCGCCTGGAGCTTCGCCACCTTCGCCTGGAGGGTGGCGTTGAGCTGCAGGGTGTCCTCCAGCCGTTGTTCGAGCAGCGCGATCTGCCGATTCTGCAGCCGGCGATCGTACTGGATGTCCTCCAACACCGTCTGCTGCTGCTTGAGCAGATCGAGCAGCTCCTGGTTGGAGCGGGTCAGCCGGTCAATCGCCGCCTGCAGCGCCGCGTAGCCGGAACGGCTGGCCCGGCTGGAGGTGGACGTCGTTTTCGCGGGCGGGGTGTCGGCGGCCGAAACGTCGCGGATCGAGGTGTCGCCAGGCTCCGGAATGCTTTGCGCGGAAACGACGGTCGCCATGCCGAGCGCGAGACAGGCGAGGAGCAGCCGTTTCATCGCACCACCCGGCAGAGGAAGTAGATCAGCGACCCGATGTCCGGCACGAGGATGACAAGCAACAGCCAGAGCGCCTTTTGCAGGGTGCCCGGCTTTTCGCGCCGGAGACACTCGATGATCATCCACACCCAAAATAAAATGCCGATGATCTCGAACCCGCGCACGCCCTTGATCAATACGGCAACGTCGTCCGCAAGGCAACGCGCGACGCGGCCACGATCGCGAAGGCGCCGCTAGACCGACGGCACTTCCATCTTGAAGGGCGGGATGCGCGTGAAGACCCGCTCGCCGTCCTCCACCTGACCCAGGTAGGAACCTTCCGCCACGCTGTCGCTCGCGACGAGATGATAACTCTGGTAGTGGAATTGCGTGCCCGGCGTCAGGCGCGGGTACTCGCCCACCACGCCGTCGCCCTCGATCACCAGTTTGGAGCCGTCGCTGTTGGTCACCACCCATTTGCGGCCCTTGATCGTGACCACGCGCGGACTGTCATTGTGGATGGTGATGTGGTAGACAAAGCCGTACGGCCGGTCCGGCGTGCCTTCCTCGTGCGGGTTGAACTCGACGCGGTCGAGGCTCACCCACAACCCGGGCAATTCGCGGATCGGTTCGCTGGCCATGGCCTCTTCATAAATGAATCGCTCCGCCGGAACTAGGAAAAGTTCATCAGCCAAAAGCCGGTCCGCTCGCCTCCATCGGTCTGCCCGCACCCTGCCGGTCGTGCTCACCATCGCCGGGTCCGACTGCAGCGGCGGGGCGGGACTTCAGGCGGATTTGAAAACATTCGCCGCGCTGGGCGTCCACGGCGCCAGCGCGGTCACCTGCGTGGTGGCGGAACATCCCGGCCGCGTCCTGCGCGTCACGCCGCTGCCGCCCGCCCGCGTTGCCGAGCAGATTGCCGCCGTGTTCGAGGCCTTTCCCGTCGCGGCCATCAAGATCGGGATGCTCGGGTCGCGCGAAATCATCGCCGCGGTGGAACGAGCCATCGGGCCCGCGCTCGACGCCGGCGTGCCGCTGGTGCTCGATCCCGTCATGGCGGCGAGCGCGAGCGGAGCGCTTCTCGCGCGCGGCGCTCTGCCCGCCCTCACGCGCCTGATCGCGCGCGCCACCCTCGTTACGCCCAATCGCGCCGAGGCGGCAATCCTCGCCGGACGTTCCGTGCCGGGCGAAGCCGCGCTGCGCCTGGTTGCGCTGGAACTGGCTGTGAATCTCAGCGGCCCGCACGTTTTGGTCAAAGGCGGTCACGGGCGCGGCCGCCAGGCCATCGACTGGCTCGCCTCACCAAGCGGCACCGTGCAGGCCATCGACGCCCCCCGCATCCCGCATCTCGATCCTCACGGCACCGGATGCACCTACGCCTCCGCCATCGCCGCGCATCTCGCGCATGGACTTCCGCTCGCGCAAGCCGTCGCTCAAGGCAAGCGCTTCATGACCCACGCCCTGCAGCGCCACGTCAAGATCGGAGCCCACGACATGCTTCCGCCGGGCTGACTTGTCTTCCCGCCGTTGCGTCAGCGGCGATTGGCCGCTCTTTTCGGCAGGGAATAATCGAGGGTTTCTTCTAGGGCGTGTTTTCAAAATGATCTAATCAACGAGGCATCGCTCGATCCGCCCATCGCGGTTATCAAATTCAGGTAATAATAGCGGTGGTGCATTCGCGCCGAATTCCGGGAATGCGAATCGTCTTGAGATTGCGCACCGCAGGCAGCACCATGACCGCATCTGCGCACAAACAGCGGTTATTGAAGAGTCAGGGCGGTTTCCGCCACAGTACGCTTTTAGCGTGGTTTCGCCCGCGCCGCACAGACGGAATTCACGGTGTTGGAGTCGGCCACGGTGGTCCTGGTGGAATGAGCCGCTGTAACTCGCGGATGTCTCCGATCGGAATCGCAAGCGTTGGCCAGCTCCGAGGTTTCCAATCCGAGGTCTGGACATCGGCTAATTCAACTTGCTCACCGACGATCCGCTTGAAATGGCCTCGCAAAGTCGAGGTGTCATAAAAGCTATCTCTAAGACCCGCATTGAAGTAAACTCGGTATTCGCGCCCGACGTCGCCGGGCTTCAGATTTGATACGGAGAGAGGAGTACCGTCGGACACCCACGAGCGCGGGTCAATGTCGCGATTTCCCTCGATTCCAATTTCCGCACTTGGATCGAAATCGTGAATGTGGGCTGGCGGCCACCAGAATGTCACGTTCCATCTGCTTAGACCCGACTCGCTTGCCTCAATGGACCACTCGGAGACTTTTGCGTTGGGCTTGAGCAGTCTCACGTAATCGGTAGCCAATTTGAGCGCCTCCTCTTTCAGAAAAAGCGGGCTGTCATCCGACTCCTTATCCTCTAAGGGCTGCACGGCATAGCCGTCATCGAAGTCTCCATCGACCACGCCGACGTACCATTTTTGGCCGGGGACCGCCTCCAGAAAAAAACGGTAACGTCCTTTCGGCTTTAACGAAATCTGGATGGGCCCATCGCTGATTATTGTTGTTTTATCGTTCAGCGGATGCTGATCGATCTGTGGAAAGCGTAATTCTATTTCATCCGGCACCTTTCCTTTGAAGGTGCTCAGAACCTTGATCTTCGCCTTCCAAAACTCAACCGGAATGCAAAAATTTTTCTCATAGTGCGGTAGAACAGCCATTCCCTTCTCCAGCGTATTCTCCAGCTCGATCACCTCGCCGTTGCAGACAATAGGAGCACGCGCCACGAGTTCGTCCGTTGTTGGTGGAAAGATGCGTCGGCCCTCGGCGGTAAAAGGAACCAGAAAGACGAGAACAAATAGGGCAAGCGGCAGGCGAGAACGTAGTGCTGCTTTTTTCACAGACCGATGTTAAGGTCCCTGTCTTCCAAAGGCACGGAAGAACTTCTTTTCGTTACGCCATTGGCTTCGCTTTAATATCGGATCACATGAAAACCCGCTGCTCCTGTTGTCCTGTCGTCAACCCGCTCTATCTCCATTAATCCAGTCGAAGACGGCGGCGACGAGGATAAAGTTGAGGAACGTGAGGGCGAGCTTTTCATAGCGAGTGGAGATGCGTTTATAGATTTTAATGCGTTGGAAGAAGTTTTCGATTTTGTGCCGCTGGCGATAAAAGCCCCGGTGATACCAAGCCGGAGAACGACGACTCGATCTCGGTGGGACGGGTATTTGGCTTCTCTCTTGTCGATCTCGGCTTTGGGAACCGAGACGAGTTGCTTGGCCAGCGTGCGGAATCGGTCTGCTTCGGTGGGCTTGGTCATGGGCTAGTAGATTTTATTGTGGCGACTAGCGGGCGAGATCTCGCTTCTCCCCTCGGAGCTTTGTTCAAAACAAAAGACGGTCTTTCGCTTTTTACCAAAAACGTCCCGGTAGGAAAAAAAGCCGTAATAGTAGATCGTCAATTCATTCCGCATACATCTCCGGAGGTAATCGTCGATTGGGGTGTTCTTATTCCTGTCGAACCGAAATGCAACAGGAATCTCCTCGCCCGGACCCAAATCGACAATTCCGTCCCGAGTAACAGGGAGGTCTTTAAACTTTTCGTTTTGGGAGAATGGCACTTCCCCTCCTTCATAAAGCTTCCAATTGAATCGTATGGAGATCGAATGCGCGGGTGTTTCTCCAGTATTTTTGAGAACCAGGTAGAATTTATTATCCTCCCTGAAGCCCGAATCAGCTTTGTAGTTGATGCTAAGATAAGCACGTTGCGATTTTTCCGTACTTCTTTTGCTCTGCTCCAAAGCTTCCCGCATAAGCTTGGCTTGCTCAACGTACACCCACACTTGGGCTGCACCGACGAGCACCAAGGCGAACGTAAGTCGAACGACCCACCAATCGGACGAAGAGTTATTAGTTGTTCCCTTATCTTGGTAATTGGACTTTGGTTGATCTCCATTGGAATTTCCAAGCGGCGCCCGTGGCTGGGTAATTGTGGGGTCTGCTTGTTTGGATGTTCCGTACTGTTGGCTTGGGCTCTCTGCCTGCGCGCAACATGGAATTGGCCAATATAGGAGCAATGCCAGAATGATTGCTGCAAATCTCATTATTTCGTGTTCCGCGCCTAGGCCGTCGCTTGCTGAAGGTCATCACCACCCTTACCGATCAAATCCAGATACCGCAGACCTTTCCCGACAATGCCCTTAACCGCCGTCATAAAGCGATCCCCGGCGAGGTTGACCCGCTTCGGATAGATGACGGCGCCGAGATAGAGGAGCATGGCTTCGATCTGCTCGACGGGGCGCAACGCGCCCCACATCCCGGCCGCCAGGCCGACCAGCGCGACTGGCTTGCCGGCGAACTGCTCCGGGTCGACCAGCATGTCGATATAGTACTTGAAGATGCCCGGGATCGAGCCGTTGTACTCCGGCGTGACGATGACAATGCCGTCCGCGCGGCCGATCGGTTCCTCGAACGGTGTGAAGGAGTCCGGCGGCTTCTCGTAGCTGGAGGGCGAGAAAATCTCCGGCGGCAGAAGATGCAGATCGATGATCTGCGGCGGCTCGTCCAGCGCGGCATAAATGTCGGCCACGTGGGCGGCCACCTTGCCCGTGTTGCTGCCAGGCCGGTTGGTGGCGACGATCAGCGCGATCAGGGGACGATTCCTCCGGGCAGGGGAAGGGTGCGCGCGGGCGCCTGCGGGGCGGCGAATTTTTTCAGCGCGGGCGGGTTGAAGATCTTGCCGGGATTGAGGATCCAGTTCGGGTCGATCACGCGCTTGAGCTGCGCCATGATCTCGACGTTGAGCGCGCCGACCGAGTCCGGCAGGTACTTCTTCTTCGCCAGGCCGACGCCGTGCTCGCCGGTGATGGTGCCGCCGCGGCGCACCGTTTCGGCCACGATCTCGTCGAAGGCCCGCTCCACCCGCTCCATCTCTTCCGCGTCTTTCTCGTTGGTCAGGAACGTGGGATGCAGGTTGCCGTCGCCCATGTGGCCGAAGATGCCGATGCGCAACTGGTGCCGCTCGGCCGTGTCCTGAATAAAGCGGACCATGCCGGCCAGCTCGCTGCGCGGGACAGTCACGTCCTCCAGGATGGTGGTGGGCGCGACGCGGGCCAGGGCGGCGAAGGCGGAGCGTCGAGCGGTGGCGAGGCGCGCTGCCTCCTCGGCCGTTTCCGCCACGCGCACATCGATCGCGCCGTGGTCGCGGGCCAGCTGCGCCATGATCTGCGCCTCTTCCTCGACCACTGCGGGATGCCCATCGGTTTCCATCAGCAGCACGGAATCGGCCTCGCGCGGCAGCCCCACCGCGGCGTAATCCTCCACGCAATTGATCGTGGTCGAGTCGAGGAACTCCAGCGTGCAGGGGATGATCGGATGGGCGATGATGGCCGAGACCGTTTCCGCCGCGCGCTGCATGCGGGTGAAGGAAGCCAGCATGGTTTTCTTGGCCCTCGGTTTGGGCAGGAGACGGAGCAGGATCTTGGTGAAGATGCCGAGCGTGCCCTCGGAGCCGATGAAGACCTCGCGCAGCGAATAGCCCGCCACATCCTTCACGCACTTGTTGCCAATCCACACAATGTCGCCGTTGGGCAGGACCATCTCGAAGCCCATGACGTAGTCCTTCGTCACGCCGTACTTCAGGCCGCGCAGCCCGCCGGAGTTCATCGCCACGTTGCCGCCGATGGTGGAAATCTTCATCGAGCCGGGATCGGGCGGATAGAGCAGGCCGGCGGCGTCGGCGGCCTCGAAGATCGCCTGCGTCGTCACGCCGGGTTCGACCAGCATGGTCAGGTTCTGGCGATCGAGATCGCGCACCCGATCGAATTGCGAGAGGCAGAGGACGACCGACCCTTTGCTCGGCACGCTGCCGCCCGCGAGGCCGGTGCCATTGCCGCGGGTCACCAGCGGCGTGCGCGTCTCGTTGGCCCAGCGGACAATGAGGGCAACTTCCGACGTTCTCTGGGCAAAAACAACCGCCGCCGGTAGTTGCGCCAGGGCCGCGGTGCCGTCGAAAGAATACGGGATGATATCCTCCGGCTGGGTGAGGACGCGATCGGGTGAGACGATCTTCGCGAGTTGGCCGGCCAGTAGTCCCGGTTCGCTCATCCGCGGAGGTTAACCATCCGGTTGCCAGGCGCCATGCGAAAAATCACGGCTTGGTATTCCGGCTGCTTTCCCCGGAACTTCCCGTGCGACGCCACGCTTGCCAAAGCCCGCCAACTTCGCTTGAGTTCCGCCACATGACGCGCTGCCTCCTGCCGGCCTTGGCCCTTGGGCTGGTCGTTTGCCTTTCTCGCCCGCTGGGAGCCAGCCCCTTGGAAGCCGACGAGACCGTCAAGCTGCCGTGCGGCCACGCCATCAAGGTGCTGAGCGTCTCGCGCATGGAATACTCCAAGGGCGTGATGGCCCTGATGGTGCGCTACCAGACGCGGCTTTCACCCGAGCAGCGCAAGGCGCTGAGCGACGAGGTGGATGACGTCTTCAAGGTCTCGCAGAAGCAGGTGGAGCACGATGGCTTCCACGAGGTCATCATCAGCTCCAACCAGGTGCTGCACGGCATCATCCTGACCTCCAACCGCACGCTCAATTTCATCTTCGAGCGCGGGGCAGACGGAAGCTGGACCCGCCTGGGCCGTTCCGAGTTCATGGCCGTGCAGTAGGCCCTCCGGATCGGACGGCGGTGCGGCCGGGCCGCTTGTGTCCCCAGCTTATGCGCTTCGTCCTTCCGCTGCTCGTCCTCGCGGTTTCGACCGTCGGGCTCCATGCCGCCATGGCGCCGCTTGACGTGCCCGCCTCACGTCTCACCTTCACCGGCCACGCCACGCTGCACGATTTCCACGGGCAGGCGCAGGATTTCCACGGCAGCGCGGACGTGAACGCGGCGGACCCGAACCTGGTGGGTCGGGCGGTCATCGAGCTTGTGGCGGCACGCCTCACCACGTTCCAAACCACGCGGGACAGGAACATGCGCCGGTGGCTGCACGCCGAGGCCGAGCCGGAAATCCGGTTCGTGCTGGTGAAGCTCACGCGGATCGGCGGCGATCCCGTCCAGGCGACGGAGGCCAACCCGGCGCTCTTCGAGGCGCAGGGGAACTTCACACTTAATCACACGACCAAGCTGCTTGCCGCGCGCGTCAGTGGCTGGCGCAGCGGGCGTCAAATTGTTGTCGAGGGCCAGACCACGATCGACACCACGCAGTTCGGTCTGCCGATCGTCACCCAGCTTTTCCTCACGGTAGATAAGAGGGTCGAGGTGAAGTTTCATCTCGTCTTCGATCTGCCGGCCGGAATGTAATCGGGCCGGACGCCCTGGCGCGGCGGGCCGGCGCTGCTATGTTGTGTAGTTTTGATACGAGCGATCTATCACTCTCCCGTCTGGCTGGTTTTCCCGCTCTGGGCGTTGTTCGTTGGCGCCGCCTTTGGCCGGGTGGCCATGCTGCTCCATGATAATCACGAGTTTCTCACCACCATGAAGACCACGCAGGGGCAGGTGCTGCGGAAGTTCGAGCGCAAGCTCGACCATGTCGGCAATAACCGCGTCTACATCCTGTTCTACACCTACCGCGCGGAAAACGTGATCGGGCACGTGAAGTCCGGCGTCGATGGGGCGACGTATGAAAGAGTGAGGGTCGGCGGACCGCTCCCCATCGCCTACCTGCCACGCGACCCGCGCCAGCATTGCATCGACTACCCCTGGGAGCTGGCCCAGCTGGCCAACGGTCCGTTTGACGACTTTATCTTCGCCATGAGCGTCTTTGTGCCGGGCGTCCTGGTCACCGGCTACTTCGCCCGCCGCAACCGCATTCACGCCCGTCTCCTGGCCGGCGGCGCGCAGGTCTGGGGCGAGGTGATCGAGCTGAAGAAGACGCACACCCGCAACGGTTCGCACAACTATCTGACTCTCCGGTTCACGCCGCCCCATGGCCGAGAGATCAAGGGCCGCACCCAGGCCCTCTCGGAAACCGAGCACACGCACTGGCAATCGGGCGACCCGATTCATGTTACCTACAACGCGGCCAATCCGCGTCAGTTTACGGTCGAAGTCCGGCATCCGCTGGAAGGCGCGCTGGTGGAGATGCCTCCACCCAACCGGCACGAGACGCTTTGGGCGTGAGGATGTTGCGCAAAAGGAAACTACCCTAAATAAAGGCTAACCAGTCAGGCTTATCCACGGTAAAAATCCCAGCATGTCGCTTAGATAGTGACAAGGGCGTTTTCTGTCTCGACTTTCACATGGCTTGCTTTATGGTGTGAATGATTCGCAGGGCCAGATGAGTACGCATTATTACCTTGCCTGTGATGTGGGGCTCGAAAGCGGTCGAGTGGTGCTCGGCACGCTTTCCAAAGGCCAGCTGGGCCTCGAGGAAATTCACAGCTTTCGAACGCCAACGCACCCCGATGGCAACGGTGGAGGCAGGCACTGGGATTTGGCCGCTCTGGAAAAGGAGTTGCTGATCGGGATCGGCAAGGCAGCGCAGCGGAACCTGCCGATTTCCGGCATCAGCACCAATTCCAACGGCATCGATTACGTGCTGCTGGACCGGCATGACCGGCCGCTGGAACAGCCGGCGGTGAATCATCGCGGCGTGCTTGGCAGGGAGACCGCGCGGCTGCTGCAAAAGGTGCCGCCCGCGCAGATTTACGCTGAGACGGGCATCCCGCTGCTGCCGCTGCACACGCTCTTCCGGCTCCAGGCCGAGCACGAGACGAACCCGGAAGTGTTCCAGAAGGCGCAGCGATTCCTGCCCATCGCGGATTATCTGAACACCCGCTTCTCGGGGGTGGTGGCCTGCGAGGAGTCGCTGGCCAGCACCACCCAGCTTTACAATCCCCGCACCCACGCATGGTCGCCCAAGCTCATGGCGGCGCTGGATCTGCCGGGGACCATCCTGCCGCGCCTTGTGCCGGGCGGAACCGTCTTCGGGCCGGTGGTGGAAGAGCTGCGACGTTTGCCCGCCCTGGTCAATACGCGCGTGGTGGCGACCTGCTCGCACGACACGGCGGCGGCCATCGCGGCGGTGCCGGCGCGGGCGGAGCAGCGGTGGGCCTACCTGCATTCCGACAGCTGGTCGCAGTTCGGCGTGGAGTTGCCCGCCCCGATCCTGAGCAGCCAGGCGCGCGAGCACGATTTCACGAACGAGGTGGGCCTGGGCAGTTCCATCCGTTTTCTGCGCCACAGCGTGGGCTTGTCGCTGCTCGAGGAATGCCGCTCGTCCTGGCGCTCGGTCGGCCAGTCGTACACCGACCGTGAGCTGATCGAGATGGCGCGCAATCACGGCCCCATCGACATCCATATTCATCCGTCCGACCCGCGCTTTCTCGAGCCCGGCGACATGACGGAGAAGATCGCCGCCTACTGCCGCGAGACCGACCAGGCGGTCCCGAGCTCGCCGGCGGAAATCGTCCGCATCGTGCTGGAAAGCCTCGCGCTGGCGCATGCGCAGACGCTCGCGCAGCTGGAGTCGCTCACCGGGCAGGAGATTGAGGTGCTGCACATCATCGGCCGCGGTTCACGCAACGACCTGCTCAACCAACTGGTGGCCGATACCACGGGTCTCCCGGTTGTGACCGGCCCGGCCGATGCCTCCGCCATCGGCAACATCCTCGTGCAGGCGCTGGCGCTCTGGCATCTGAAGTCGCCCGACCATCTGCGCGGCATTGTCGCGTCGTCCTTTCCGTCGCAGGTGCTCAAGCCCGGCCCGGGCTTCGACAAGAAGGTGCGCGAACACTTCGCCCAGCTGGGCATGGCCGGCGCGCTGGCTTAGCCTGCGCTCAGGGCGGCGCCGTTTGCCGCTGAAGGCAAGGGACGCCATACTGGCCCGATGCGGTTTTCCCTTCTTGCTTTCCTGGTGCTCGGCGCGGCCCCGGCCTGGGCGCAGAATCTACCCCCGCCGCTGCCCGCGCAGGCGCTGAGCGATCGCTGGCCCGCCGCCGCCTTTTTCTCGCAGAGCATCCTGCCCGCGCCGTTCTCCTTCCAGTATGGCGACAGGAGTTCGCCTGACTTTCTCGGCACCTGGGTCAAGCAGACGGCGCAACGCACCCTTGACGCGAACCGGCTCGAGCAAACGGTGACCTTTACCGACCCGGCGAACATCCTGCAGGTCCGCTGCGTGGTGGTGCAGTACCGCGACTTTCCCGTGGTGGAGTGGACGCTGCACTTGACGAACATCGGCGCCATCGACACGCGGATCATCTCCCACGTGCAGGCGATCGACACCACGTTTCCGGTCGATCCCAACGTCAACACGAACCAGCTGCACTACTTCAGCGGCGGCGGAGCCTCGACCGCCTACGAGCCGTTCTTCTCGCCGCTGGCCATACCGGAGACGTTCACTTCGGACGAGCCGGTACCCAACCAGTGGCTGCCCTACTTCAACCTGGACGGCGACTCGCAGGGTGTGTGCCTGGCACTGGGATGGGCGGGTTCGTGGAAGGTTGCGTTCAAGGGCGATCCGGGCACCGGCTGGCGGGTGCAGGGCGGCATGAAGCAGACCCATTTTCTCCTCCACCCGCAGGAGACCGTGAGCGCGCCGCTGGTCGCCGTGCTGCTCTGGCAGGGAGGCGACTGGCTGGACGGCCAGAACCTCTGGCGGCGCTGGATGCTCGCGCACAACCTGCCCAACCAGCCCGACGGTCAGCCGCAGCCGCCGCGCCTGGTGGGCAGCGGACGCCTGACCGAAACGGACAAGAGTCCCTCGGCGCTGCAGCTCATGGATGGCTATAGGGGTCACAACCTGAAGCTGGATGCCTGGTGGCTGGATCGCCAGCCGGGCGAGCCCGGCTTCCGCGCGCTTGCGGACGGGGCGCTCGCCCGGCACTTGGAACCGCTGGTCTCTCTCCTCCAGCAGGACCTTGTTTCCGGGGCGGAAGCGGAGGACCGCGTGGGCGTGGCGGAAATGAAGGGCGTGCAGGCGAGGGAGGACGACATCGCTTCCGCTCGACACCGCAAGATGGACGGGCCTGCGTACAGGCTGGTCGGCACTCAGCCGCAGTTCGATCTCTTTTCCCTGCGCGGCCCGTTGCACCTGCCGGGGAATACGGAACCGCCGGAAACCGAGCAGGCCCGGCTCGCCACGCTGGCCTTATGGGATCCCGATGTCGGTGGGATCGTGCGGGACACAGATGGGTACGCCTTTCGCAGCGCGGCGCTTTGGCAGGCTGTCACGACCTTTGACACGCGGCAGGCCGGTCTGCCGTACGACAAACTCCAGGCGCTCTTCCATCACTGGCGGGTGATCTCACCGCTGTTCCTGGCCGACTACTATCCGCTGGCCAACGATTCCAAGCCGGGCAGCGGGTGGAGATGCTGGGAGTTCAACGACCCGAAGAAGGGGCTGGGTGTGCTCCAGGCCTTCCGAAGCGCGCAAAACTCGAGCCCGACGCTGACCGTCAAGCTGCGGGGCATCGATGCCGCCGCCACCTATGAGCTGACGGAGGTGGACCAAAACAAGACCGTCCGTCTGACTGGTGCGCAGCTCATCCAGACCGGGTACACCGTCACGCCCGCGGCCAGCGATCGCGCACCCCTCGTCGAGTACGGAAAAGTCCAGCCTTAGCTTCTTGCGCGTATCGGCACTTGCTGGCGGTTCTTAAGATTACGTCTATGAAGGATTGACAAAATTTGCCAACGATTCTCATATGGCCCGGCCGGCGGAAACAGATGATTCGACTATCACCACCTTTGCGCCTCGCAGGCCTGGCCTTCATCGAGATCGTGCTCTTCGCGACAAATGAAGCGAGCGCGACACCGCAGGCCACCCAGGTTGCGCTGGAAAATCACGGGTTTAATTTCGATGCCGTCCAGGAGGTTGATGGCAGTACGTCGGCGGACCTGTCGGGAGACCCGAACGAGCTCAACGGCTACGTTCTGGTAACGAGCGGCTATGCGGCGGCGAACTCGCCGGCCTTCGCTGCCGCCGGCGCTCTTCCCGATGATGGGGTAATCACCACGACCAACGCCGTCTTTCAACTGCAACCTTACGACGAGAACAACGTCCTCGTGCTCGGCCGTCAAACGACAAGGACCTTGACCCTGGCGCCATCGGCTCGATCCTCGTATAGCGAAATCAGTTTCCTCGTCAGCAGCCTGACTGCCTGGAGCCGCGCGTCGACGATCAGTTTTAGCCTGAACTATGATGTCGGTGATCCAGTCGTCTTTTCCAATGTGCCGATCACCAGCCTGAATACCGAACCGGCCCCCGGTGCCATTGCTGCGGAAGCCCTCACCTCCTATGTGTTCGCCGGTGATCCCCAGGCGGATGGCGGTCCGATCAATCTGGATGAATACGACTTCACCGTCTCCGCGCCTCCGGATCGCATCCTGCAGTCGGTTACGATTGACCCCGGGCTCGACCAGATCGACGTCTACGCCGTCAGCGGAGTCGATCCGAGTCCGACCCCGGAACCATCCACCTGGACGCTGCTCGTCCTTGCGCTCGGGAGCATGATCTTGCTGGCACGGCGGGCTGGCCCACTCGTCCCGGGCAGGCCTGCGTCATGACGTTGGCCGAGCGCCGCGCCGCGCTGGAGCGTGCCTGCTTCTATGCGATCCTCGATACGGGCTATGTGGCGCCGGACCGCTTGTTCGCGGTGGCAGCCGAGATCGCGCAGGGCGGGGTCGACGTGCTGCAACTGCGCGCGAAGGAGTGGGAACGTTCCGAGATCGTGCGCATCGGGCAGGGGGTGCGGGAGATCCTCGACCGGGCGGTCCGTCCGCCGCTTCTGATCCTCAACGATCATCCAGGCTTGGCGGAGGAAGTTGGCGCGGATGGGGTCCACGTGGGCCAGAACGATCTTTCCGTCGAGATCGCGCGCGAGCAGGCGGGCGCGGGCCGGCTCATCGGCAAATCCACCCACAGCCTGGAGCAGGCGGTGGCGGGCGAGCGCGAGGGCGCGGATTACATCGGCGTGGGCCCGCTTTTCGCCACGCCGACCAAGCCCGATTACCTGCCGGTGGGCCTGCCGCTCATCGATCAGGTGGCGGCCAAGGTGCGGGTGCCGCAATTTTGCATCGGCGGGGTGAACGAGAAGACCCTGCCGCAAGTGCTGGCGGCGGGCGGCCGGCGTGTCGTCATTGTCTCCGACCTGCTCCGCAGCGCGGACATCCCCGCTTACTGCGCGCGCATTCGCCACGTGCTGGAAAGTCGCTGAGCAATTCGCGCCGCAGGTACGGCCAAAGCAGCCTCATCCGCGAGGCAGTCAATTCAGGCGCACGCGGCTGAGGCACACCGCCGCCACTACGCCGCTGACGGAAAATCCCAAAACCAGCAGCCAGAAATTGGCCGCGGCCAGGGCGACCGAGTGGAGGCGCACCATCAGAAGCGTGAAGATCAGCATCTGCACGACGCTCAGCGCCCCGGTCAGCCGCCCGGCCAGAAGCCACTCCGATCGCAATTGGTCGGCGCTGCGTTCGGTCATGACTTCATCGTAGCGGAGGACAGGGATTCGTCGAGTTTCGTCCTGGCCCGCTTCAGAATTCCTGGCGGGTAAAAAATCTCTCGCACGCGAGCTGACATCCAATACAAGCCAGCGCGGTCCCCAGCCAGAAAAGCAGTTGGTGGCTGGTGAAAAAGAAGAAGATGGATTCCTCGAGGTTCTGACGTTGCCCGTGATGCCCGATCTCATGCAATCTCCAGTAAGACGGCGCAAGGGTTCCGCACACGAACACGATGTAAAAGATGAACAGGCCGTACTTGAAAGGCGCGATGACGGGAATCAGCAGTTGGACGAGCAGGAGCGTCATGATGACATACCACAATTGCCACTCGCTCACGAGGACGCTGCCCCGGGGCAAGAACAGAAGCGTGGCGCGGTGATTCGTGGGATCCGGCATCGACTTTGCGCCCGCCACGGCACTCAGGCAGGCTGACTGAAGCGGCTTGGAGTTACCGGTGACGGTCAGATCGGGCGCGCTGACGGAGCGGGCGATCAAGACCACCGGCAAGACGAGCGCCAGCGCGAAGACCAAGGCCGCCCTCGCGCGGTATAGGCAGGGCCGGTCAATCGCGCGCGTGAGCAGGAACTCAGAGCCCGACCAGGAGGCCGCGGCGCGACTGAAACGGGTCTGCATCATGTCCGGGGCCAGGACAGAGACGCCAATGATGGCCACAAAAAATAAATTCTGGACCGAAAGCAGGCTGTCCAGCGACTCGGGGCCGGGGAGATTCATCTGATTCATCATCAAAGCGGGAAAGCCAAACGCCAGGGGGAAGATCCAGATGAACGGGTTGATCAGCGCGCTAAAGCGCAGGAGGGCGAAAAACTGGCGTGTTTTCATGGGGCCCTTTCGTAGCGGGACAACTCGACGAAGATGTCTTCGAGATTGAGGGCGCGGGATTCGTACTCGCAGCCCGAATGGGCCGCCCAGGCAGCGGAGTCGAACGCGGCCGGCACGGTGGCAAGGAGCTCATGGCGCGAGCGCACGGTGTGGAGGCTTTGCGCGATCTCGCCGGCGGGCACGCCGTGGCGGAAGCCGAAGAAGCGCACCTGCCGCACCGATTCCTTGAGCTCATCGAGCGGCTTGCTTACCTGCAGCGTGCCGTGCGCGAGGATTCCGATCTCGTCCGCCACTCGTTCCACGTCGCTAAGCACGTGGGTGGAGAAAAGCACCGTGGCGCCGGTTTCGCGCAGCAGGTCGAGGATGTCGTCGAGAATCTCGCGGCGGGCGACAACGTCGAGATTGGCCGCCGGTTCGTCGAGCAGGAGCACCTTCGGCCGCGGCGCGATGGCCAGGATGAAGCCCAGCAGGCGCTGATTACCAGCCGAGAGCGCGGAGAGAGAGGCCTTGGGCGAAATGCCATACTTGCCGAGGAGCGAGGAGACCAGCCCCTCGTCCCAATGAGGATAGAGCGCGCGGCACAGCCGCACGAGCCCGCGCACCTTCATCATCGGCGGGAGCACCGCTTTTTCCGACATGTAGCCGAGCCACTGCCGCTCTTCCGCGCCCATGGCGAAGGGATCGTGGCCCAGGACGCGCACCGTGCCGGCGCCGGGGCGGATCAGGCCCGCCAGCAGGCGCAGGGTCGTCGTCTTGCCGGCGCCATTTCGGCCGAGAAAGCCGTAAATGCTGCCCGGCTGGACGGCGAGGTTCAGGTCGCGCAGGACGGGCCGGCCCTGGAACGAACGGCTGACGTGGTCGACGAGGATGGCGGGGTCGTTCATAGATCGCTCCGGCGTTTCAATTCGCGGAATTTGTCGGCGACGAGCGCCTGGATTTGCTTCTCTCCGAGGCCGAGGTGCAGCGCCTCGAGCACGAGCTGCTCGAGGGCCGGGCCGATCTGCGTGCGGCGCGCCTCCAGCCGCAGCACGGGCGACTGGTGCAGGACGTAGGTGCCGATCCCGCGCCGCGTCTCGACGTAGCCGTCGCGTTCCAGCAGCTGATAGACCTTGGCCACGGTGAGCGGGTTGACATGGAGCTCCGCGGAAAGATCGCGCACCGAGGGGAGCTGCGTGCCGCGTTCCAGCTGCCCGGCAAGGATGCGCTTCTGGAATTGCTGCTGCAGCTGCACATAAAGAGGCACGCCGCTGTTGGGGTTGAGCAGGAACACGGTGTTGTAGATCAGTAATACACTGGACGTGGTTGCGTCAAGCCCCGTTTCCCGCG
This sequence comes from uncultured Candidatus Methylacidiphilales bacterium, assembly GCA_964658475.1. GTDB lineage: Bacteria > Verrucomicrobiota > Verrucomicrobiia > Methylacidiphilales > UBA1321 > JABDGH01. The sequence continues at coordinate 1,548 of CAZZYY010000011.1, read as the reverse complement.
CTGGACAAGGCGGGGCCGGTTTGGCTGACTTACCCGATGCCCGTCCTCGTCGTTGGTTCGATTGCGCTCGATCACATCAAAACGCCGGTGGCGGAACATCGCCATTTGCTGGGCGGGTCGGCCTCCTATGCGGCCGTCGCGGCCAGCTTCTTCGGGCCGGTGCAGCTGGTCGGGGTGGTGGGGCACGATTTTCCGAAGGCGCACACCGAGCTCTTCGAGTCGCGCTCGATCGACCTGGAAGGGCTGGAAGTCGCGGACGGCGAGACCTTCGCCTGGACGGGCGAGTACGAGCTGAACATGAACAACCGGCGGACGCTGTCCGTCGCCCTGAATGTCTTCGAGCGTTTCGCGCCGAAGCTGCCGGAGGCGTATCGCGACACGCCGTATATCCTGCTCGGCAACATCGCGCCGTCGCTGCAGCGCAACGTGCGCCAGCAGGTGCGCCGCCCGAAGTTCGTCGTGGCCGACACGATGGACCTGTGGATCGGCATGGCGCGCGCCGACCTGGTCGAGCTGCTCAAGGAAATCGACATGCTCATCCTCAACGACAGCGAGGCGCGCCAGCTCACGGAGGAGGACAACCTCATCCGCGCCGGGCGCCGGATTGCGGCGATGGGCCCGCGCTACGTCGCGGTGAAAAAGGGCGAGCACGGCTGCCTGCTCTTCGGCCAGGAGGGGGAGTTCTTCAGCACCGGCGCTTTCCCGCTCGAGGAGATCAAGGACCCGACGGGCGCGGGCGATTGCTTTGCCGGCGGGGTGATCGGGCACCTCGCGCGCACGGACGACACCTCGTTCCCGAATCTCAAGGAAGCGATCATCCAGGGCACGCTGGTCGCCTCGTTTTGCGTGGAAGAATTCAGCCTGCGTCGGCTGGAAAAGCTGGCTGACGGTGAGATCGCCGCGCGGCGCAAGGCGTTCGGCTCCTACATCGCCTGAGGACCGGCATGAGCCGCGAGCCGCGCAAGAAGATCGACGTGGGTCGTGCGCCCGCGCCCGCGTTGCAAAGTCCCTTTGCCGCGCTCTCCAGCCTGGAAGCGTTGCAGAATCTGCCGCCCGCCCCGGAACCGGCCAAGCCCCCTCCCGCGCCCAGCGCGCCCAAGCCCCCGCCCCGCTTTCGCGGACGCCTCGTGCTGCGACGGGAGACCAAGGAGCGGGGCGGAAAGACGGTGGTCGTCATCAGCGGCTTTACCGAGGGCGTGCCCGGCGCCAGCGCCGTGATGATTGCCGACTTGGCCAAGGAGCTCAAAGGCAAGCTCGGCTGTGGCGGCACGTTCGACCGGCAGGAGATCACGCTGCAGGGCGACCGCGCGGCGGCCGTGGCAGCCCTGCTCGAACAGATCGGCTTCCACGTGCGCGGCGTGACCTCCTAATGGTTGGTCCGAAGCCGAAACGGGCGGCGGCGCTTCGCCTTCACGATGAGGGGCATGCTGGCCGCCCCGGCTCCATGGGTGAATCGGCTGGAGGGACAGCGACCGATTTTTTCGCGCTTCCCCGAAGGTTTATGCTATAAGCAGTTGTGACCAAACGCACCGACGGAGCGACGACGGC
>CAZZYY010000010.1:15308-36606 GCA_964658475.1 uncultured Candidatus Methylacidiphilales bacterium | reverse complement strand
TGATCGACGGGACGTCGAGCCTCGCTGCGTCCGAGCTGCCGAACGAGCTGCTATCGGGCTCGATCTCCGCGTGGATGAATTTCCTCTCCGCGCCGCTGCGGGTCTCGGCCACGCTGCAGTACACGGGTGGGGCGACGAGCGACTCGGCCGACGTGTGGGGGCCGGAGAAACAGCGCGTGGTCTACACGCGGGTCATCGGCACGAACGCGGATTCCGGCACCTACAAGCAGCTGACCTCCTCGACGGACGCGGAGCCAGTTCCCAGCGGCCTGGCGGCGGCCCTTCATGCGGTGACCGGCGTCCTGCAGTACGACGGCGTGCTGGAGCTGACGGAGCAGGAGTGCAGCGGGTCCGCGGCACCGGGGCAATTGCTCAACCTCAGCGGCGGCCGGGCGGAATGGGCGACCATGGCGGCGCAAATCCAGCGCGTGGAGGAACGGGTGGACGAGGGCGTGACGCGGATCACGGTCGGTCCGGCGAAGCATCTCGGGCAGGAAGATTTGCGCGCGCTGCTGAAGGTGAACCGGACGCGGCAGCAATCGTACCGCCGCACGGAGCGGACGTCGGGCACGGCCAAGGGCGACGCCGCGCAGGTGCTCGGCGGCGAGCAGCAGCCCCGGTCGGATTCGCTGGTGCGGCCGTCCAGCTCGGCCGCGCCGGCCAACTTCCCGTTCGAGCTGATCGATGTCTCCGACACATCGGGCCTGAAGGTGAAGGTCAACCCCAACTCCTTCCTGCTGCAGTCGCTGACGCCGAACGATCTTGTTTCGATCACGGGGCTGGACACCGCGATCTCCGTTTCCGTCGGCACGCTCGTTTGGCTGGAGGTCGACTTCGAGCCGGACGGCGCGACGTTTTCCGCGGCGCAGATCGGCAGCGGCGCCAGCGGCTGGAGCGGCTTTCCCACGCCGTTCGCCTACACCGGCGACTCGCCCGACCAGGTCCTGGCCTCGGCCTTCGTGCTCCTCGGCTATGCCGTGGCGGCAAGCTCCACGCTGGACGGGGCCACGATCTCGGGCGGTCCGGGCACCGCTCCGGTGACGGCGAAGATCGTGCAGTGCGTGACGCAGCACCTGCTGCTGCGCGCGGGCGTGTTCAACGGGCTGGCGATGATCTTTCCCTTCCCGCATCACGGGCCGGAGCAGACATGAAGTTCACCTATTGCGACCTCGGTTACTTTCCGTTCCTGGTGCCGGAGAAGGACGGCTCGTTCGCGTCGAGCGTGGGGCCGCAGACGGTGTACCCCGCCGGCTTTTCGCTCGACCAGGCGCTGCAGATCTACTGGCGCGCGCAGAACTATGCGTTGACCGCCACGGGCAACGGCGTGCTCGGCGGCGTGACGCAGGCGCTGTCCGCCACGGGCAATCTGCCGCCGCGCAATGCGCTGGTGGGCACGGGAAGCTTCACGGAAATCGACGGCCTGCCGATTCCGGCGCCGGCAGCATTGGCGGCGGGCGTGGGCCTGCGGCAGACGGCGCCGGGCTCGGGAACAATCACGGCCAGCGGCAGCGCGGGCAGCGGGACAAACCCGGCGGCGGTGCTGAACCTGATCGTGGATCTCTTCTACCCGGAAGTCTACGTTCCAGACCCGATGGTGAAGTACGCCGGGCAGTACTGGCCGGCGCTGGGCATCTCATGTGCGGTGACGAACACCGTGACACTGGACGGTGGCGGCTCCGCCAGCATCGAGTTCGATTGCACGACGCTGCCGGATTCCGAGAGCACGACGGAGATCGGCAGCTTCACCTTCTTCGGCGTAAGCGTGCCGGTCTTCTGCCATCCCCTGGCGCCGGCGACAGGCACCGGCGCGGCAGAGACGCGGACGTTCTCAGGCGCGCTGAGCGTGGCAGGGGAATGGGCCTAGGGCTCCCGAAGCAACCACGGGCGGAGGGCTGAGCCCGACCGCGTCGCGACAGAAACTAATTTTCAAACTTAACGAGAAACTATGATTACCAATCTGAATTCAAAAGCGCGCCGCGGGTCGACCGTGGCGGGGCTGGGCGGGCTGGCGCTGGCGTCGGTGCTGCTGTTGTGCGGCGCGGGCAACGCGCCGATCGAAAACTTCACTCCGCAGGGGGCGATGCAGGCGGACCTGAATGCCGGCGGTCACAGTGTGACGAACGCGCTGACCGTGAACGCGACGAACATGGCGGCGGCAAACCTGAACGCGACAAACCTGACGACGGCGAATCTCAGCGCGACAAGCGCAACGGCGGGAACGCTGAATGCGACGAACCTGACGGTGAGCGGCGCGTTGTCGGCGACCAATTTCAGGCTTCCGTTCAGCAGCGTAACCAGCGCGCCGACGACCCTGGCGGGGTACGGGATCGGCGACGCTTATACCAAAACAACGGCGGACGGGCGGTACTCGCCGCTGGCCGGTTCGACAAACCTGACCACGCTCGGCGTCGTGACGGCGGGGACGTTTCCGTGTGCGAATCTCGCGGGCAATCCGGTCACGGTGGCGGGCGGGAAAACGCTCAACGTGAGTAACACCCTGACCCTTGCCGGAACGGATGGCGCGACGTTGAACGTCGGCGCGGGCGGGACGCTGGGCTCGGCGGCGTTCGCCTCGAGCGGCTCGTTTCTGGCCCCCTCCGCGATTGGCACCACGGTCCAGGCCTACAACGCGGCCACCACGACGCTGGGCAACACGGTAAACGCGGCGAACGGCTTGCTGCAGGCAGACGGCAACGGGTTGCTCATCGACGCGGTGCTGAAGGCCGGCGCAAAGACGATCTACGTCTCGAAGAGTCTCGGCAACGACACGCGCACCGGCCTTTCCAAGTACAGCCTCCTCACCCCCTTTGCCACGCTGACAGCGGCGGCCGCGGCGGCGGCATCGGGCGACACGATCGTGGCGGAAGACGGCGTTTTTGCGGACAAGAACCTGACACTGGTGACCGGGGTGAACTGGTACTTCATGCCCGCGGCGACGATCACGGTGACGGGCGCGGCGAACGGCGACACGATCTTCAAGGACGCCGGCACGGGGGCGACGGTGACGATGGGCGGCTGCGGACAGACGTTCACCATCACGACCACGACGGGGAGCAACACGTCGATCTACGGCATGGTGCTTTCCGGCAACGGCACCGTACTGGTGGCAAACGGCATCAGCATGGTGGCCAACAACAGCACGCCGGTGGGCGGCAATGGGACGGCGCTGGCGAGTTCGTGCGGCGCGGCCACGGTGACGATCACCGGGAACCTGCAGGGCGTCGCCGGTGGCTCGGGCACGGGGACCGGCGTTTACTTCAGCGGGACGGGCGGCGGCAGCGTGACGGTGAACGGAAACGTCACCGGCTCGGCCAGCACGAACGGGTACGGCTTCTACGTCAGCGGCACGAGCACGAGCGGCTCGCTGACCTGCACGCAGCGGATCAGCGGATCCAACTGCGCGGTGACGAACTCGACGAGCTCCAGCGCGACCTGCCGCGACCTGGTGGACACGAACGGGACAAGCATCGTGAACAATCACCTGACGCTCTACACGCCGAGCCTTCAGGTGCAGCCGACCGCGGGGCTGACCAGCGGCTTCAACCAGGCGTACTGGTACGGGCCGGTGGACCAGGTCCTGGAGCTCACGCCCTCCGGCACGCTGGCGAGCGGCACGGTGACCTTTCCCACCGACAACAGCACCCGCGTGGGCGAGCGGCTGACGATCCTGTCGTCGCAAACGATCACGGCGCTGACCGTGACGGTGGCGTCGGGAACGATCTACGGCTGGAGCGCGGGCACGACGATGAATCCCGGCTCCATCACGTTCCTGAAGGTGGCGGCAAACGTGTGGACCAAACTTTAACCAACAACAACTGGAGATATTCCGATGACATATTCACGAGGGACGATGCTGCGGGTGGCGCTCGCGGCGGCGCTGGTGCTGGACCTGACGGGCTGTGCAACTTCGTCGACGAGCGCAAGCGCGGCCGGCGCGAACTCGACGGCAACGACGGTGATCGAGGCGGCGCTTCCGCTGGTGCGCACGGGCGCGGCGGTGGCGACGGGCGCGGTGCTCGACTTCACCGTGCAGCAGAGCAGCACGCGCACGCGGCTGGCAAATGAGATGTACGCGGCGGCGAGCGCGGTTTATTCGCTTTCCGGCGGCGGCTTTCCCACGCCGGCGCAGCTGCAAAGCACCATCACCACCTTTGGCGGCTCGGCCACGGACGCGGGTTATGCGCAGTTTTCCTCTGCCATCGCGAGCCTTTACGCCGCGTGGTACCCGAAGCTGGTCACGGGCGATGCAAAGACGGCGGGCGACTTGCTGAACGCGGTGGCCGGCGGAATCGAGGACGCCACGCAATCGTATATCACGACGCCGACGGCGGCGACGGGAGCGGCCTCGTGAACGAGAGTTCGAAGGCAGGCACGAAGCAGGCGGCAAGCGCGGGCGATCACGCCGCGGCGCTGGCGGCGGCGGGAACGGGGGTCGCGGTCGACACGACGCTGGATCCGCGTTCCGCCGGCGCGATCGCCACGCTCCTGCCCGCCGCGCAACGCGCCGCGCGCCGCTTGCTCGGCACGGCCAACGACGGGCGGCTCGGGCCGGGGATCGTGGTGAAGGTCATTTGTGGGACGCGGAGTTATGCGGAACAGACGGCGCTCTATGCGGAGGGCCGCACCACGCCCGGGCCCATCGTCACCGACGCGCCGGCGGGGTACTCGAACCATAACTTCGGCATCGCCTTCGACGTGGGCGTTTTCCAGCGTGGGGAATATCTGGAGGATTCGCCGCTCTACGCCAAGGTAGGCGCGCTCGGCCGCAGCCAGGGGCTGGAATGGGGCGGCGACTGGGACTCGTTTCCCGACGAGCCGCATTTCCAGCTCGCCTACCCCGGCACGCTGGCGGAGGCGCGCGCGCTGGTCGCGGCAGGAAGTTGGGGGAAGCGGTGGGCGTGAGGAATGGTTTGTCGAATATGCTCAGGATTTTGCGACTCATACCGAAAAACCGTTAAAGCACACATAGTTCATTTGACGTGAGAAAATCCAAACGCTATCGTCCCGCTGTGGTGGACAAAAAACACGTTTCTGTTCGTCCAACCAGACGAGCTCAACGCAAGCCTTCGCTTCATCGCGAGTATCTTCGGTTTTTCGTTCCAGACTTGTCCGCCCCTCCAGCGGTGGCAGGCCATTATACCTTGGAACAGCCTTCTCCCTTTCAGTGGGTGCCCAGCGAAACCATTTACGGACTTGGTGTAATTGATCTACCGTTGATGAATGCCTAATTGGAATGAGGTTGTTCAGCAGATTCAACAGGCGCAGCTTTCGCATCAGAACGCTGCAAACAATGCGATAGGGGCGGTCAGAGGCAGCTACCTGAAAAAGCTGTACGAGAAAACAGGACGCAATGTTATTGCGTACTATTCTGGATGGCTATCAAAGCCAAACATTGCCGGTCTTGAAATTAATGACGAGGACAAGAACGGCTTCATGATGGCGATTCACAAGCTGGATCGCACGAAGGGGCTGGATCTGATTCTTCATACCCCTGGAGGTAATATAACATCGACTCAGTCGATTGGATTATCTGCATAAGATGTTTAAGGGCAATTCTGTCCCTGACATTCGAGCTATTGTTCCGCAAATGGCGATGTCAGCCGGTACAATGATCGCATGCTCTTGCAAAGAGATATGGATGGGTAAGCATTCCAATCTTGGACGTATTGATCCACAACTTCTTGGCGTTCCGACATACGGGGTTCTCCAAGAATTCAAACAGGCCTGTAGAGAGGTGAAAAAGGACGCCAGTAAAATCCCAATTTGGCAGCCGATCATCGGCAAATATCAGCCGACGTTCCTTGGTCGATGCAAAAATGCGATTGATCTGTCCAACACTTTTGTCCAGCAGCAACTCGCGAATGTAATGTTCCACGGAGAGCCGCAGGCAAAAAAGAAGGCAGCCAAGATCGTTCGTGCCCTTGCCCATTACGGCAAAAATAAAACCCATGACCGACATATCCACTTTGAGGAGTGCCTAAGCCTTGGATTGAAGGTCGAGCTAATCGAAAGTGCAAAAGACGTTAACGGAAATCCAGATAGTGAATTGCAAGATTTAATTCTTACAGTTCATCACTGTTACATGCACACTCTAATGAATTCCGGAGCGTATAAGTTAATTGAAAATCAACTTGGAGTTGGAATAGCAAAGTATCAGGTCTCGCCGCCGGTAGCCGCAAAAACGATTTGACGACTCAGGTCTTCATTTTTGTTCATCGGCATCATCCCTTTGCGGGCAAGCGCCTCCCTAAGCAGCGCTTTGCCATTGCCTAGCACGGGTTCCTTATGGCCGGTGATGATGTTGTCGAAATCCCAGGTGAAAAGCTTCTCCAGGGAACGGTCGTAGGCGGCGCGGTTCTTGACTTGGAGCGGGTAGAGGCGCGCGGCGTCGGGCTGCTCCTTCACGCCCATAAGCGCGCGGCGCATGAAGGAGGTCCAGCCCGTCGCGGGAGCGAAGTTGAAGACGAGATCGGCGACGATGACGGTGCGGGACGCCACGTGCAGGAAGACGTGCTCCTCGACCTGCGGCATGCCTTCGATGCGCAGGACCTCGACTTCGCCGGACCATTCCGGCGGGGCGGGAAGGATGGGTTGCGCGCGGAGCTCGGCCATCTTCGGGAAACCGGCGGGTACCAGGTAGGGAACATCGGGAAATGCGGCGCGGCCCTCGTGGGAGAAGGTATCGTGGCGCCGCATGGAATCGACCAGCCAGCCGGGGGTGCCGAGCTCGCGGATGCTGGCGAGGTCGGAGGCGGCGAAGGGCGCGGTGGAGTGAATAAGGAGGCGGCCCGAGTTGAGCCGGATCACGGTGCAGACGCGGCCTTGATGGCCGCCGAGCATGCTGAGCGGATAGGCCTGAACCCAGACGTGGGGCGCGATCGGCTGCATGGCGCGCGGACCGGGCTAGTGCCGTCCGGGGTAGTCGGCGGCGCCCCCGCGATTGAAGCCGGGACTGAACCTGCGCGTGCCGTAGCTGTGATTCCAGCCGCCGCGAGAGGTGCCGTACCGGTACCCGCCGTAGCCGCTATAAATGATTCCGGGATAGCCGTACCCACCGTAACCCCAGTCGCCATAATCGCCGTAGTCAACCACGGGCGGGTAGGGCGTTTCGTAGCCGGCAACGAGCCCGGGTTGCGGCGGAGGATTGCTGGGCGTGCCGGCGGCGGGAATGTCGGCGTCGGGCGGCGGGGTGAAGAGCGCCAGCGTCAGCGCATCGGCGGCGGCCTTCTCGCGTTCGGCCTGAATACGGGCCTTCTCGTTGGCGAGGGCGATGCGGTTTTGCTGGTCGGCCGCTTTTTCCGCGGCGATGGCCTGGTCGGCCTTGACGGGATTGAAACTGAAACGCTTTTGCACGTAGGGCGGGAGGGTGCTCAGGGGAATTTTTCCGCCGCCATCGTCATGAAGAATGGTGACGTAGGCGGCATCGTGCGAGAGGACCTTGACGTTCTTGTAGGTCTCGCCAGTGGTGGTCGTCCAATCCTCGGCGCGCAGGGGGAACGCGAGCAGGAGCGCGAGGAAGATGAGGAAAAGCGGTTTCACGACGGCACTCCTGGCAATGTCGCCCACGGTTTGGGGGCGTCAAGGAGCGGAGAGAGCGGAGCGGTGCCGACCGGCTGCCGGTCACCGGGGCGAATCGATCAAGGCGATCCGGCGCAGCTCCCGTTCGTGGCTGGACTTCCGCAGCATGGTCTGGATTTGTACGCCCAACAGGCACATCAGGATGCCAGCGGCCAGTCCGACCGAAAAGCTGCGCGGATTGGAGCGCGCCGCCGCCAAGGGCGCGTCCGCCCGCGCCCACGCCGTCAAGCAGGCCACGAAGGCAAGACAAAGCCATTTCGATCTCGGGCGCATCAGGCGGTTCATCAAACATCAGGTCTGGGATTTTCGGTAGGCGGCCAGGATTTTTTGAAGGCGCCGGGGTCCGGTTTTCCTTCGGCGTAAAAGGCGCGGAGCTGGCGCTCGAGTCGTCCCGAAGCTGCAAGTCCTCGAAGACGGTGGCCTTCGCGATCAGGCGGTCCAGCCGCAGCCGCACGGTGCGGAAAATGCCGCGCTTCTCGTCCCGCCGCACGAAGCCCTCGAGATGCCAAACCCGGGGGTGCACCCCCATGCCCGCACCCGGGCTTGGCAACTCGAAGGCTCCGTGTTTCCGCGCATCGTCGTCACGCCTTGGCCGGGGCGATGGTGTAGACCGGCTCCAGCTTCAACTGCGGGGAAATCTCGTTGTAGGCAAAAATCTTCAGGGCGCGGAAGCTGTCCTCGAAGAACTTCTTCAAGCCGATGCGGATGGCGGGCGCGCAGAGCAGCGTGGGCGAGCGGCCGCTGCCGGACATGGACTGGATGCCCTTCTTCAGCTCGGCGTGGATGTGGCCGGCCAGCGCGGGATCGAGCACGAGGACAACCTCCTGCGGATTCTGCCGGACGCTTTCGATGACGCGCTGCTCGATTTCGGGATGCAGCGTGATGACCTTGATGCGGCCGTCGTTGCTGTCGAGCTGGCGGCCGATCTCGAGGTGCAACGCGCGGCGGCAGGCCTCGCTCAGCTCGTCGACATTTTTGGTGTAGGGATACTGGTCGCAGAGGCGCTCGAGGATGACGGAGAGCTCGCGGACGGAGACGCCTTCGCGCAGCAGGTTCTGCATGATGCGCTGGACCAGGCCGGTGCTGATCTGGAGCGCGCCGAGCTCGGCGATGACGGCGGCGTTGGTTTCCTTGAGGCGGTTGAGGAGCTCCTGCACGTCCTGGCGGGTGATCATGTCGGCGACGTGGCGTTTGAGCATTTCGCTCAGGTGCGTGACCATGACGGTGAGCGGGTCGATGACGACATAGCCGGCGCGCTCGGCTTCCTTGCGGGAAGTCTCGGGAATCCAGAGCGCGGGCATGCCGAAGGCCGGCTCGATCGTCTCGCGGCCGCGCAGCGTGGCGCGGCCGTTGCCCACGCCCATCGCCATGAGCTGATTGCAGAAGACCTCGCCGTGGGTGAGCGGGTGGCCGCGCAGGAGGAGCTGGTACTTGTGCGCGCCGAGCGAGCTTTGGTCGCGGATGGTGATGGGCGGGATCATGATGCCCATTTCCTGCGAGAGCGTGCGGCGCAGCGCGAGGACCCGGTCGAGCAGGTTCTGCATGTTGCCCTGCACGAGCGGAAGCAGGCCCAGGCCGATCTCGAGGGTGAGAACCTCTCCCGGCTTGGGGATAAAGGTGGCCGGTTCGCCGGGCTTGCCGTCCTTGCCCGCCGCGGCGGCGACCTTGCCGGTGGCATTGACGCCACCGCCGGCCGTGGCCTTCTCCTCCGGATGCGGCAGCAGGCGGGCGACGCCGCAGAACACGGCGCCCATGACGATGAGCACGAGCTTGGGGAATCCGGGCACGAGGACGAGCACCCAGAGCATGAAGCCTGTCATCATGACCGTGCGGCGATTGCTCAGGAGCTGGCCGAGGAACTCGTCGCCCAGGCCGGACTCGGAGCCCGAGCGTGTGACGAGGATACCGGCCGCGGCGGAGATGAGCAGCGCGGGGATCTGGGAGACGAGGCCGTCGCCGACGCTGAGGAGCGAGAAGCGCTGCACCGATTCCTGCGCACTGAGGTTCATCTGCACGATGCCGATGACAAAGCCGCCGATGAGGTTGATGCCGGTGATGAGAATACCGGCCATGGCGTCGCCGCGGACGAACTTGCTCGCGCCGTCCATCGCGCCGTAGAAATCGGCCTCGCGCTCGATGGCGCGGCGGCGGTCGCGGGCCTCGCGCTCGCTGATGATGCCGGCGTTGAGATCGGCATCGATGCTCATCTGCTTGCCGGGCATGGCGTCGAGGGTGAAGCGGGCGGAGACTTCCGCGACGCGGCCGGCGCCCTTGGTGATGACGATGAAATTGATGATCGTCAGGATGATGAAGATCACCAGGCCGATGACGAAGTTGCCTTGGACGACGAATTGGCCGAAGGCGCTGATGAGGTTGCCCGCGTCGCCCTGGGTAAGGATGGCGCGCGTGGTCGCGATGTTCAGGCCGAGGCGAAAGAGCGTGACGAAGAGCAGCAGGGTGGGGAAGACGCTGAAGTCGGTCGGCTTCTTGATGCTCGAGATGAGCATGATGATAAGCACAGCCAGCGCGATGCTGAAGGAGAGCAGGCCGTCGATGACCCAGGTGGGCAGCGGCAGCACGAGGATGAAGACAATGGCTAGCATCCCGAGCGAGAAGAGCATGTTGCCCCGTTTGAGGATGGAGCTGAGTTGGAAGCCGCCTTTCTTGTTCATCAGTCGTTCTCCGTATTCCAGATTTCAGGATCGTCCGGCGTGCCGAGCGGCGTGGCCGGACGGGTTTCAAAGGCATCGCCGGGACGGAAGCCCTGGCGGTAAAGCAGCGCGAGGATGGCCGCGACAGCCTGATAGAAGATGGCGGGGATGGGTTGGCCGACGCGGCCGTATTTATAGAGGCCGCGCGCGAGCGGCACGTCGCGCTTCACGGCCAGACGCAGCTCGTAGGCGCGTTCCTTGATTCGCAGCGCGTTGCCGCGAATGCCCCTGGCCACAACGATGGGGGCGTCGGTTTCGCCCTTCTTGTAGCGCAGGGCCACGGCGTAGTGGGTCGGGTTGACGACAACGACGGTGGCATCCTTCATGTCCTCGAGCTGGCGGCGGAGGGAGAACTTGCGGCCCATGAGGCGGCGCTTCTTCATCACCTCGGGCGACATTTCCTGCGAGCGGCGCTCCTCCTTCACCTCCTCGAAGGTCATGCGATTGTCGTGATTGAACTTCCAGCGCTGCCAGAGCACGTCGGCGCCGGCGAGCGCGCCGAGCACCATCACGATGTGCCAGCCGAGCGACCAGGCGATGCCAGTATACATGCGGCCGAGTTCGTGGAGATTCACCGGCCGGGCAAAGACGGGATAGTCCTGGACCTGCTCGAGCGCCATCCAGGTGAAGAGGCAGACGATGACCAGCTTGATCACGTTCTGGCCGGACTGGGTGAGCTTGTTCAGGGAGAAGAGCTGCTGGAGGCCGTTAATCGGGTTGAGCTTTTCGAGCTTGAGCGTGAGTGCCTCGTCGGAGATGGAGAGGCCGACCTGGGCGATTTGCGTGACGAAGACGGCCAGCGCGATCGCGCCGACGAAGAGGCCGAGGTAAAGCCAGAGCGGACTGGAGAAGAGCGAGCCGACGGTCTGCGGCTTGAAGGAGACGCTGGTGTCGCCCATCTCGAAGAAGGAGCGCTGCATGATCTGGCGCAGATAACCCACGGCCGTGCCGCCGCCGGAGAGCATCAGGACCAGGCCGACGCCGAGGATGGTGGCGGTGGAGACGTCGCTGGAGCGGGCGACGCTGCCCTGCTCGCGCAACTGGCCGCGGCGCTTGTCGGACAGCTCGAATTTTTTCTCGCCCGTGCTCTCGCTCATGACATGACCCGGAAGTAGTCCGCCGCGGCGGGCAGCAAGCGCTCCATGCCGAAACGGGTGAGGAGGAGAAGAAGCGGAAGAAGAAAGACCACGCCGCCGCCGCCGACGATGACGCGGATGACGAAGGCCTCGCCAAAGACATTCAGGCCCTGCACGGAACGCGAGAGAAAGCCAAGCGCGAGCGTGACGATGAAGATGAGCATGGCGATGGGCGCGGCGATAAGCAGGCCGGCCTCGAAGAGCTCGCTGCAGAGGCGGACCATGAGCTCGATCGACGCGCCGGTGACGGCGACGGCGCCGAGCGGCAGGACGCGGAACGACTGCTCGATGCCGACAAGGATCGCGGAGAGATAATCGGAGACCCAAAAATAACTCAGCGCGACGATCATGAGCACGCGGCCCATCACGCCGCCGCTGATGCCGGCCAGTTGGGGATTGAGCTGCTGCGCCGCGGAGAGCGAGAGATCGTTGTCCATGAGCGAGCCGCCGACCTGCACTGCGCTGATGACCAGGCGCGTGACGAAGCCGAGGCCGAGGCCGAACACAAATTCCAGGGCCAGGCCGCAGGCGATGCCCGCGTAGGTGAAGTCAACCGCCGGCGGGCGCGAGACCAGTGGGGTCATGAAGCAGGAAAGCCAGACGATGAGCGCCACGCGCACAAGCTTGGGCACGTTCAGGTCGAGCACGCCGGGGGCGAGGAGAAAGAACCCGGTCAGGCGCGCGGCCAAGAGCCAGAAGACCACGATGTTGAGGATCGAGATCATGGCGTGAAGGTGCCGGCTCGGCCGAGCAGCAGCTCGAAAAGCGCGCCAAGTTGCTGGAGCATCCACGGCGCCATGAGCCAGAGGCAAAGCGCGCAGGCGAGCAGCTTGGGCACAAAGGAAAGGGTCTGCTCCTGGATCGAGGTGACTGTTTGCAGCAGGCTGACGACGGTGCCGACGATGAGCGCGGTGAGCACGATCGGCGCGGCCACGGTCAGGCCGGTGGTCAGGCAGAGTTTGATGATCTCGTGGAGGGAATCCATGGCGGCGATCAGGCGAAGCTCTGCACGATGGAGTGGACGACCAGGGTCCAGCCGTCCACGAGGACGAAGACCATGACCTTGAGCGGGAGCGAGACGATCGGCGGGGGCAGCATCATCATGCCCATCGACATGAGGATGGAGGCGACGACCATGTCGATGACGAGGAAGGGCAGGAGCACGAGCATGCCCATCTGAAAGCCGGTCTTGAGCTCGCTGAGCATGTAGGCCGGGATGACGATGGCGGCGGAGAGCTGCTGCGCCGACTCGACCTTGGGCGGCGGCTGCGCCATCGACATGAAGAGCGCGAGATCCTTCGGGCGCGTGTACTTGAGCATGAAGCTCTTCATCGTCTCGAGCGAGCGGTCGAGCGCGACCTGGGTGGTGATCGTGCCGGCCTGCATCGGATCGATGGCCTCCTTTTTGATCGTGTTGAAGGTGGGCGCCATGATGAAGAAGGTGATGAAGAGCGCGAGCGAGAGCATGATCTGGTTGCTCGGCTGCTGGAGCGACAGGCCGCTTTTCAGGAACGAGAGCACGACGATGACGCGCACGAAGGAGGTCATCATGATCAGCAGCGAGGGCGCGACGCTCAGCACGGTGAAGAGGATGAGCACCTGCAGATTGACGCTGAGGTTGGCGTTGCCGCCCGGGCCGTTCTGGATGGAGATCTGCACCTGGGGATTTGACGTGGCCGCGGCGGCGGGCACGGCGGATTCTTGCGCATGCGCGAAGCCGGGGAGCAGGAACGCGGCGACGGCGGTCAGCGCGAGGAGCGGGAGAAGGCGGCGCGCGTTCATGACAGATCGGCCTCCGAAAGGATCGAATCGAAGCTGACCGCGGGGATCTTGGGCGAATCGGCCATGGATGTTTCAGCCGGCTTGGTCGCGACGGGCTGCCAGCTCACGCCGCCGCCCACGGTGTAGGCAAGGAGGAAGCTCTGGCCCTCGGCCTCGACCCGGCAGAGACCGGTGCGCTGGTCGAGCCAGCGTCTTTGCGTGACCTTGAATCCCGCGGCAGAGGCCCGGCCGGACGGATTGTTCCGGCGTGCCTGGCGCCTGGACCAAAGCCAGAGCGCGAGCAAGCCGCCAAAAAGCAGGATCAAGACGACCCAGCGGACGACGTCCATAAGCGTGGAGGGCTAGGCGCCGAGCAGTTCGGTGATCTTGACGGCGAGATTGTTCTTGATGATCACAACCTCGCCGCGGGCGATGAGGCGGCCGTTGATCCGGAGATCGACGGGCTCCTCCTGCAGCTTGTTCAGCTCGATGACCGAGCCGGTGCCGAGGTTGAGAACGTCACGGACTTCCATTTGCGTCTGCCCCAGCTCGACGCTGAGGGAAACGGGGATGTCCATGACGAGATTGCGCGAGGGGGGTGCGATTTCTGCGGGCATGTGGTTTCTCCGATTTGGATTTCCAGGGGGTGCTGTTAGTCCAGGGGGTTGGTGAGGGTGATAAGAGTTTTGTGGGCTTCGCGCGTGATCTTGCCGGCGAAACGGGCGCGGTCGCCGAGGAAGACGACGCCCTGCTCGCACTTCTTGGCGTCGAGCACGAGCAGGTCGCCCGGCGCGAGGGCGGCGACTTCGCTCAGCGTGATCTGGAAGCCCTGCCAGCGCACCGAGACGGGCACGGGCACGGCGGCGAGCGGCGAGCGGGGATCGTGCTTGAACGAGGCCGCGGGCTGCGCGTTGTCCTCGGAGGCGCCGAGGCGCTGCAGAAGCTCCTCCGCCATGGCGATCGGCAGGTGGATGGAGAGCGGCGCCTTGAAATCCCTGGTCACCAGACGCAGGCCGATCCGCACGGTCAGGTCGTCCTCGCCGCGGCCGAGCGCGCGCGCCTGGCGCAGGGTGCGGACGGAGCGGACAATTTCCGGCTTGAGCTCGCGGTGCGGCTGCCAGTTGCGGGCGTAGTCGGCCAGCAGGCCGGTGGCGAACTGCTGGAAGATGATCTGGTCGAGGTCGGTCAGCTCGGAGGCGTGCGCGGCCTCGGGCAGCTTCTCGGTCGCGCCGCCCATCATGCGTTCGACAGCCAGGACGGCGAGAGGCAGCGGCAGGTCGAGCAGGCAGAGGTCGGGCTGCGGCGCGAGGCGGAAGATCACACCTTGCATCGTCTCGCCGCGCGCGGCGAGCAATTGGGCGCACGACTCGACCTGGATGGTGTCGAGTTCCAGCTCGGCGTCGAGCCGCAACACGGTGCGCAGGCTGGCGGCGGCGAGACGGAGAAAGGGGCGGTGCCAGCTCTGCAGGGCCTCCTGCCGGGCGGAGGAGAGACTCGCGCCGGCGGCAAAGCGGAAGGGCTGGTGCTCATCCGCCATGGGCGCGGGGATGGCGCCGGGCTGGTCCGGCGTCAGCGGCAGGCCGGAGCTTTCGCTCACGGACTCGGGGGTTTCAGTGTGGGCCATGGAACTACTGGACCAGGAGGTCGGTGAAATAGAGGTTGTCGACGCGCCCGGCCTTGAGGGTCGGGTTGATGATGCCGAGCAGTTCCTCGCGCAGGACGCCGCGGATGTTCGGCGAGGTAAGCTCGTCGAGCGTTTTGGTGGAAAGGACCTGGCCCAGGGTGTCGATCATGCGGGCGCGGTTGGCCTCGAGCTCCTCGAGCACGGGCGGCTCGGCCTCGAAGTAGACGCCGGCGCGGACGAAGCGGTTGCCGCGGGTATCGGCGATGTTCACCGTCACTTCCTCGATGGTGAACTTGGAGATGGGCTTGCCGCCGTCGGCCTGGAGCTCGTCGGCGCTCCGCGCGGTCTTTTCCTTTTCCGGAGTGGGTGCGGCGCCGCCGACGCTGGCGGAAGCGGCATTGGTTGCGCTGGCGGGCGCCGCATCCGCGGTCGCATTGGCCGCCGCCATCCGGGCTGGCACCACGAAATAAGCCAGCGCAAAGCCGACACCCGAGAGCACCACCGCCACGATGAGCGAGGTGAGCAGCAGGGGCACCATCCCCCCGGACTTGGCTTTCGGCGCGGCGGTTTCCTCCGCGCCGTCCCCGGGCTTGTTGTCGTCGTCGGTCATGGTGGCTTCGCTGATCGGTGGCGGGTTACTGGGTCTTCAGGTCGGTCACCGTCTGGAGCATGTTGTCCGAAACGGAGATGACGCGGGCGCTCGCCTCGAAGCCGCGCTGGGCGATGATCATGTTGGCGAATTCGGTCGAGAGGTCGGTGTTGGAGGCCTCCAGCACGCCGGTCTGGATCGTGCCGGCGCCGGCGTTGCCGCCCGAGTAGAACTCGTTCGTGCCCGCCGCCGCGGCGTAGCTGTAAAGGCCGCCGCCGTTGTCGACCAGGCCATTGTCGTTGTTGAATTTTTGCACGGTGATGAAGCCGACGGTCTGCGAGGTGCCGTCCTGGCCGGTCACGCTGACGGCGCCGGTGGGATCGACCGCGAAGCTGACCACGGGCGAGCCGCCGGTCACGGTGGTCGGGATCTGGATCTTCTGCGTCGGGTAGCCGGTGGTGGGCGAGGTGGGCGGGGTCGTGCCGGTCACGCCCATCAGGAAGTCGCCGCCGCTGGTGCGGAGGTAGCCCGAGCTATCCTCGACGAAGGCGCCGTTGCGGGTGAGGTAATTGCTGCCGCCGACCGACTGCACCGTGAACCAGCCGGAGCCGTTGATGGCCATGTCGGTCGGGACGTTGGTCGTCTGGAAAACGCCCTGGTTGAAGTTGGTGGTGGTGCCGGCCACCTGCGCGCCGAGGCCAACGCTCAGGCCGATCGGCTGGTTGATGGTGGCGGTGCGGGTGATCTGCTGGAAGGACTCTTCGAAATCGGTCGAACTCGACTTGAAGGCGGTGGTGTTGGCGTTGGCGATGTTGTTGCCGATCACGTCCATTTCACTCTGGTTGGCGAGCATCCCGCTCACCCCTGCGAACAACGATTGGATCATGGTAGTTGGTGTTTTTTAGGCCGGCGGTTCGCCGGGGTTGGGTTGGAGTTCTGGCTTGGGTTGGACTGGCGGGTTAGTTGGAAGGGGTTGAGGCCGGCGTGGAGGTGGCGGCCGGCGTGACCGGCGTGACCGAGGTGATCTCGCTGATGGGGTAGGAGGTGCCGTTGACGGTGACGTTCACCGTGCCGGTGGAGACGGTCGTGCCGGTGACGACGCCGGTCTCGGTCTCGTTCTCGGGCGTGGTGACGGTGACAGTCTGGCCGGGCAGCGATTGCGCCAGGATGAGCCCCTGCTGCGAGGACATCGTCTGCATCGTGGTCAGGTTGGTCATGCTCATGAGCTGGTTGACGTAGTCGGCGGCGCCGCTGCCGCTGCCGCCCCCGCCGCTGCCGCTGTCGTCGGCCAGGGGGTCCTGCGCCTGGAACTGCGCGACCATGAGCTGCAGGAAATCCTGCTGGGTGAGAGTCGACGACGCGTTGCCGGTGGTCGACGTGGTGCTGGAGGGATTGAGGAGGGAGACGCTGCCGACGTTGCTCATAAGGGTGGGGCGGGTTTACCGGATGGCCGGCGACCAGCTGACTTGGTTAAGCGTGGAAAGGGGCAGGAAATGGCCGGACACATTGAGGCCGGTCGTGCCGTTCATCGTGCTGTAGCCCTGCACGACGCCGGAGACGGTCCGGCCGCCGAGATCGACGGCGTTCACGTGCTTGCCGGTGAGGCCCATCATCCAGTTGTGCAGGTCGGTGCCGTTCATGCTGCTCCAGTCGTTGGGAGTCATGGAGCCGGTGGGCGTATTATAGAGCGCGGCCGTGGCGCGGGAGGCGACCTGCTGGAGCGATTGCGCGAAGCTGCCGGAGGGGACGGGGCTGGCGACGGCGGCCGAGGCCGAAGGCGGGGCGAAGATGCTGGAGGCGAGGCCGGCCACGGAACCGAGCACGCCTTCCACCACCGGGGCGGCGAGGATGGCGGGGATCACGCGACACCTCCCAACACGCCAAAGGTCTCGGCAAAGGCCAGGTCGGGCTCGTCGTCCTCGACGGGCACAGGGCGCGGTGCGCGCGGCTGCTGTTGATAGCCGGATTGATCCTGCCGACCGCCGCGATCCCAGTCATAACCGCGATCGCTCCCGGTGGATGCGGAGGAAGTGGCCAGGCTGGGGGTGCCGGGCTCGAGCTGCGCAGGCGACCAGCGGATGGCGGAACCGGACTCGGTCGAGCCCTTAAGCGTGCCGATCTGGCCTTGCACCCAGGCGAGCGCCTGCGGGTCGTTGGTGCTGAGCTGCGCGCGGTAGGAGGAATCGGTTTGGCGTGAGACGTAGACATTGACGATGGCGCCGGGCGGGGTCTGAATTTCGATGGCGACGCGCAGCGGCGGGGTGGCGCGGCTCATGTTGCTGAGCTCGGCCACGTGCATGACTTGGTCGAGGGCGTGGGCGAAATCGTGATTGGTCCCCAGCGCGATGTGGAGATCGGCGGGGGTGCTGGTGACCAGCGGATGGGTCCCGTTGCTCACGACCAGGCTCGTCATTTCCGGCGTCATATTCATGTCGTCCATCTTCTTACCATTCGCCATGCCAGCGGCAGAAACCGGGGCCGGCGCGAGGCCATTTCCTGCGCTCGAAGGCGTCGCGTCTGACGGCGTAACCGATTGATTCCCAATTGGATGGGGTGAAGTCGAGATCGCGGCCTGCAGCAGGCTGGCGGTGGTGTCAGCGGTGGTCGGCACGCCGGCGTTCTCCTGAAGAAAACTCCGTTCTGAGGAGGGCGCCGCGGATTTTTTTTCCACGCCGTGCGACACGGTTGAGGTGGTCGTGTAGGAGACGGTCCGACCGCTGGCCTGAAGGCTGACCGCGGCGCTGGTGACTGGCGCGGTGGAGGAACCGGCAGGCGTGCTGTCGGGCGACGAAGCCGCGGCGTTACCCGGGGCTTTCGGGCTGGCGGCGGCGAGAATGGTGGCGTGAGCGATGATCGTGGCCAGCGGCGATCCCGCGAGTGAGGAAGAGACCGGGAAACTGGCGGTGGTGGCGGGGTCCGCCGACGATTGCGGCGCGGCCGACGGAGCCTGGGGCGCTGACGCGCGCGTGCCGGTCAGCGCTCGACTCAAGACGGAGGCGATAAGGGCGGCGCCGGTGAAATCGGTATCGTCCGCCGCTAGTCCATCGGACGTGGAGGTGGCCGGTGCAGTTGTCGCCGTCCCGGAGGCCAGGCTCGACAAGGACCATGGCGCCGGCGTGAAGGCAAGCGAGCGAGCCAACCCGGTGGTGGCGTCCGTTTTGGCCGATGACGTGGAAGTGGAACCGGCCCGCACCGCGCCGCTGTCGGAAGGCAGCGTTGTCGCCCGGCTGGCGCTTGGAGCGGGAAGGGTTGCGAAGCGCGGCGCGGAAGTGACGAGTGAAGGAATCGCCGACTCGCTGCCGTCGGCGTCGGCGCCGGCCTCGTCCATCGAAGCCGCATTCGCGGTGGTGGATGCAGCGGGGCGCGAGGAGCCCGGCGTGGGTTGGCCACGCCAATCGTACGGTCCTCGCGGCGCCAGGGTTGATGCGGCGGCGGAAGTTTCCGCGGGCGTGTCGAGCGGGGCAGGGACGATGGGAGAAAGCGCGGCTTGGCGGGTGAGCGTGCTCGAAACCAAGGGCACGGCGTTCGCGTCAGGAAAAGTGAGCGTGGTCGGCGAGTTCGCGGGCGGTGTCGCGAGTGGCCGCGCGAGCGAGCCGGCAGACGCGAAGCTCGCCGCTGGCAGGGTGGCCGGGACGATCTCGGCGGTGACCGCCAGGGTGCCGGCGGGCGACGACCACGGGCGAAGCTTCGGCGTCTGCTGCTGTTCGAGCGCGTCGGCAAAGGTGGAGGAGGGATCCTCCGGCGCGGGCGCGACGGCGGTCGCGGCTTGGCCGGCGGCCGGCAGCGTGGCCGGCAGGAAACCCTCGGACGTGCCTCCCGAGTAGGTTTTCATGATTAGTTGTTCCGGGCGAAACGGGTGGGCTTGTCGTGGGCCAGCCGCATCGTGGGGGTGGGGGATTGGAATTCGGCGGGGAGGGGCGAGGTGTCGTCATCGTGCGGCGCGCCGCGGGCGCCGGACGCGCGCGCGGCGGTTTCACCGGGGGAGTTGAGCAGCGCGGAGTCGGTGGATGCGGTGGGCGAGGAACCGGCAGGTGCCGCGGTTGGCGCGGGGGCAGTGGGCGTGGCGTTGCCGGGATCGGCCGGCGCCGCCTCCGCGGGCGGCGGCGTGGTCAGGTCCGGCTCGGCCGGGGCCGTGGCCTCGGGCACGGAGGCGGGGGCGGGCGGAGTTGCGGGGGCATCGGGCGCGCCGAGGTCGGGCGGCGGTGTGCCCGCGTTGGCGTAGGGTTCATGACCGGAAATGGAGCCATCGGCGGGCGCAGGACTCGTCGATGTCGCCCCGGTGGCATCCGGTGCAGGCGAGGGGGCGGCATTTTCCGTGTTGCTGCCCGTCTCGGCTTGGGCACCGGTGGGAGGCGTGGAGACATCCGTCGTGGTGGGAGGCGCGGGCGCGCTGGTGTCGGCGGCGGGCGGCATGTCGGGCATATCGATCTTCGCCTTGGCCACGACGCGGCCGATGCCGTTGAGATCGGTCAGGAGCCGCGCGGTGTCGGCGGGATATTTCTGCTTCCACGCGCTGACGATCTTCGCCAGGGGCTTGTCCTCCATCAGCGCGAAGAGGCGCGTGATGGTCGAATCGTCGAGCGAGTGGACGAGGTCGATCGCCTGCGCCGGATCCATCGCGTCGAAGATGGTGACCTGGCGCTGCAGCGCGCCGGTCTCGGTGTCGGTCACGAGCTGGAGGCGCTGCTGGAACTGGCCGTAGAGGGTCTTGAACTGCGCGTGCAGGCGGTCGAGCGCGGCGCGTTCGGCGGCGAGTTCGTCCTCTTTCTGCGTGGCGGCCTTTTCGCGCGCGGCCACGGCCTGCTCGCGGGCCTGCAGCGCGTCGTTGATCGACTGCATGTTTTCCGATGCGCGCTTGAGCGAGTCGACGCTGAAGGCGACCTTCGGGTCCACCGGCTTGGGCGCGACTTTCACCGCGGCGACGTGGACCGGCTTCTTCGGCATGGGCGCAAAGCGCAGGCCGGCCAGAAAACCGCTGGTGAGAAAGCTGAGGCCGACCAGGGCCACGATGATGATGTTTTTCATAGGCCTCCCGCCGCGAGCGCATGGCGCGCGATGGCAATGTCGTTGAGTTCCTGGCGCTCGTTTTCGTCCTGGGTGCGCGTCCATTCCTGTCTTTGCCGCTCGAGCAGATGGCCCACCTGGTCGCGCTCCTTCTTGAGCTCGACCACGCGGGCGACGGCCTGCTCGCGGGCGCCGCGGGCGAGCGTGAGCGCGCGCTCGGCCATGATGACGCGGCCGTGGAGATAGGAAGCCGCCTCGTCGAGCGCGATGAGATCGGCGGCGGCGGAGGCGCGCAGCTTCGCCTCGTGCGTCTGCGCGATGCGCTGGCGCAGCTGGAGGACGCGGACCTTCTGGTTATTCTCCTCGGCCAGCGCGTCGGCGATGGCGGCCTGGGCCTGCTCGAGCACGTGCTTCCGGTAGCGGTGCAGGATGTTGAGCGAGTTCTTTTTCATGCGGCGGGGTTGTTTTGATGGTGACGGTCAGCGCCTCCTGTAGCGGCGGTCTATGACCGACGACGCATGGACGCAGATCTGGCGCTGAGGCCGGCGGTCATAGACCGCCGCTACAAAAAGGCAGGCTGGGTTCACGGCGGCTATTTCCTCACGCCTGCCATGAGCAGGCTCTTGAGCTGGTCGAACGTCTGGCCAAGCGGCGTCTTCTCCGCGATCGGCTGGCGGAGAAATTCCATCAGGTGCGGATGGATCTGCAGCGCCTGGTCGAGCTGCGGGTTGGTGCCGCTTTTGTAAGCGCCGATGTCGAGCAGCTCTTTGTACTGGCGATGTACGGCCAGGACATGGCGCGCGGCGGCGACGATTTTCTTTTGCTCCTCGTTTACGAGCGCGGACTGAAGGCGGCTCAGGCTGTCGAGCACTTCCACGGCGGGATATTGGTTCTC
>CAZZYY010000010.1:0-15208 GCA_964658475.1 uncultured Candidatus Methylacidiphilales bacterium | reverse complement strand
AGCGGGAGCGGGCCGAGATCGTCGAGCGGACGGCCGAGCGGATCGAGGATGCGGCCGAGCACGGCGGGGCCGACCGGCACCTGGATGGGCTGGCCGGTGGAACGCACCGGCGCGCCGGGCTGGATGCCGTCGAGCTGTTGCCAGGGCATGAGCAGCACGCGGCCGTCGCGGAAGCCGACGACTTCCGCGAGCGTCTCGCGGCCACCGCGGGTCGCGATGGTGCAGGCCTCGCCGAGCGCGGCGGGCGGACCTTGCGACTCGACCGTGAGGCCGACGACTTTCTGCACGCGGCCGACCGGCCCGGCGCCGTTGAGGCGCTTGAGGCGGTCGCGATAAACGTGAAAGGCCTGGGCGGTCATGCGCGGCCCTCCAGCGCGTGATGAATCTGGCGCAGGCGCGTCGAGTGGCGGCCGTCGACGTCGCCGAGATCGCTCTTGAGCAGGAATTCGCCGGAGGCGAGCGATGCGTTGCCGGTGAGCGTCCACCGCAGGCCGGTGGGAATGGCGTCGTGTTCCTCGAGCTGGCGCTGCAGCGAGTCGGCCTCGGCGGACGCGCACTCCAGCGAGATGCGGCCGGCTTGCTCCATGTCGCGCAAAAGGGCGGCGACTTCCGCGGCGATCTCCGCGCCGGTGAAGGGATGCTGGCGGAAGACGCGGCCGAGCGCGCCGTGAATCAGGTCGGGCAGGTGTTCCTCGAGCAGCTTCTCGTAATCGCGATGCAGGCTTTCAAGCTTTGCGACCAGGGCGCGGATCTTCGCGTTCTGCTGCTCGCGCTCACGGGCAGCCTCCCACGCGGCACGTAGGCGGCCCGCCTCGTAGCCCGCGTCGAACCCGGCGCCCGACGGCGCGGCGGGCGCGGTAGTGGCGGCCGTCTTCTCGATCCGCTGCACGCGGATCGGCAGGACGATATCAAGCGGCGACGGCATCGGTCTCGGGGGTCAGGTTGATTTCGCCTTTGCGCTCGAGGTCGAAGATTTGCTGCATCACCTTGGTGCGGGCCTCCTCGACCTCCTTGCGGCGGACTTTGGACATGAACTTGAGGTTTTCCTCGAGGCCCTCGGCGGCCCGCTTGGTGATGCTCTTGAAGATCAGCTCGCGCAGCTTTTCCGAGCAGTCCTTCATTGCGACGGCCAGGGTGTTGAAGTCGACTTCGCGCATGATGATGCCGAGCGTCGCGGCATCGAGCGTGGTCAGGTCCTCGAAGATGAACATGCCCTTGCGGATGGAGGCGGAGAGCTCCGGATCGTCGAGCGCCAGGGCTTCCAGCGCGTCGGTGGCCACCTGGCGGTCGAAGCGCTTCATGATCTCGGTGAGGAAATGGGTGCCGTTGGCCGGCGCCAGGTTTTGCGAACCGGCGGGCTGGCGGCGTTCGAGCAGGCTCTTCACCAGCGTGTCGATAACGTCGGGCGAGACGGCTTCCAGACGGGCCATGCGGCGCATGACGTCGGCGCGGAAGCCGGCCTCCATCTGGCGAAAGACCTCCGCGGAGTTCTCTGCGTCGAGTTGCGCGATGACGAGCGCCCAGGTCTGCGCCTGCTCACCGCGCAGGATTTGCGCGATGATGAGGGCGGGCGTGTTGCGCAGCTCCTCGATCGTGGGGGAGGTCGCCGAGCGGGGCGCGACACGGCCCATGACTTCGAGCGCCTTGACCGGCCCGAGCGATTTCTCCAGCACACTCTGCGCCTTCTCCGCGCCGCCGAAAGCCGAGGTGACGGCGTCGAGCGTGACGGTGGAAAATTCCTCGAGCAGCGCTCCCTGGATGTCGGCGCCGAGGAACTCGATCTTCGCCATTTCGGCCATGATCTGTTCCATCTGCCGGTGGTTGAAGGCGCGGAGGACCACCGAGGCCTCCTCCGGTCCCAGCACGACGAGCAGGGCGGCAAGTTTCTGGATTTTGTTCATCCCGGCGAGGGGACTGGCCTTGGCGGGTGCGGTGGCGGGCATGGGGTGCTCCTGGGGTTAGTTGCGGCGCATCCAGGCCTTGATGGCCTGCGAGGCGTTGTCGGGGTTTTCGCGGATAAGGCGGGAGAGCTCCACGGGCGTGAGGACGCCGGAGGAGGCGTGACCGTTGACGCCGTTGGTGCGCAGCGGGCCATGGCCGTTCGAGTGGCCGTTGCCGTTTGACTGGAGCGTGTAGTTGTTGAGCAGGATCTCGAAGCTGTCGGGATCGGCCTCGCCTTCGCCCTTTTTGCCCGCGCCGCTGATGCTGCCCTTAAAGTAGAGCAGGATGCCGATGGCCAGCAGGACCAGGCAGCCCTGCGTGACGTAGGGCAGGTAGGAGCCGATCTGCGCGGTCATGCCGCTCTTTTTCACCACGGGTGCGGCGTCGTCGAAAAGGTCGGCGAAGGGAACCTCGGAGGTGGCGATGGTGTCCTGGCGTGTGTCGCTGGTGGTGAAGCCGACGGCGGCCTTCACGATGCCTTCGAGGTCGGCGATCTCCTGCGGCGTGCGGGGATTGGGCTTGCCCGTGCCGCCCGCGGCGGCGGGGGTCTTGCGCTGGTTGAGCATGAGCGCGATGGTCAGCCGCTTGATCGCGCCGGCGCCGACCGTCTTGGTGTCGACCGTCTTGCTCAGCGCGTAGGTGTTGGAGGTGTTCTCCTTTTTCTCGTCGTTGGTCTTGCCGCTGTCGGAGGAGTTGTTGGAGCCCGAGTTGGCCGCGACGCCGGCGCCGCTGCCGCCGGCGGAGGACTGCGTCGTGCTCGACTCGGTCGTGCTGGTCTCCGTCTGGATGGTGGAGCTTTTCGGGTCGTAGCGCTCGGCGGTTTCCTGCATCGCGCTGTAGTCGATCTCGGAGGCGACACGGACGACCGCCTGGCCCGGCCCAAGGACCTGGTCGAGCATGCTCTGCGCTTTTTCCTCGAGGTAGTGCTCGAGATCGGCGCGCGCCTGGCGCTGCTTGTCGGTGACCTGGCCGTTACCGCCGGTGGAGGAATCGTCGGAGTCGGCCATGGCGCGGCCGTTGCTGTCGATGACCGCGACGCGCTCGGGCTGCAGGTTCTCCACGCCATTGGCGACGAGGAAGCGAATGGCCTGGAGCTGGCTGGTGCTGAGCGAGCGGCCGGGCTGGAGCTGGACGAAGACCGAGGCCTTGGCCTCCTGGTGGTCCTGGCCAAAGAGCTTGTCCTCCGGCACGACGATGAGGACGCGGGCGTTCTGCACCTCGTCGAGCTGTTTGATCGTGCGCGCGAGCTCGCCCTGGAGCGCGCGGTAATAGTTCGCGCGCTGCATGAAGTCGGATTCGCCGAAGGTCGGCTTGTCGAAGAGCTCGAAGCCCACGCCGCTGTCGGACTGGGTGGGGATGCCCTGCGCCGCCAGGCCCATGCGCGCGGCGTAGACGTCCTGCGCGGGGACCTCGATGGCGCGGCCGCCGTCGCTCACCTCGTACTGGATTTTCTTGGTGTCGAGATACTCGGTCACCTTGCCGGCTTCCGCGGGGGCGAGGCCGCCGTAGAGAAGCGTCAGGCGCGGCTTGCTCGCGAAGTAAACCACGGCGCTGAGAACCGCGAGCGAGAGCAGGAAGCTGCCGATGAGAGAGACACGGCGCTGGGGCGAGAGGCCCTTCCAGAGCGCGAGCAGATTCTTTTTGATTTCTTCCATGGGGGTGGGCGGGGGGTGCGGTTGGGGGCGGTACGGTTAGACCTGCATCTGCATGACCTGCTGGTAGGCATCGGTGATCTTGTTGCGGACTTCGGCGAGAAACTCGAAGGAGAGGCCGGCCTGCTCGGTGGCGATGAGCGCCTGGTGTACCGGCGTGGGGCCGCCGCGCAGGACGTCGTTGACCTTGGCCGCCGCGTCCTGCTGCTGGCTGTTCACGTCCATGACCATTTGCTGGACCATGTGGCCCCAGGTCGTCGGGCTGCCGCTGCCGGTTCCGGCGGCATCAAGCGGGACCGTGGCGCTCGGAGCGGAAGTCGAAGGCAGGTAACTCGCGAAGCCCTCGCTGACCGGCGCACCGGGCGTGGTCGGCGCGGTGAGCGCGACGTTGCCGATGTTGGCGGCGGAGCCGAGGCTGGAGAGCGCGTCGAGGGGGTTCATGGGTCAGGCGATCAGGGCTGGGCGATCTTGAGCGACTGCTCGAACATGTTGCGGCCGGTGGAGATGACCTGGAGATTGGCCTGGTAGGAACGGCTGGCGGTCATCATGTCGACCATCTCGTCGAGCGGGTTGACATTGGGCATGGTGACCATGCCCTGCGCGTCGGCCTTCGGGTTGCCGGGCTGGTAGATGCGCGGCAGCGGGCTGGGATCGTCCATCACGCGGGCGATGCTGACCTCGGTGGGCGAACCCTCCGCGCCCGCGGCAAGGGCGTCCTGCATCTTGCTTTCGAAGACGACCATCTTGCGGTGATATACGCCGCCGGTGGCGTCGCTGGTGTTGTTGGCGTTGG
Source organism: uncultured Candidatus Methylacidiphilales bacterium (assembly GCA_964658475.1). Lineage (GTDB taxonomy): Bacteria > Verrucomicrobiota > Verrucomicrobiia > Methylacidiphilales > UBA1321 > JABDGH01. The sequence goes on along the minus strand of CAZZYY010000010.1, from coordinate 10,822 downwards.
CCAGGTTGCCCGCGATGACGTCGAGGCGCGTGCGCTCCGCGGTCAGGGCGCTGCTGCTGGCATCGATTCCGGGGATGAGGCTCATGATCGTGGGTCTGGAAGGGGTCAGCTGACATTCCCGGTGATGGCGGTCTTCAGGCCGTGAAAGCTGTTGGAGATCATCTCCGTGGCGAACTCGTACTTGGCGCTGTTCTGCGCCAGGCCGAGCATCTCGCTCTCAAGCTGGACGGTGTTCCCGTCGGGGCGGGCGGGGCCTTGGTTGGCCGCCGTGGTGATGGAGCCGGCGGGCATCGTCCCGACCGTGCCGCCGTTGCCGAGGTCCGAAAGCGCGCTCTGAAAGGCGTTCTCGAAGGAGCTGCTGACATCCATCCGCTGGTAGCCGGGGGTGTTGATGTTCGCGATGTTGGAAGAGATCGCCTGCTGGCGCAGGGACGACTCGTCCAAGGCGAGGGAAAGTCCTTGGATGCCAGGCGTGGCAAAGAGTCCGGAGGCGATCATGCCGGACTGGTTGCACCGTGCATGCCACGGTCGGCGTGGCTACGTTAGTTCCTCGTAATCAGCGTGATGGACAAACAAAAAAATCACCTGAATGGAAAATAACTCCAATTCGCCCGCCTAGCGGTGGAAAAATTATCCGCTCAACGAGACTGCGGGAGGCGCCACGTTTCCGCGTGGCAAACAATCTCCAGTTCCCGGCGCAGATCCTCGCGAATGGTGGACCGCTCCAGCGAAATCCGGTACAGCCGCCAATTCCCGGTCAGGGCGGAATGAAAGTGTTCCCGGCGCGCCTGGGAGAAGAAGCTGCGGAAATCGACCACCCCGGCCGGTGCTCCGTGCATCCAGAAATGAAGATGGACGGTAAAGATCTCGAGAATGGTCTCAAGACCAATGGCGAAAAACGGTTCGATGGCCCGGAAGGCGGCGGGGCCGTACGGCTCGCGGGTTTGCAGGACGATGTCGATGTCGCCGGGAAATTCCTTCGTCGTGACGAACCCGCCATTGACGTACAAGAGCGAGAACTTGCCGCTCAGGATCGGCAGCGCGAGAAAGGAGATCAGCTTGCACCACATTTCCCGCCGATGGGCATTGGTCACGACTCGGGATCGAAGCTGAGCCAGCGAGCAGTCGAGATACCTGAGCCTTGGTTGACCAGCCGCCAGGAGCGGCCTACCAGTTGTAGGGAAACCCTCGGATTTGTGTGCGTACGACATAGCCCGCCATCCCAACCCTGTCGAAAGCTTAAATATATTGCCGGCTAAGGCTTAAAGTATCGTGATAGCAGCAAGATCGAAAATCGGGCGGAGTCCTGAGTTTCCTCTAGTGCCAGTCCACTATTGACCTGATGTCGCCCCGACCGGTCTAATCCATCGATGAAAGCGAGCCGAGTCACCATCGAACTGGACGAGAAGAGCCAGGAGATTCTTGATCGGCTCCGCGACGGCATGCCGCCGTCGGCTTTTTTTCGAATGATGCTCAAGATGGTCGACTCCGGGGCGGTGAGTGCTCCGCCGCCAACCGCGCCGGCGCCCAGGAAGAAGCGGAAGCCGCCGAAACGCTAGGCGGAAACGCGGGGCCGTATCGCCCGCGCTTAGCTCGAAGCCTGGCTGGCCCAGGTTCCGCCCATCAGATCGATCAGGCCGTCGAGGTCGTCCTCCGTCGGATAATTCCCCGTCCGCACCTGCGACTTGTAGGCGTCAACTAGGTCACTGCGCACCTCGGGCATGCTGCCGGCGTCGCGGACAAGACCGGCAAAGGTATCGGGCGACAGGCTCATCGCCAGCTGATCCCCGGCGGGCTGCGGCGCGGAACTGCGCGGCGAAAGCGCGGGAAGATAGGCGAGCGAGGCGGCGGAATTGATGCTGCTGATCATAAACCTTCCCTCCTTTATCGGAATGGGCCGGCCCATCCTGAGAAGATATTGGGTTTTAGAAAGAGGACGATCCGGTTGCATGGCGGGATGGAGTTTGGATCACCTTAGACGATGTAGTCGCGCACCAGTAACGCGGTTTTTTCCACTTGCCGGGTGACGGTGGAGCGGAGGCTGCGCTCTTCCGGCCGGGTGAGGTCGCAGTGGGTAATGTACCATTCCCATTCCGCGGAGCGGAAGGGATCGCCCAGCGGCGCGTAGTTGCCGGACTGGCCGAGGCCGGCGCTGTGGGCGAGGTGATCGGCGAGGCGGACGAGGGCAGCATGCAGGAAATGGGTCTTCTCCTCCATCATCCCGCTGTGGTGAAAGCGGACGGCCTCGCGCACGGGCAGCGGGATGTCCTGCTTTTCCATGTACCAGGCGCCGATGTGGCCGTGCTCGACGCCGAGGGCCTGGACCTCGAGCGCGGCCAGCGGCGCGCCGGTTTGTGCCGCGCGCAGGTAGATGTCGCCGAACTCCTCGGGCATGAGCACGGCGAGGACAACCTTGCCGATGTCGTGAAACTGGCCCATGAGATAATAGGATTCCCCCGGGACGACGGGCGCGCGCAGGCGGCTGGCAAGGTCCATGGTGATATGGCCGACGCCGGCGGCGTGGATCCAGAATTCCTTCCAGTCAAAGACCTGCTGCGGGATGTGGCAGGTGCTTTCCATGCAGCGGGTGGCCATGACGGCGTTGCGCAGCGTGCTCAGCCCAATGTAGAGGAGCGCGGCCTCGACGTCGGCCACCGGCTCGGGCGGCGCGTAGTAGGCGGAGTTGGCGATGCGCAGCACCTGGAGCGAGAGGGTCTGGTCGAGGCGGACGAGGCGCGTGATGTCCTCGATGTGCGAATTGGGGCTGGTGGTCAGCTTCTGGAGCTCGCTCAGGATCGACTTGATGGAAGGCAGCGCCGCGCTGGCCTGCGGATCTTCCAGGCATTCAAAAATGGTGCGAGGTGTGGCGGGGTCCAACACGGTTTCGTCGAGCAGAGAGGAGTCCATGAGATGCGAAAAGCGGTGCTTCATTCATCGTCGATGCAGGGTGAAATCTGAGATCATCCGAAGAAGATTTTCAGAGGAGCGGAACAATTTTCCGGCCCGTGTTCCAGGCCGGCCTTTCTGCTCAGATTCGCGACGCGAAAACCGATAAAACGAGCAGGAAAACGGAAAAAAATTCAGACGACCGAGCCCATTCCTGCCGCCTGCCCGCCAACCATCATCCATCATCTCATGCCCACGACACCTACTGAACGTCCCGAGTTTGGCCAGCCCGGCTGGCGCCGCCGCATGGAGGCGCGTTATGGCTGGGACCATGAATTCGCCGCGATCGGCGCGATCCTCGTGCTGGTGCTGCTCTCGATCGGCTTTGTCCATGGTGACGACAACACCATGACGGGTCCGCTTCCGCAGGATCCGAAGGACATGGCGACGGCACCGCAGGCGATTCCGCCTTGTTATACCGACCAGTATTTCCTTCCCCTGCCGGCCTGGTCCCGCTTCACGAAGATGCCGGCAGTGCCGGAGCAACTGCAGCCCATGGGACACGGTGAGCTCAAGCATCAGCCTTCCCCGGCCGCGGTGGCGGAAACGAAGCCGGATGTTCCCCCGATGCCGAAGAAGCTGCCGCAGGTCGGCCCGGTCGCGAGCAGCACGACGCCGGCCCCCGCACCGACGAACGCCCCGGACCTCCAGACCATCTCGCCCTTCCTGCAGTGGGTGCACGATCATCCGCAGGAGGCGGCCGCGCAGGCGCGCCAGCAGGCGGCCTCTTATCATGTGGCCACGGGCGGGGCGCCGCTCAACGGGGCGGCGGCCGGAGGGGCCACACCCGCGGGCGATCCGTACTGGATGCCGCCGATGCTGGACGCGCCGGCGGTCTCGGCGGGCGACAGCGGCTCGTCGGCGACCTATTCCACGCCGCAGAAATAAGGGCCTTATGCGCCGCTGGTATCTTCTTGTGGCGCTCGCGGCCGCTTTGACGGCGGCGCGGGGCGCGGGCGCAAACCTGGCTCCGCCGCCTGACCCGGCGATGCCGGCGAAGAAACCTGCACCGATCAGCGCGCCCCCGACCACTCCCGTCGTGGCCGCGCAACCGCCGGCGAACTCGGTGCCGTTTCGCCATGATGAAACGGACATTCCCGATTCCATCGGCGCGATCACCGTGCGGCCGGTGCCCGACGCGGAGGAAGCCGAGCCTGCGTTCATGAAGCAGGTGGACTACTTCAAGCAGCACCACGACCCGGACATGGCGATCTCGTACCTGTCGAAGGTGGTGGTGAACCCGAACTTGTCGACGCACGATCGGTCCGAGGCGATTGTGGTGCTTTCCGACTGCCTGGCCGCGCAGGACCGGGTGGGCCACGCGCTGTGCTGGCTGAAGATCTGGATGCAGCTTTATCCCTCGCGCCCGGAAGTCGGCGCGGTGGCGTACCGGATGGGCGCGCTTTACACGCGGATGGGTTTGTCGGACATGGCGCGCGATTCGTTTTACCTGGCGCTTTCCAATGCGGTGAATCACGGGCAGGTGCAGGGCACCGCCGACCTCGCGCAATACACGCGGCTGACGGTGGGAACGCTCTGGGCGCTGGCGCTGAATGAATACAAGGCGGGTGCCTGGGCGCGGGCGGCGGAGCTTTTCGACCGCTACGAGCACGAGGCGCAGTCGCCGCCGGCCGGCACGCGCGCGCGCGGGCTCTATCTCCAGGCCGACTGCTATTATCAGCTGCACGATTGCGACCGGGCCACGGCTGCCTACACGCTGGCGTTGAAGGAGCATCCCTTCTACGAGCTCGCGCCCGAGGCGCACCTGCGGCTCTACCACCTGGATATGATCGCGAAGAAGCCCGACCAGGCGCAGGCGGAGCTGGAGGCGATGGTGTGGATGGTGCGGACGGTCTGGCCGAAGAACGAAGCCTACTGGCAGCAGCGCACGGCGGAACTGCTGCTGGCGCTTAACCACAACAACCTTGCCACGCTGCCGCCGCTGTTAAAAAAATCGTCGGTGCTTGGGGTTCAAGACAAGGCTTGGCAGGCTGATCTGGGTCATTATGATAAGCTCGCAAGTTTGATTGCCACCCTCCCGGACTCCATGCCTTCGACCCCTTCGCCGTCCCCCGCGGGCGCGGCGGCGGCGGGGCTGGGCGAGCAGGCCGATCTGACGGCCATGAGCCAGTCGATCGCCGCGCTGGCGCCGCCGAAGATATCCGCGGGGAAGAATCCGTAATTGCCCCTGCGTTGAAATCATCGCGTTTCGAAAAAATCATGGTGGTGGAGGACGACCCGATCGTCCGCCGCTCGCTGGTGACCTGCCTGCAACGGCTGGAAATTCCGGTGCTGGCGGTGAGCAGCTGCCTGCAGGCCAACGAGGAGCAAGAGAAGGAGCCGGCCGACCTGGTCATTACCGACATGCACCTGCCGGACGGCAACGGCATGGACTTGCTCAAAGGCTTTCGCAAGTCGAACCCGCTGCTGGAGGTGATCATCATCACCGGCTTCGGCACGATCGAATCGGCGGTGGAGGCGATGAAGCTCGGCGCGTCGAACTACCTGCTCAAGCCCTTTACGACCAGCCAGGTGGAGCTGGCCATCGCGCAGATCGCGCACCACAAGGAACTGCGCGAGGAAAACGCGAACCTCAAGACCGCGCTGGCGGCCCAGGTCGAGTCGTCCTCGCTTCTCTCCGTCAGCCCGGAAATGGCCGAGGTGCAGAAGCTGATCGCGCGGGTCGCGCCGACCAACGCCACCATCCTGATCGAAGGCGAAAGCGGCACGGGCAAGGAAGTGATCGCCCGCACCATCCACGAAAAGAGCCTTCGCGCAGACAAGCCCTACATCAAGGTGAACTGCGCGGCGGTGCCGGAGAACCTGCTTGAGAGCGAATTTTTCGGCCATGAGCGCGGCGCCTTCACCGGCGCGACGATGAAGCGGGAAGGCCGCTTCGAGCTGGCCAACGGCGGCACGCTGCTGCTGGACGAGATCACGGAGATTTCCCTGCCGCTGCAGTCGAAGCTGCTGCGCGTGCTGCAGGAACACGAGTTCGAGCGGGTGGGCGGCTCGCGCACGATGAAGGTGGATGTGCGCATCATCGCCACGACGAACCGCAAGCTGACCGAGGCGGTGGCCAAGGGGCTGTTCCGCGAGGATCTTTATTACCGGCTGCATGTGGTGCCGATCAAGGTGCCGCGGCTGGCGGAGCGCCAGGGCGAGGTGGAGTACCTGCTGCACAAGTTCCTGGAAAAGTTCGCCCAGCAGCACAACAAGGCGGTGCCGAAGGTGAGCGCCATCGCGCTCGACCAGCTGGCGCAGTACGCCTGGCCTGGCAACGTGCGCGAGCTGCGCAACTACGCCGAGCGGGCGGTGATCCTCTCCAACGGCGAGGGCGAGCTGAGCTTCTCCGACATATTCCCCTCGCATATCACCCCCGCGCCGGACGCGATCTTCGGCGACGGCAAGGCCTTCCCCACGCTCGGCGAGGTGGAGAAGCGGTTGATCTACCTGGCGCTCAAGAGCACGTCGGGCAATCGCAACGAGGCCGCGAACCTGATCGGGATTAACGTCCGCACGCTGCGCAACAAGCTGAAGGAATACGAAGGCAAGGGCGCGCCGGAAGACAAGGCCGAGCTGGAGGATGAGGAAGCGACGGAGTCGGTGGAGGGGTAGGGCGGCATGACCTCATGCCCTTCCTTCGCGACGATCGCGGCGCCGTCTGCAAAAGGCTGGCTCCGGTACGATGCGCCAGACGACGAACTCGTTTCGCCGCTGCCGCAGCTGTACCATCTGCGACGAGACCCTGGCCACACTTCACTGACGTAGAACCTCGCTTGCCGGGCAAATCGTGCCTGCGCGTCCGGTTTCGCGGCGGTTGAGTCACGCGGTGGACGCGATTTTCCCTCGGAAAGGGGGCGAGAATCGAATCAGAAACGGCGTCCGGATTCCGATAGCTTGGGTACAAGTTATGGGCGTCACCATCTCGGGTACCTACAGCGGCTTGAATGTGTCGTCGATCATCTCGGCGCTCATTGCCGCGGACAGTGTGCCGATCACCAACCTGCAAACGCAGGACACGAGCCTGACGAAGCAGAACACGGCGCTGAGCGCGCTGAGCACGAGCCTGGGGCAGGTCAGCCTGGCGCTGCAGAACCTCGGAGCACCCGGGCTGTTCAACACCCAGACGGCGACCTCGTCGAATCCGACGGTGGGCAGCGCGACGGTCTCGACCAACGCGACGCCGGGCACGACGGACATCAACGTCACGCAGTTGGCCAGCACCACGGTGCTGCGCAGCGGCAATGCCAGCGGCGCCTACGACGACACCAAGGTGAGCGCCCCTCCCGACCCGAGCGAGAACATCGACAGCGTGCTGGGCGAGACCTCGGTGGCAGGCCAGACGTTCTCGATCAACGGCACGCAGATCACGCTTTCCGATAGCGACACCCTGCAAAACGTTCTGGACCAGATCAACAGCTCGGTCACGGGCGTGACGGCCAGCTACAACTCCACCACGGGCGAGATCTCGCTCAGCTCGGGGTCGCCGATTGTCCTGGGCTCCGGGTCGGACACGAGCGACTTCCTCCAGCAGGCGGAACTTTTCAACAACGGCACCGGCTCGGTGAGCTCCTCGGTCGGACTGGGCCGCATCAATGCGGACACCGACCTGAGCACGGCCGGGCTGCGCACCACGCCGACGGCCGGCACCTTCACGGTCAACGGCGTGACGATCACCTACAATGCGGGCGACACGCTTAATGATGTGATCAACTCGATCAACCAGAGCAGCGCCGGCGTTTCCGCGACATACGATTCCTACGAGGACCAGCTGGTGCTGAGCGCGACCACGCGCGGGCCGCAGAGCATCACGGTGGCGGACGGCACGAGCAATCTGGCCAGCGCGCTGCGGCTGACGACGAGCGACAGCAGTCTTCAGGTGGGCCAGCCGACCCTGTTCACGATTAACGGCAGCACGACCGTGCGCCAGAGCGATTCCAATATCCTGACCGCGAGCCAGATGGGTTTGACGGGCGTAAACTTTACCGCCACGGCAACGGGCGACACGCAGGTTACGGTCGCGCCGGACGTGACGACGATCGGAAATGCGATCAACGCTTTTGTTTCCGCCTACAATTCCGCGCAGTCGCTCATCGCGACCGACCTGTATGTCGATCCCACGGGCACCAATCCGAACGGCCCGCTGTCGACCGACACGAACCTGACGTTTCTGCCGTCCGAGCTGCGTTCGATCGTCAACGACGCGACGAACAGCTCGGCGACCGTCCGCATGCTCAGCGATCTGGGCATCAACACGAACGCGACCGACAACACCATCACCAATGTCGATCCCACGGACCTGCAGAACGCGCTCACGAACAATCTCAGCGATGTCGAGGGGCTCTTCAACGATCCCCTGACCGGCCTGACCAACACGGTGCAGAGCGTGCTTTCGGTCTACAACGACTCGCTCAGCGGCGTCATCGTCACGGAGCAGAACAACAACTCCAGCGAGATCACCTACAACGAGACACAGATCTCCACCCTGCAGGAGAAGCTTTCGGCCCAGCAAACGGCGCTGGAAAACGAGTTCTCCCTTCTCGACCAGGCGGAGGCGCATGCGCAGTCGCTTTCCGGCGTCCTGAACGGCAGCAGCTCGAACAGCAGTTCCGGCGCGCTTTCCAGCCTGGGCAGCGTGGGCAGCAGCTCGCCCAGTTCGTCTAGCAGCTCCAGCTCCTCCTCGACGTCGAGCGGCACGACCACTTCCTGATCTTTCCCTTCACCATGACCATGAAAATCCTGATCGATAATGACCCGCTGAGTGAGAACCTGCACCTGACCCACAGCTTTCCCCAGTTCTGCGAGCAGATCATGGGCATCCTGCTGACCCGCAATCGCTCGATCGGTTCGTGCGAGCTCGACGGGCAGCTGGTCAAGAACCTGGCGGAGGCGGACGAGCTCTTTTCGACCTGCAAGGTTTGCAAGATCGCGTCAATTCCTCTTGCCGTGGCGCTGGAGGCGGCGCTGGCGGTGCGGGTGGCCGACAGCCGCCGGATCGAGCAGGAATGCTCCGACATGGTGACGCAGGTGTTGCTGGGCGAGCCGCAGGACATCGCGCACCGCTGGCAGAAAATCTGCGAAAACATCAAGGAGCAGGTCGGCTTTCTCCCGCGCCTGACGGGGCTGCTGACGGAGACGCAGGTTGACCAACTCGTGGATCGCGAGCTGAAGGAACTGGGGCGGGTGATGCACGCGCTGCACGCCGCCTTCAACAACGCCGACACGCTGGAAATTTCCGATTCGATCGAGCTGCGGCTCCTGCCCTGGCTGCGCAAGCTGCGCGGCTTCCTCGAAAACTGCCTGCAGTTGGTCAAGAACCTTCATCGCTAAATCCATGGACGAACGCCTCCGCCATTTTTATCTCGAGTCCCGCATCAAGAATTCCTCGCCGGGCGAACTTTTGCTCATGCTCTGGGATAACTTGCTGGAGAGTGCGGAGGCGGCCGAGGCCGAGGTGGGTGCGCCCGTGGGTTCGCCCGAACGGACCGAGGCGGCGCACGCCGTCACGCGTTGCATCAACATCATCACGGAACTTAGCACCGCCCTGCGGCACGAGGTCGATCCGTCGCTCTGCGCAACGCTGAGCAATCTTTACTGCTTTTTCACACGCCAGTTTTCCGAGGCGCTGCGCGATGGGGACGCGAGCCGCATCGGCGCGATCCTGCCCCTGCTGCGCGACCTGAGGGCGGCGTGGACGCAGGCCCAGAAGATCGCCGCCCAGGCGCAGCTGGCCAGCGGCGTGAGCCTGGCCGCGGCGTAAGGCCTCCGCCTCTTCACCGTGAAAAAGCCCACGCGCGTCGTTTTTCTGGAGAGCCGCGAAGGCACGGAATCGCTCTTCACCCAGGGGCTGCGCACGGGGGCCGCGGCGGCTGGCTGGGACGTGGAGGTGATCTTCCTCGCCGACGAGCACGGGCGCGAACGGCCGGACAAGGACGTGCGCGGCGACCTGCTGACGGTCCGGCCGGACACCGTTTGCTTCCTCATGGACGCGCCGCTGCACCTGCCGCGCTTGTGGGAAGCGCCGTCCCTTGCATCGGTGGACAAAATCTCGCTCTGGTTTGACGATTACTACCGGTCGCCGAAAACGCTCGCACATCCGGAAGTATGGAGGAATTGGCAGGAGCAGCAGGGTGTGCGCGTGGGAATTTGGGATGGCTACTGGCGCGGGCAGTGGAAGCGGCACACCGGCGGCGACAGCTTCCCCGCGCGGCTTGCGGCCGATCCGAAATACTTTGCGCCCGAGGCACCGACCTGGAAACCCGCGTGGCACGAGCGCGCGGCGTTTGTCGGGACGATTCCGGCGTTAAAGTCGCTGGAGGCGCTGGCGGAGCCCTTTCCGCGGGCGCTCAAGCGCCTGCTCGCCGAGACGGTGGAGGCGATGCAGCACGCGAGTTGGCCCCTCCGCCCTTACGAGCAGGCCCGGGCGTGCCAGGCTGCCCTGGGAAGCAAGCACAGCGTGGCGATCGACGCGGCGCTAAAGTCGCCGGAAGTGGCGGCGTTGTGGTACCACCTGCTCTGGCGCTGGGGCAAGCGCGTGGCGCGGCTGCGCGGCCTGGCCGCGGTGGCGCAGGCGGCGCCGCTCGCGGTGATGAGCGGCCATCGCACGGAGGCTTACGCGGGTGAGGCTGAACTGCGCGCGGCGTTGCCGGCCGGCATCGATCTCGCTTTTGCCGACACCAACGGTGTGCCGGCCAAGGCGTGGCAGAATCTTTTTCGCACCGGCAAGTTTCAGGTCCAGATCACCGATCCGCAATCGATCGAAGGCGGCCTTCCGTTCCGCGTCTTTGAAAGCGCGGCCTGCGCGATGCCGCTGCTGAGCGACCATCGCGCGGAGCTGGAGGAGTTGTTTCCCGAGGATTGCGGGATCACGCTC
>CAZZYY010000009.1:0-36747 GCA_964658475.1 uncultured Candidatus Methylacidiphilales bacterium | reverse complement strand
GGAATCGGCTGCGGGTCGGTCGTGACCTTGCCGACTTCGGCGCCGGAAAGGTAAACCTCCGAGCCCTTGAGCAGGCCGCTGGCGTCGGGGAAGGTGAGCGTGAGGCTGTAGGTCGGCTTGAAGAGATCGCCCACGGCGCCGAAGCAGATGATCAGCGTGCAGATGACGGCGATGCCGAACATGAGGAAGAGCCCCACCTTGGTTTCGAGATTTTGTTTCATGGCTGGTTTCCTTAAAAGGTGACGTCGGTGGGGTCGGAGATGCCGTTGACGAACTTGTGCACGATGGGATCGGAGGAGGCGAGCACGACCTCCGGCCGGTCGACGCAGTAAATCTTTCCCTCGTAGAGGAAGGCGATGCGGTCGCCCACCTCCTTCGCGCTCACCATGTCGTGCGTGACGATGATCGAGGTCATTTGCAGTTCTTCGCCCAGCCGCACCATCAGCTTGTTGATGGAATCGGCCACCACGGGGTCGAGCCCCGCCGTGGGTTCATCATAGAGCATGAGAGCCGGTTTGGCGATGGCGGCGCGGGCCAGGGCCACGCGCTTGCGCATGCCGCCGCTGAGTTCCGAGGGCCACTTGCTTTCCTGCCCGGGAAGGTCGACGATCTTCATGGCGCGCGAGACCTCGTCGCGGATGAGCTTCTCGTCCTTCTGCCCGCGCTCGCGCAGGGGGAAGGCGACGTTTTCGCCGACGCTGAGGGAATCGAAGAGCGCGCCGTTCTGGAAGAGCATGCCGGTCTCCTTGCGCAGGGGCGCGAGCTGCTCGTCGCTGAGCTTGGCCAGGTCGACATCGCGGAACCAGACCTGGCCGGCGTCCGGACGCATGAGGCCGATGATGTGCTTGAGCAGGACGCTCTTTCCGCCGCCGGAGCGGCCGATGATGATCATGCGCTCGCCCTTGTCGATCTGCAGGTCGACGCCGCGCAGGATCTTCTGGCGCCCGAGCTTCTTCTCCACGCCGACGAGGCGCAGGAGCGGTGACGAAGAGGACGTGTCGGTCACAGGAGCGCGTTGAGCAGGAAGGTGAAGAAGAAGTTCGCGATGAGCACGATGATGAACGAATCGACCACCGCCTCGGTCGTGGCGAGGCCGACGCCCTCCGCGCCCTGGGCTGATTCGAGCCCCTTGTTGCAGCCCACCAGCAGGATGATGACGCCGAAGAAGAAGCCTTTCACCAGGCCGATCCAGATGTCCTTATCGTGGGTGTAGAGCACCGTGTTGTGCCAGTAGTAGACGCCCGGCACATCGAGCGCATGGACGGCCACGTAGTAGCCGGCGCCGATGCCGCAGAGGATGGCCAGCCCGACGAGCAGCGGCATGGAGATGAGCATGGCCAGGAAGCGCGGGACGATGAGGTACTCCGTCGGGTAGACGGCGAGGGCGCGCAGCGCGTCGATCTGCTCGGTGATCTTCATGGTGGCCAGCTCCGCCGCCATGGCGGAACCGACCCGGCCGGCGATCATCAGCGCGCAGAGCACCGGACCCAGCTCGCGGCACATGGCGATGGCGACCACCGGACCGACGCCCGAGGCAAGGCCGAGGCTGCGGAACTGGAATTCCGTCTGCGCGGCGAAGACGGCGCCGATGAAGCTGCCCGTGATGATCACCACCGGCAGCGACTTGCCGCCGATGAAATCGAGCTGCTGGATGAGCAGGTTCATGCGGATGGGATAGCGGAAGAGACATCGCATGATGTCGAGGAAGAGGAAGACGATCTGCCCCGCCATTTGCAGCATGCGCAGGAAGCGCATTCCCATCCTGTTGGCGTAACGGAACATGAAGACGAACCTTAGGCCGAAGGCGGGGCCCTTACAAGGTGGGTTTGGGCCGGAGCGCCGCGGACCTAGCGCCGCACCGGGATGTGGTGCTCGGCCAGGTAATCCTTCACCTGCCCGATGGTGAATTTGCCGTAGTGAAAGACGCTGGCGGCGAGCACGGCGTCGGCCCTGCCCTCGTCCACCACGGCGGCGAAGTGGGCCAGTTCGCCCGCACCGCCGCTCGCCACCACCGGCACGGGTACGGCCTCGCTGATCAGACGGGTGATGACGAGGTCGTAGCCAGTCGACATGCCGTCCGCGTCGATGCTGTTGAGGACGATCTCGCCCGCGCCGAGCTCCACCGCGCGCGCCGCCCAGGCCCGCGCCTCCCACTTGGTGCGCTCGCGGCCGCCGTGCGAGAAGACCGACCACTCGTCCGGCCCGGTCTTCTTCGCGTCGATGGAGACGACCATGCATTGCGCGCCGAAGGCGGCGGAGCCCTCGGAGATGATCTCTGGCCGCGCCAGGGCCGCGGAGTTGAGACTGATCTTGTCCGCGCCCGCCCGGAGGAGCGCGCGCATGTCGTCGGTGGTGCGCACGCCGCCGCCGACCGTGAGCGGCATGAAGCAGCGGTCGGCCGTCCGTTCGATCACGTCGAGGATCGACTTGCGGCCTTCCGACGACGCGGTGATGTCGAAAAATACGAGCTCGTCGGCGCCCTGCTCGTTGTAGCGCAGCGCAAGCTCGACCGGGTCGCCGACGTTGCGCAGGCCGTTTTCCTCCGCGCGACCGAATTGCTGCCCGCGCGTGACGCGGCCGGCATGGACATCGAGACAGGGGATGACCCGTTTGGCGAGCATGGTGAAAGACAGCCTAGGGATTGGGCAGCGCGCCCACCAGCCGCGCGATCTGCTCATCCTCGGTCTCGCGTTTGATGGCGCGGTCCATCACCAGCGCGGAAGCTGCGAAGGGCAGCAGGTTGAGCAGGTCGATCTTCCAGCGATTGTCCTCGCGCCGAAACACGATCGGCAGCGTGGTCGGCTTCCCATGCCAAAGCGCCTCGGCCCGGGCGGCCCGACCATCGTTATCGAGGGTGACGGGACCGAGCGTGAGAGGATCGAGATCGCCGGGGCGCAGAATGCCTTGGTCGAGGAGGCGCTGGAGCGGGTCGGCGAGGTCAATGCCCGGCGTGATGGGACCCTGCTCGAATTTCTCGAGGGCGCGGCGAATCAGAAGGTCGGTGGCCGGTTCGTCGCTCGAGGGCGGCCGCGTGGCGGCGGACTGGATGTAGGCGAGGGTGGCGCGATCGAGGCAATCCAGCGCGGCCCTGGCATGATCGAGCGCAATCTGGTCCTTGAAGCCATCAAAGGCCTGTTGGACCTGCGCCTGCTCCTCGGCGGGCGCCGGATGCGAACAGCCCGTGAGCGCGGCGACCAAGGCGACGGCCGCGAAAAGAAGAAAAGGACGGACACTCATACCGCACGCCCCGGCGAGGAAATCCGGCCGGGCTAGAATATGGTGCGCGGAACCGTGATCTGGTCGCCGGGATAGACCAGGACGTCGCCGCCCGGGGTGGTCGTCGCCTTCTGCGCATCCACGATGAAGAGCTGCGTTCCGCGCACGATGCGGACGCGGTGCTTGTCGGCGTATTCGTCGAAGCCGCCCGCGGCGCTAATCACACCCAGAAGCGTCAAATCCGGCGTGTAAACGACCCGCGAGGGGGACCGGACGTCCCCCGAGACGTTCACGTACCGTTCCTCGGGAATGACGGTCACGTTCGGGTTGGTGTAGATATGGGAGTCGCGGTAAGCGGTGGAGATTTCGCCGGCGAGTTCGCCTGGCCGGATGCCGACCGCGTGGAAGCTTTGCGTGAGGTTGGGCACGGTGACCTCGCCGGAGTCAGGGATCTGATATTCGTGCACGTACTCCTCGCCCTGCGGGACGCCGGCCAGGGTGATGGTGATCTTGTCCCCGACCCGCATGGCGTCGGAAGGCGCGGTGCTGGCACTGGGCATCGGGGTGGCCGAGCTGCCGCCGCCGCCCATGCAGCCGGAAAGAAGGAAGGAGCCCAGGAGAATCCCGAGCAGGGGGAGCGCTTTCAACGGGTTAAAATTCCTCGCTGTCCTGCGAACCGACCCGCAGAGCGCCCTGCTCGCCGGGAGGAGTTCCGTTGGTGTGCTCGGGGATGTTCTTTTTCCGACGACGTTTCTTGGTGCCGTCCTTCTGATAGTAGCTGCCATAACTGCTGTAGTAATAATAGGAGTCGTCGCTTTTCACCGCGACGGCGTTGAGGACCATGCCGACAACGTTGCCGTGCACCTCTTCCACCGCGCGCTTGGCCCGCAGCGAAATTTCGCGCGGGTAGCGCCGATGCTGCACGACCAGGATGACATAGTCCACCTCGCGCGCGATGATTGAGCCGTCGCTGATGCCGAGCACGGGCGGGGAGTCGATCAACACGAGATCGTAGCGTTGCTTCAACTCGTCCAGCATCTGCCGGATCTTGTCGGCGGAGAAGTTGCCGATCTCGGCGATCGGTGTCTCGCCCGCGGTCAGCACATGGAGCTTCGGCATCGAGGTCTGCTGGATAAACTCCAGGCAATCGCCTTCGCCGCGCAGATAGCTGCTGACGCCGCGGTCGTTCGGGACGTCGAGCAGGTCGTGCAGCGTGGGACGGCGCAGATCGCAATCCACGAGGATGACCGACTGGCCGGCCTGGGCGCAGACGATGGCCAGGTTGTAGATCGTGGTCGACTTGCCCTCACCCGGGCCGCCGCTCAGCATCGTGACGCAAGGCCCAAGACCGTTCTGCACCTTGAGATTGAGTTTCGCGCGAAGGATGCGGTAGCCCTCGGCGTGGGGCAAACGCGCGGTCTGCTGCGTCAGCGGCATCGGACCGCCCTTGTTCGGGATAATGGTCAGCACTGGCAGGCCGAGCAACTGTTCCGCATCGGCCATCGTCTTGACGCTGGTGTCGAGATACTCAATGAGGAACGCGACGACCACGCCGCAAAACAGGCCTGCGCCCGCGCTCAGCGCAATGTTTAGGTCCACATTGGGCGAGCTGGGATAATCGGGGAGGTCCGCGTTGGAGATGATTTTGACCGGGCTTTCCAGGAGGGGCGCGCCGCTCAGCGTTTCCTTCAGGCGGATGTTGAGCGTGTCGAGCAGCGTCTGCTGGCGCTTGTACTCGCGGTCCGCGTCGGAAAACGGCGCGATGGCGCCCGTCTGGTCGGTGCTGACCTGCGTTTCGAGGTCGTTCACCTTCTGCTGCAGATCCTTGACCGCGGAGTCAGCCATCTGCGAATCGATCATCAAGGCGCGCCGGGCGCCGGCGATCAACGTGGCGTACTGTTGATTTTCCTGGGCCAACTGCGCCTGGACCGCCAACACGCGCACATTGTCCGGACCGAAGCCCTGCTGCAGCAAATTCTTGACCGTGCTCTCCTGATTCAGGATGTCGGTTTGCAGGGAGGTCAGGTTGCTCGGCGCGCGCTGCATGCCCTCCAGAGTCGCCACGAATTCCGCATCGGAAAGATTCTTGGTGCTGTCGTAGAGAACCCGGCGATGATCCGCATCCTGCTGGGCTTCCAGGAGATCGTGCTGCCGCGATTGCAGCTCTTCCTGCCGCGTATTTTGCAGGCTGCCGTCCTCTTCCGAGCCTTGGCTAAGAACGATATGCTTGGCCAACAGCGCCGTGCGCATCTTTTCGCGGTTTTCTTTGGCCTGATCCACGACCTTCTGCTGATCGGCGATCTGCTCGCGCAGCGTGTCCGCGCCGGTGGAACTCCGGCCGGCCTGCTCACTGTCACGCAACTGCTTGTAGGAATCGACCACGCCATTGGCAATGGCCTGCGCTTCCTCCGGAAGCTCGCTGCGCGCGGAGATTTCCACCAGGTTGGTGCCGTGGTGAAAGTTGACGCCGAGGATGCTCGTCAGGTACGAACGCGCGTCCTGCGCCGACACCTTGTCCGTCGCGGACTTGTAAATGCGCTTGGCCCAGATCTTGTCGAGTCCCAGCTTGGAGATCACCGGGTCGAGCACTGCCGGGGAGGTGATGCGTTCATACTCAGTCTGGAATTCCATCGAGTTGATCGCGGTGTCGGCATTGACATCGCCGCCGCCGATGGACGGCGCAACCATGATCTGGGAGCTCTGGATCCGTATCTTGGCGGTGGCCGTGTAGGTCTTGGGCAGGACCTGCTCGGTCACGTATATACCCGTCACCATCGTGAGCGCGAAGATGGTGAAGATCACCCACAGCCGGTTGCGGATGATCCGAAAATACTCGTTAAAATGAAGGGAGGGCTCGGGTTGGGGCATACACGGTCAACCAGCGGGGAAAGCGACGCTAGGCTAGGTTAGCACTTGCCGAACCAAGTTCAATAAGTGCCCCGCACGCCGACATAAACCTGGTTTCGCGTGTAGTTGCGGAACTGTTCCTGCGAATCGACGATGCTGAAAATGTAGCCCAACTCGAAATCCAGATACTGATTGTAGTGATATGTGACACCCGTATCAAACGCGGCGATGTTCTCGCTGAAGCTGTTGACCGTACCGCCGGAGGGGTTGAGATCCTCGCTGGCATAATTGGCATGGGTGAAATCGCCTTCGAAATGGGTCGTGATATCCGGCGTGACGTTATAGAGGAAGTTTCCCGTGATCCGGTCGGAGACCTCCGCATCCGCACTCTGGAAGTCGGTCGGGGTGACGGTATGCACGTAGGAGGCGATGAAGCGGCTGCGCTCGCCCAGCTGCCAGTTGAGGTTGGCGCTGGCGTACGGATTTTCCTGGGTACCGCCGCCCTGGGACAAGGTCGCCACCGAGCCGCCGACCCGGAAACCGAGCGACAGGCTGGGGAGCGCCTGCCAGTCGAGGCCCACATCGCCGGTGTAATTGGAATAACCGCGGTCGGAGTAGAAATAATCGATGTTGTCGTAGATGATCCCTGCGGCAAAGGTCACCGTCGGCCAGAAGGCGAAGCGGAAGTCTTGGGAAACCGTGTTCTCATCACTGTCCTGGCTTATCCCGATATCGCCATTCTCGTAGTAAATGAACGCGTTGGAGTAGCTGGTGACCGTGCCGAACAGCGGCGTCCACTGGGCGGTGAACTCCCCGGTCAGGATATTGTCGTAATAGGCGCCATCCCGATTCACCGTACCGATGTTGTCGAGCAGCGCCGGATCCACGTGGTATCCCGCGTTGTCGCGCACATCGAGGTTGAAGCGGTCGGAGAAAGAGTGGTTGTACCGCAGGACGATGTCGTGGTCCTGGTCGACATGATTGTCACTTGGCGAATGATTGTAGTACGTGAAGCCTGCCGTGTACCGGGCGTCGAACGTGCTGTTTTCCATCGGGTAGCTGAAAAGGATCGAGGGCGAAATCTCCTCCTTCAAGCTTGCGACCTTGTTGCTGTTGGAGGTGTAGATGTTGTCGTCGTATTCTTCACGCACATCGGCTGTCACCGTGAAAAAACGTTTCAGGTCGGTCAAGGTATCGGCCAGCGTGCCGGTACCCGCTGGAGCGGTCGTGGCCGTGGAAACCGTACCTGTTGCTCCACCGGTCGCCGTAGGCGTCACGGGCGCGGCCGAGCTGGGGGAGCCGATCTGGGTCTGTGATGTATCAAGACCGTACGCGCATCTGCCGAAGACGATCCCGACAAATAACGTGAGAACCAAGCTCCGCGACATAGTGCGCCCATCAAAGCCTGTTTTCGGTTTGTGGCAAGGTTCTTTTCTCTTTTTATAGTCGCGACGTGAAAGCTCTTGCATGTTGGAACGTCACAGGCTTAGGACTTAAGTATCGGCGTTTTTCGGCCTGCCTCACCATCTGTTATGATCAACTCCTTTGTTTTTAACGATGGTAAATTGGTTGGATCCGATTTGGATGCCGATGCCTTGCGCCTGGTTCGGTCCGACAAGGGCCTGCTCATCTGGGTCGATCTCGCCCAGCCCACGCCCGAGGAAAGCAAGCGCATCCTGGAGGAAGTTTTCCAGTTCCATCCTCTCGCGATCGAGGATGCGATGTCGGAAAGCATCTATCCGAAGATCGAGGACTACGAGGACTATCTCTACCTCGTCATGCACGCGGTGGCCTTCAGCCGCGCCGACCAGTTCCGAACCAGCGAGCTCGATTTCTTCATCGGCAAGACCTTTCTGGTCACGAGTCACACGGAGCCGCTCTCCATGGTCACCAGTACCATCGAGCGGGTGAAGAAGAACCCGGCCGCCATCACGCGCGGCATGGACCGCCTGGCCCACTTTCTCCTCGATACCATGGTGGACGCCTACCAGCCGGTGCTGAACGATCTCACACAGGAGATTCACGCGCTGGAAGACACTGTCTTCGTCGCCAAGCATTCCGAGCCGACCGTGATCAAGGAATTCCGCGCGCGCAAGGCCGAGGTCCAGCATCTGCAGGAGATCGTCCGGCCGCAGCGGGACGTGGTCAACCGCATCGCCCGCGGCGAGTTCAAGCTCATCCGGCCCATCCTCCTGCCCTACTTCCGCGACTTGCAGTCCAACCTCAACCGCATCGACGCCACCGCGGCCAGCCTCAGCGACCAGCTTTACCTCACGCTCGACGTCTTCCTCAACAAGGCCTCCTACGAGACCAACGAGATCATCAAGGTGCTGACCTTGCTGACGGCGATCACCACCCCGACGGTCATCATTGGCACATGGTACGGCCAGAACTTCGCCGACATGCCCGAGTACAAGATGCCCTATGCGTACCTGGTTGCCGTCATCGCCAATATCGTGATGACGGCCGGCCTGATTCTCTGGCTCAAGCGCAAGCATTGGCTCTAGACTTCCCCTCTCCCGCGGAGCGAGCTTGCCGTGAAAAACACCTTCCTCGACAAGCTGTTGACCCGGCTCGACCGCGTCGGCCAGGCCGATCTGCAGGCGTACTTGCAGCGGCTGAGCAAGGAAAAGGGCTTCTTTGAGACGATCTTCAACACGCTGCAGGAAGGCATTGTGGTCGTCGATGCGCGCGGGCGCATCCAATACCTGAACCACGCGGTGACCGGGCTGCTCGGCCTCGACCCGGCCAAGGCGCTCGGCTCGTCGATGGCGCAGCATCTCAAGGAACTCGACTGGCCCTCCCTGCTCGCGGCGGGCCGGGTGGTCAACCGCGAGCTGGAGGTCTTTTACCCGCAGCAGCGCTATCTCAATTTCTATCTCGTGCCGCTGGGCGACGACGAGGAGGACCTGCTCGGCTATGCCATTATCTTCCACGACCAGACGGCGCGCCGGGAGCAGGCGCGCGAGGTGATCGAGTCGGAGCGGCTCAACGCCGTCACGCTGCTCGCCGCCGGGGTGGCCCACGAGCTGGGCAACCCGCTCAATTCGCTCAACATTCATCTCCAGCTGCTCGAGCGCGACCTGCGCCGGCGCGGCGACGGGCCGGACGCGAAGGACCTGCTCGAGTCGGTGCGCGTGGCCCGGGCAGAGGTGACGCGGCTGGACACGATCATCAGCCAGTTTCTCGGCGCGGTGCGGCCCGCGCACGCGACCCGCACCATGGTCGGCATCAACGACGTGGTGCGCGAGTCGCTGCGCTTTCTGGAACCGGAAATCAAGGACCGCGACGTCATCGTGCAGGAGGAGCTCGCGGAGGGCCTGCCGCCCATCCCGGCCAATCCCGACCAGCTCAAGCAGGCGTTCTACAACCTGATCAAAAATGCCGTGCAAGCGCTCAACCACGGCGGCATCCTGCGGGTGGCCACCTCGCGTACCGACACGCAGCTGGAGATCTCCTTCGAAGACAACGGCACGGGTATTTCCAGCGAGGACATGGCGCACATCACCGAGCCCTATTTCACGCGCAAGAAGACCGGCTCCGGCTTGGGGCTCTTCATCGTCCAGCGCATCCTGCACGAGCATGGCGGCCACCTGGAACTCCTCAGCCAGCCGGGCCGCGGCACCACCGCGCGCATACTCCTGCCCCTGGCGGAGCGGCGGGTGCGGCTGCTCGGCAGCGGCGACGAACCCACCTCCCGGCCGTGAGCGAGCTGACGGACAACCTGCCCGTCCTCCTGGTGGTGGAGGACGAAAAGAACACGCGCGACGGCCTGCGGCGCTACTTCGACGGCAAGTATGACATCTACCTCGCGCCGGACACCGACAGCGCGTTGAACCTGCTGGAAAGCCAGGCGGTCGATCTACTGCTCACCGACCTGCGCCTGACCGGCGGCACGGAAGGGCTGGACCTGATCAAGCGCGCGCAGGCGCTGCCGCATGCGCCGGTCTGCATTCTCATGACCGCCTACGGCTCGGAGAAGATCGCGGTGGAGGCGATGAAGCGCGGCGCTTACGACTACATCACCAAGCCGCTGGATCTGGAGAAGCTGGAGGTCGTCCTCGGCCGCGCCCTGCGCTCGCGGAAGGTGGAATCCGAGAATCGCCAGCTGCGGCAGGAGCTGGACAAGAAATTCGGCCTGGAAAAACTGATCGGCAACTCTCCCGCCATGGTGGAAATCTACGACCGCGTGCGGCAGGTCGCGCCCACGCAGGCGGCCGTGCTCATCGAGGGCGAAAGCGGCACGGGCAAGGAACTGATCGCGCAGTCGCTGCACCGGCTGAGCACGCGGCGCGACGGACGCTTTGTGCCCGTGCACTGCGCGGCGCTCTCGCCCCAGTTGCTCGAAAGCGAGCTCTTCGGCCATGAGAAAGGCTCCTTCACCGGCGCGACGGAGCGCCGGGTCGGCCGCTTTGAGGAGGCGAATCACGGCACGCTGTTTCTCGACGAGATTGGCGAGATCGATCCGGCGATCCAGGTGAAGCTGCTGCGGGCCCTGGGCGAGCGGACGGTGCAGCGCGTGGGCAGCAATCATTCCATCACGGTCGATGTGCGCGTGGTCGCGGCGACGAACAAGGACCTGGAGGCGCTCGTGCGCGAGGGCAAGTTCCGGGACGATCTCTTCTACCGCCTTGACGTGGTGCGCATTCACCTGCCGCC
Organism: uncultured Candidatus Methylacidiphilales bacterium; assembly: GCA_964658475.1. Taxonomy (GTDB): domain Bacteria; phylum Verrucomicrobiota; class Verrucomicrobiia; order Methylacidiphilales; family UBA1321; genus JABDGH01. The sequence goes on along the minus strand of CAZZYY010000009.1, from coordinate 26,025 downwards.
GCTGCGCGAGCGCCGGGAGGATATTCCGCTTCTGACCAACGCCTTCCTCACCGAATTCGCGCGGCAGAATGCCCGCAAGATCGTCGGCCTGACCCCCGACGCGCAGGAGGCAATGGCGCGTTACGACTGGCCCGGCAACGTGCGCGAGCTGCGCGCCGCCATCGAGCACGGCGTGGCGCTCTGCCGCGGTGAGCGCATCGGCGTGCGCGACCTGCCGCCCCGCCTGACCGGCCAGCCGCTTTCCCCGGCGCGGCCCGGCGGTGTCGGTCCCGGTGGAGGACGGGCCAGCCTCAATCTCGAGGAGATGGAACGCACGTTCATCCAGGCCGCCCTGCAGCAAACCGAAGGCAACGTGACCGAGGCCGCCAAATTGCTCGGCATCAGCCGCCGCACCCTGCATCGTAAACTCAAGACCTACCGGCTTTCCGCCTGAGCAGGTCGTTCGCGACACGTCTTCATGAACAAACTACTGGCGGCCGTTTTTTATCAGGTGGAGGTGGGTGAAGGACGGCCGCTGGTGCGGTTGATCCCGCTGCTGATCGTGTTTGCCGGGCTGGTGGGGCTCTATAATTTCAAGGTCTACAAGGGGCTGGGAGACGCGCAGTCGATGGACAACGCGCAGCTGGCCCGCCAGCTCGCCCGCTCCCACGTCTTCGAAACATTTTTCCTGCGCCCGTTTGCGGTCAACCAGATCGCCCGCTTCGAGGCGAAACGGGGGCAGGCCGAGCTCTTTCCCGCCTCCACCTATCCGCCGGGCTACATCCGCGCCATTCCGGACACGTATAACTCGCCCGGCTATCCCATCCTCCTGGCGGCTTTCTACAAGCTCGAGCGGATCGATTTCGACGCGGCCATCGGCGGCGCCCACATCTTTTCCGGCGATCGCTGGCTGCCGCTGATCAACCACGTGTTCATCCTGCTGACGGCCGCGGTGATGTTCGTCATGGCCCTGCGGCTGTTCGACCAGCGGGTGGCGTGGATGGCGTCCTGTGTCTTTATCTTCTCCGATTTTGTCTGGAAGTTCTCTTTGCAGGCGACGCCGGTCGACCTGCTCTTTTTTCTGGTCGCACTCCTTTTCTGGGGCCTGATCGAGCTGTATCGCGTGGCGGAGGAGCCGTTCGGCTACGAGCCGCTTCCGTTCAATCGCGCGTGGCTCATTCTGCCGGCGGTGTCAGTGCTCTTCGGGCTGATCTGCCTTTTCTGCCTGCCGATGCTGGCGCTGACCCTGCCGGTGCTGGTCTACTTCGGTCTTTTCCAGCGGCGAAACTGGTTCTTCCTGCCGATCTTCGCCGGCGTGGCCGCGCTGATGACACTGCCCTGGTTCCTGCACTGGTACCGGTCGTGTGGCAACCCGCTTGGCTCGACCCTCACCTGGGGTCTCTACGGCCAGGGGGACTACACGGGGAACCAGATCTTCTGCAATCCGACCATCCCGAGCTACGCGGCGCTCTTCGGTGCCAGCATCGACAAGGAATGCTCCGGCTTTCTCTGGTATTTCCAGCGCGGTTGGGACTTGCTGGGGTCGAACCCCATGGTGCTGCTCTTCGCCGCGGCCATCCTCCACCAATTCCGCCGGCCCCGCGTGCAATCCTTCCGCTGGTTCGTGGTGGGCAGCGCCTTTGCGCTGGTGGCGATGAGCAGCCTGGCCGACGCGAACCCGGAGCCGTTCGGTTCCTGGAACCTGGTCGTGGTGCTCCTGCCCTCGATGATCATCATCGGCACGGCGTTCTTCTTCACCCTGCTGGACCGGCTCATCACGCAGTTGCCCGTGCTCACCCTCAGCATCGTGGTGGCCACCCTGGCGCTCTGCCTCGCGCCCATGCTGCTGACGCTCTCCGCGGTCAACTACGCCTACTACAACTATCCGCCCTATCTGCCGCCCTACATCTCCTTTGTCAGCCGGCTCTCCACGCCGACGCAATGGGTGGCGACCGACATGCCCTGGGCCACCGCGTGGTACGGCGACCGCGCTTCCATCTGGCTGCCGGAAAGCATCGCCGATTTCGCAAACATCAACGACAACATCAATGAGTGCGCCTTCGTCTTCTTCAGTCCGGTGACCCTGAGCAAGCCGGCCACCTACCTGACCTCCGGCGAGATGAAGGAATGGATGAACATCGTTTACGGGACGAACCTGCCGGACACCTTCCCCTTTCATCGTTACGCCAAGCTGCCGGCGGGCGGACCCGAGTACATCGTCATCAGCAACAATCTCGGCACGCCCACGCACCCGTGACGGGGCGGGGTGGACGCCCTCCTAGCTCGAGGGCGTGATCTTCAGGACGACGTTTTGCGTCTCGACCGAGGATGGCCCGACCATGACATCGAGGTCCGTGGGCTCGACACCGTAGTTCATGTTGATGTCGTGGTAGGAGAGAAGATCGGGCGTGATGGGAAAGGTGACCGTCTTGGTCTCACCCGGCTCGAGGTGGACGCGCGCAAAGCCGCGCAGCGCTTTCACCGGGCGGGTGACCGAGCTGTAGTGCGGATGGACGTACATCTGCGCGATCTCGTCGCCGGCCACCTTTCCCGTGTTGGTGATGTTGACGCTAACGCTGGTCTGGCCCGTGGCGGTGATTGAATCGCTGGCCAGCTTGGGTGGTGAATAGCTGAACGTGGTGTAGCTCAAGCCGAAGCCGAACGGGAAGAGAGGCTTGTTGTCGTCATTAATGAAGCGCGGACCGGCATCATAGGGCTTGGAGTCGTAGTAGCAGGGCAGATTGCCGACCGATTTAGGAATCGTGATCGTGAGCTTGCCCGACGGATTGACGTCGCCGAAGAGGATGTCCGCGGCGGCGTGGCCCGTCTCCTGGCCCATGGACCAGCCCTCCAGGATGGCATCGGCCTTGCCGGCGACTTCGGGCATGGAAATGGGTCGGCCGTTCATGAGATAGACAACGACCGGCTTGCCCAGCGCGAACATCGCGTCGGCCAACTGCTGCTGCTTGCCGTAGAGGTCGAGTGAGGTACGGTCGCCATTGCGTCCCGGCCAGGTCTCCTCGCAGATGCTGGAGTTGTCGCCGATGGCCAGGATGATGAGGTCCGCCTGTTTGGCGATTTCAACCGCGGCGGCGATGCGTTTCTGATCTTCCGGATCATCCGGGTGTTTGGGATCGATGGCGCAGCCCTGCGCGTACAAAACCTGGGAGGCGGCGCCCACCTTCTCCTTGATGCCATCGATCAGCTTGACCGTGTAAAGCGGCTGGCCCGCATAACCCCCGAGATTACAGGCGTCGGCATTGGGCCCGACCACGGCGATGGTGTGGTACCGGCTTTTGTCGAGCGGCAGGATGTTGTCCTTGTTCTTCAGCAAGATGATCGATTCCCGCGCGGCGCGCAGGGCGAGGTCCTTGGTTGATTGCAACTGGGGCAAAGCCTTGGCCTTGGCGACGTCGAGGGGGGTAGGGTTATCGAAGAGGCCAAGCCGGAATTTGAGGGCGAGGATCCGCGCGACCGCCGCGTCGAGGGTGGCCTCCTTCACCACGCCTTTTTGCACCAAGTCGGGCAGCGCGCCGAACGTGGCCTCGGTTGGAAATTCCACCTCCATGCCCGCGTTGATCGCCTTGGCGGCGGCATCCGCGTGGTCCCGGGCGGCGTGCTGTGCATCGCACACGTTTTTGATGGCGTCATAGTCGGAGACGACGAGCCCCTGAAAGCCGAGTTGCTTTCGCAGCACATCCTGGATCAGCCACGTGTTGATGTGATTGGGCACGGAGTCCACCTCGTTGTAGGACATCATGACCGCGGCGGGCTTGGCGGCGGCGATGACCATGCGGAAGGGCAAGGCATGCTCATCGATCAGGATACGCGGCGGAAAATTGGCCGGGGCGGTGTTGCTGCCCTCCTGCGGCTCGCCATGACCCACGAAGTGCTTGAGCGTGACGGCGACGTGCTGGTCGTCGATGGTCCCGTTCGCGCTGCCTTGAAAGGCCTCCACTGTGGCGATGCCGAGCCGGCCATTGAGGTAGCCGTCCTCACCCATGGTTTCGTCGGTGCGGCCCCAGCGCGGATCGCGGTCGATATCGAGGACGGGCGCCAGCACCTGCGTCAAGCCGCGCGTCCGGGCTTCCAGCGCCACTTCGGTATAGACGTCGTGATAGAGCTGCTCGTCCCACGAGCTGGCCAGGCCGAGCGGAACCGGATACGAGGTCTGCCCGCTCCCGTTATAGGCCAGGCCGTGACAGGCCTCGCCGTGAAAGATCACCGGGATTCCGAGCGGCGTTTGTTCCAGGAGATATTTTTGAATCGCGTTACGAATCGCGATCTCATCGTCGACACCGAGCTGGAGGCTGACCAGCTCACCCAATCCGTTACCCACCGAGGCCTTGAGGCCGTCCGGCTTGGGGACGCCGTGGCTGAAGTTTTTCCCGACCCCGTCGTTGGAATGGAGCTGATCGACCTTGTCCTGCAGCGACATCTTCGACATCAGGTCAGCCACGCGCTGGTCGACCCTCGCGCTCGGGTTTTTGTAGATCGGGGCGGACTGGGCCTCGGCTATGATGCCGAATAGCGAGGAGAAGAAGATGAGATTGAGGAGCCGGAACATAAGGGTCGCGATTGTCTCATAAGAAAGAAGGCCGTCCGCTCTATTCTACCGAAACTTGGCTGAGCGTGCCCACCTTGCCGCCGAGAAACCGCTCCGCGAGGCGGGTGAATTGCGCGGGGACATCGGTGGTGCAGATCGTGATGGTGCCGGGCTTGCCGTCTGGAGACGCCTCCAGGCCGCGCTCCACCAGGACGCGGGCGAGCGCCGCGGCGGCATTCTGGGCCGAGTCGACCAGCACGACGTCCGGCCCGAGCACGGCTTGGGCCAGCGGCTTGAGCAGCGGATAATGGGTGCAGGCCAAAACCACCGTGTCCACGCCCGCGCGGCGCATGGGCGCGAGATAATCCTCCAGGATCATCCGCGTGGCCGCGTGCTGCAGCCAGTCTTCTTCCACCAGCGAAACGAGCAGGGGAGCGGCCACGGCGGTGATCTGCGCATCGGGTCGCAGGTGGCGCAGCAGGTCCTGGTACGCGGCGCTGGCGATAGTGCCCTGCGTCCCGACCACGCCGATGCGCCCGTTGCGGGTGGCGGCCAGCGCGGCCTGCACACCCGGCTCGATCACGCCGATGACCGGCACGTCGGCCACCTTTTGCAGGCGGCTGAGCGCGTGGGCCGAGGCCGTGTTGCAGGCGACGACCACGGCCTTGACCCGGTGGCGATTGAGGAAGGCCAGGTTCTCCAGCGAGTAGCGCACGATCGTCTCGGGCGATTTGTTTCCGTAGGGCACCCGCGCGGTGTCGCCGAGATAGAGGATGTCCTCCGCGGGAAGCAACTGCCGCATGGCCTGGACGACCGTCAGACCGCCCACGCCCGAGTCAAAGGCCCCGATCGCCTGCCGGGCCGCGCTCATGGCTCGCGCGCGGTTGGCGCGTTGGTGCCGCTGCCCATGGCGTGGGCCTCGGTGTTGCCGGTCGGCGGTTCGTCGGGTTCGGGGGCCGCCTTCTCCGCTCCCGGCGTGGGCGCGGGGACCGCTCCTTCCGAGAGCCCCAGCGACGACGCACCGCCCTTCGACCCTTCGCCCGTGTCCGCCCGCTCCGGCGGGGCGGTCTGGGGGGCCACGGGCGAGATCGGGGCGAGCGACGAGGCAGTCGCCCCGGAAACGGAGGACCTGCCGTTCTTCGCCAGCTTGCTCTTCTTTTTCGACTTCTTGCCCGTGGTGGAAAGCGGGCCCGGAGCGGTCTTGCCCGGGGACAGCTTACCGGCGGGAGGGATTGCCGGCTTTCCCATCGCGACGGGCACGGGAACCGGCGTGGCCCGCGGCGCCATCGACATTTCCAGCCCGTCCGGCATCGACATATGGCGCCCGCCCATGACGTTGGAAAACTTGATCAGGCCCCGCGCAACGCATTGCGCCAGCGCCTGGCGGTAGCCGGGCGAATTGACTCGCGCCGATTCCATGCGGTTGGAGACGAATCCGCCCTCCACCAGGATCGCCGGCAACAGGTTGGCCTTGATGACGACGAAGCGCGCCCGCTTGACGCCGCGGTCGGCCGAAACGTCGCCGGGATTGAGCCGGATGATTTCCGAATGCACGGCGGAGGCGAGCAGGATGTTTTGCGCGTCGTCGTCGTTGCCGGGGAGTTCCTGGATGTCCGCCCGCGTGAGGTAGCTCGAGGAGGTGGAGGCCGCGCCGCGCGGGGCCAGGCAGTAGGTCTCCAGGCCGCTCGCTTCCGGCGAGGCCGAGTTGAAATGGATGCTGACGAAGGCGTAGTCGGGATAAAGCGAGGCGATGTGCGCGCGCTCGTACAGATCGACAAAGACATCGTTGCGCCGCGTCATGACCGTCTTGATGCCGGCGTTGTTGAGCAGCGCCTGCAGGCGGTAGGCAGTGTCGAGGGTGTAGTTTTTCTCCGCGCCAAGCCGGCTGGTCGCACCGTTGTCGGTGCCGCCGTGGCCGGGATCGATCACCACGCCGCGGATGGTGTGCCGTCCGGCGATCTCCTGCGGCCGCAAAACGGGGTCGAAAAGCTTGATCACGTCCATGCGCGAGACCAGCCAGTCGTGATCGCCCAGTTCCACCGGAAAGCTCATGACATAATGGACGCCATCCAGATAGGTGTCCGGGCTGCCCATCTTAAAACGGACGGCGTGGTTCGGGCTGCGCGCATCGAATACGGTATTTCCGCCCGGGTTGGCGTAGCCGAAATTATAGAACTGGCAGAACGACTGCAGCGTGACGTAATCGCGCCCGCGGGCCGTCGCCGTTTGCCAACTGAATGCCTCCGCGGCGAGTGCCCAGCCCAGCCAAAGAACGGCAAAAGCCAGGCATGAGCGTGTCATCCTAGTGTGATGCCACCCGTACCTGCTCCGTTCAAGGAAATAGCGGATGCGACAGCCGGCGGTGCCGCCCGCCCCGACTCTCATCGGCCGTGTGGCCAACGGACCGCTTCTAAGTGGGTTGCTTTCATTTCCCTAAAGTCTTTTCAAACTTCCTAATTGGATCGTTTTGGGCAACATCGCACGGTGTTTACGTTTGGCAGCCGGATAAGCCATTGGGTTTTGTTAATCGGCTTTCTTGTCGCCATTTTCCTCTTTCAGCTGGGCACGCGCGGCCTGAACGAACCGGACGAAGGCCGATACGCCAACATCGCCCTCGAAGCGCTGGAAATGGACCATCCCTGGTGGGAGCCGCAGCTCGCGGACGTGGGCCACTATGACAAGCCCCCGCTGACTTATTGGGTGTCCGCGCTGGGCTATAAGCTCTTGGGCGTCAACGAATGGGGCGCGCGCCTGCCCTCCTTTCTGGGGGCCCTGCTGACGCTGACCGGGGTGGGGTGGATGGCCTTTCGGCGCTACGATGCGCCGACCGCGTGGCTCGCCGTTCTGGTGGCCGGCACGCTTTTCCAAATCTGGCTGTGGGGCCGGATTCTTTCCTGCGACATGCTGCTGACTGGCTGGTGCAGCCTGGCCGTTGCGGCCTGGGCGGAGACGCGGGCGCGCCAGGGTCGCTTCGCCTTCTGGATGCTGCAGGTCGTTTTTTGGGCCCTGGCGGGCTGGACCAAGGCCACACCCGTGCTGGTTCCCATGCTGGGCCTCGCCATTTACGTCTATGCGGCGGGCGATCTGGAGGATCGCCGCGCCTTGAAATTGCCTCTGCTTCTGCCGCTCGTCATCCTCTTCTCGATTCCCTGGTACGTCATCGTCCTCACGTCGCATCCCGCGCTTTCTCATTTCTTTTTTCATCGCGAGCTCGCGCAGCGGATTTCCGGGCACATCGAGGGACGCGCCGCACCCGTCTACTACTACATTCCGCTCTGCCTGCTCGGCTGGCTGCCGTGGTGGCCTCTGGGCCTCGTTGCGCTGATCCGGCAGCGGTCCGGCGCGGGCTGGGAAAGCGGACGGCGCCTTTTGAGCCCCGGCGTTTGCCTCGTGGTGACCGGCTTCTGCGTGTTCTCCTTCGTCGGGTCGAAGCATGCCACTTACCTCTTGCCCTTTGCGCCCTGGGCGGCGCTGGAAATCTCCCGCCTGCTCGGCCGCGATCCGCTGCTGCGCCGGCCTGCGGTGGTCCTGCCCGTAGCGGGTCTGGCGGCCGCGGTTTACCTCGTGGCCGTGACGCAGGTCCCGAGCCGGGAAAGCCGCATGGGCATGCACTCCAGCCTGCGCGGCGTGGCGGAGGCTCTGCATCGCGAGCATGCCGTCGGCATCTATTCCGATCATTTCTGGCCCAGCCTCGAGGTCTACTACGGCGAGAACATCCATTTCTCCAGCCCCGCTCCGGAGGAGGTTTACGAGAAGTCGGACGAGCCCTTGGCGCACTTTGGGTTCCACGATCACGCGCTCGCCGGCAAATGGTTCGTTCATTTTCGCAAGTCCAACGACACGGATTTCCTGCGCTGGATGAACGACCCGGGCATCCCCAAAACGGTGGTGGGCGACTTCGTGATCGGGCCGCTGACCCCACCGGTCGCGGCGCTGCCTTCCGGATCGCAGAAGCCCATGATGGCCGCCGCCCATGCGCACGCGCTGCCGCCCGCGCCCGGCCGGACTTTGCGCTGAGCGCTGCCAGCGGCCGGTTCCGGTGGTGAACGGCTATCGCACGCTGGCCAGCTTTTCGCGCAGGGTCTCGGGGCGAATCGGCTTGGTGATGTAGTCATCCATCCCGCAGGCCAGGCAACGTTCCCGGTCGCCGGGAAGGGCGTTTGCGGTCATGGCGATGATCTTCGGCTGCGCGATATTCATCGCCCGCACGCGCCGCGTGGCTTCGAAACCGTCCATCACGGGCATCTGGCAATCCATGAAAATTACGTCGTAAACGGCGGTCTCCAGCGCGGCCAGGACCTGCTCGCCGTTGGCCGCGATGTCGGCGCTTTGCCCGAGATTGCGCAGGATGCCGCAGGCCACTTTCTGGTTGATCGTGTTGTCCTCGGCCAGGAGAATGCGCACCCTGCGGTCCCGGGGCGCGGTCACTTCGATCTCCGCCGGGACCTCCACCGGCACGACTGTCTCCACTAGGCCGAGCAAGCGCCGCTGCTTGATGGGCTTGCTCACCGCCTGCACGCCGGCCAGTTCGTCAAGACCCGGGATTCGCTGCCCAGGGAGCGTCAGGACAATGACGCCCGCGCGGTCGCCGCGCCCGGTGCCGATCGACTCCGCCAGACGCCGGACCTCGTCGGCCGTGCAAGGCAGGTCGACGATGACCGTGCCGAACGGCTTCTCCGTCGCCTCCTCGATCAGCGCATGCGCCATCTCGAGATTCCACGCCAGCCGCCAGCCCGCCTGCCGGTCGGAAAGCATTTCGCCAAGCAGGAACCGGCTGGTCGGATTGCCGGAGACGACGAGCGCCCGCCAATCCTCCAGCTTCGCCGGGACGGCGGACTCGTGCTGTGCCTGTTCAAACTCCGCACGGAAGGTAAAGACCGAGCCTTTGCCCGGCACGCTGTCGACGTGAATGCCGCCCTGCATCAACTCAACCAGCCGCTTGGAAATGGCCAGGCCCAGGCCGGTGCCGCCGTACTTGCGGGCCATCGAACCGTCGGCCTGGCTGAACGCCTCGAACAGCCGCGCCTGCCCGGCTTGATCGATGCCGATGCCGGTGTCGCGCAGCTGGAATTCAAGCATGACGCGCGCGGCGTTCTGGCGCACCGGCGCAATGGTCAGCACGACTTCGCCCTCCTCGGTGAACTTGACCGCGTTGCTCAGGAGGTTGCTGATCACCTGCCGCAGCCGGCTGGGGTCGCCGCGCAGCCGGGCGGGGACGCCGGGCCGCGTGAGCGCGCCGAGCTCCAGCTTCTTGGCCAGCGCGGGCGCGGAGAAAAGATCGAGCGTTGTTTCCACCACTTCCTGCAGATCGAAGTCGATGGTCTCGAACTGGAGCTTGCCCGCCTCGATCTTCGAGAAGTCGAGGATGTCGTTGATCACCATGAGCAGCGATTCTCCGCTCACGCGCATGGTGTTGACGAACTCCCGCTGGTCCGGCGCCAGCGGCGTGCGCAGCAGCAGGTCGGTCATGCCCATCAGGCCGTTCATCGGGGTGCGGATCTCATGGCTCATGTTGGCGAGGAACTCGCTCTTGAGCCGGTTGGCCGACTCGGCCGCGCTCTTGGCCGTCTTCAATTCCACCTGCACCCGATGCCGCTCCGTGCTGTCCTTGCTGATGACGGCGACGCCGCTGACGCCGTCGGAACCGTGGATCGGGTTGAAGGAGAGCTCGTAGAAGCGCTCGCCGGTGAAGCTCATGTAGCGCTGCTCCACCACGAAACGCTCGCCCCGCAGCGCGCGCAGGTAGAAGGCGATCTCCTCCTCGCGCCAGTCCCGCGGGATGAGATCCGGCAGCCGGTCGCCCGCCTTGAGCACGTAGCCGGTCAGCTCCACGAACATGCGGATGAAGGGCGCGTTAAAGGTGATCAGCCGGTAGTCGGCGTCGACCGACCAGAGACTGTCTTCCACGCTGCTGATGAGCGTGAGCAGCTTCTCCTCGGAATCGTGCCGCTCGGTCTCCCGGCGCGCGCGATCAGTGACGTCCTCCGCCACACCGTCGATGAACATGATCTCGCCGGCGCCATTACGCACGGCTTGGGCATGCTCGCTGATCTGCGCGGGCTGGCCATCCACCCGGAAAATGGGCGACTCGAATCCGCGCACGTGCCCGTCACGCTCGATCCGGTCAAGAAACTCACCGCGCCGATTTGCGGCGGCATAAAAGGCGAAGCCCGGCGATGCCACAGCCGCGTGCAACGCACGGGCGGAAGGGAAACCGTAGATGCGCGCGAGCTCGTCGTTGGCGTCGAGCAAATCGCCCGCGGGCGTGGTGCGGTACACGCCGAAGAGCGATCGCAGGTCCGGTCCGGCGCGGCGGTCCGGCACCACCGAGGTCAGGACCAGATCCGCTGAAGACACGCTCACATTCGTTTCTCGTCTTTTTCCGCCAGATTCTGAGTGAAAAATTCGCCTCCGAATACAGCGTAAACCACACAACCGGCGTGACTTGCCCAACGCTAGGCACTTTTGATCCGATTCGAGCCGAAACCAAACAGATTGGTTTAGGGATCGAGAGCTTTAAAGGATTGGTAATCCATTCCGTGTCAATAGGTTTGGAAAAACTTCACGCCACAATTGATCCTCCCGGCACCCGCGCTGCTTTTCGGGGGCATGCCACAGGCATGCTTTTATGTTTTTGAGCCAATGACGGGCGGCATGGCCGCCCGGGAGGTCGAATGGCGTCGGAGCTGATTCCCGTTCCCGACGATCTTGGCTTTGAGCCGACGATTCGCGGGCTTGAGTCCACCCAGCGGGTCTTCGACCGTTATGTGCTGCGCCGCATCCTGGGACGCGGCGGCATGGGGATTGTGTGGCTGAGCCACGACGAGCGGCTCGAGCGCGACGTGGCGCTGAAGTTCCTGCCGGATGCGATCAACTTCGACCCGGCCGCGCTGGACGATCTCAAGCGCGAGACGCGCCGCTGCCTGGAGCTGACGCACCCGAACATCATCCGCATCTACGACTTCGTGAAGGACGAGCAGGCGGCCGCGATCTCGATGGAGTACATCGACGGGCAGACGCTGGCCGCGCTCCGGGTCGAGCAGCCGACGCGCGTCTTCGAGGTCGGCGAGCTGCGCAATTGGATGATCAAGGCCTGCCAGGCGCTGCACTACGCGCACGAGGAAGTGGGCGTGGTGCATCGCGACCTAAAGCCGGCGAACTTCATGGTCACCGCGCGCGGGCAGATGAAGGTGGCCGACTTCGGCATCGCGCAGAGTGTCGTGGACTCGATGAGCCGGCTGACCCTGCGCCGCAGTTCCAGCGGCACGCTGGCCTACATGAGCCCGCAGCAGCTCAACGGCGAGATGGCCAAGCCTTCCGACGACATCTACGCGCTCGGCGCCACGATCTATGAGCTGCTCACGGGGAAGCCGCCCTTCCACAGCGGCGACGTGCCGTTCCAGATTCGCCTGAGCGTCCCGCGTCCGATGGCGGCCAAGCGCCAGGAACTGGAAGTGAGCGGCGATCCGATCCCGGCGGCGTGGGAGGACGCGATCGCCTCCTGCCTGGCTAAAATACCAGAGGAGCGGCCCGCGACCATGGCCGAGCTGGCCGAGCGGCTGCGCGCCGCTAGTCCCACGCGCCGCCTGCCGGCGGTCTCCGCCAAACCCTCGCCGGACGTGCCGCGGCTGGCGCCGGCGCTTTCCACGTCGCCCACAACGCAGGCGACGAATGCTCCCTTCACGCCGGCGACCTCGGCCGCGGCTCCTGTCCCCCAGCCTGACGACCAGCGGCAAAGCCTGCGCCGCGCGTTTTCGCTCGGGCTGGGCGGAATTCGCAACCCGATCCTGCTGGCTGTGGCCGGCGGCCTCGCGCTGCTCGCGGTGATGGGTGTCGTCCTGTTCTTCCATCACGGGCGACCGGCGACGACGACTGCCGCCCGGCTCGCTCTTCCGGTGCCGGATGCCAGCGCCGCCGCCACCGCGGCCACGGCGCTCGATACAGTGCCACCGGCGGTCGACGCCGCGCCGGTGGTCGCCGCCCCCGTGACCGCCGCACCGCTCCCGGTTGCGACGCAGCCTGCGGAACTTCGCGTCGATTCCAATCCAGCCGGCGCGCTTGTCCAGATCGAGGGCAGGCAGGATCAACACACGCCGGCGGTCTTCAACGCGCTGCCCGCGGGCACCTATCGCGTCACCGTTTCGGCGGACGGATACCAACCGCTGCACCAGACGGTGGCCGCAGCCCCCGGCGCCAAGCTCGACCTGGGCACGCTGATGCTGGCGCGCATCGCGGGGAACCTGAACCTTAACACCGTGCCGCCCCACGCGCAGTACACGCTTACCGGCCTCGACGGCGTGCACGATGTCCAGAAGACCGGCACGACCCCGGACTACTTCCCCGCCCTGCCCGCCGGCACGTATCAAGTCACCCTGACCAAACCCGGCTTCCCGACTTACACCGGCAGCATCCTGGTCCAGGACCATTCGACCAAGGTCGTGACCGCCGATTTAACGGAGCTGGCCCTTGCGGCCAGTGCCAGCCCGAATCCGGCGAAGGTGATTCGCGGCCAACTGGATCTCGCGCAGCTCAACCCGACCGAGCGGAACGAGCTGGCCAGCCTGGAAGGCCAGGCGTTTGCCACCTACCTGAACGGCAATCTGCTTTCCTACGCCAGTGGCGAGCTGGCCAAGCTGAAGGCGCTCGGGATCGACACCTCGGCGCAGGAGACGCAACTCGCCACCCGGCAGCTGACGGCGGAGACACAGATCGCCGCGCAGTTGCGAACACTGATCCACGCCAGGAAATGGGCCACGGCGAGCCAGCTCTTTTCCACGCTGAACGACTCCTTCGAAAAGGAATCGATGGACCGTCTCAACGGCGAGTTCGAGGCGCCGCTGGCGCAATACCAGCAACAGATCGACACGGCGATCGCGCAGAGCAAGAGCGCTCCGCCGGAGGTCGGGTATCTGCAGCTTAAGGCGCTGGTCGCGCAGTATCCGTCCGAGTTGAACCTGCAACTCGCGCTCGCTTCCGTCGCCGAGCATGCCGCGCCGGATCATGCGCGCCTCACCGACCTGCTGCAGGTCTTCCGCGCCTTTGCGAAATCAAATAAGGACATCGCCTGCCAGCCTGTCTTTGTCGACACGCAGGCGGCGGTGGCGGATGAACTGCAGCAGCTCGAGGCGGTGACCGCGGCGCTGACCGCCGCGAAGGAGGGAACGCCCGAGCAGAAGCACCAACTCGCTTCGCTCGAGGCGCGCAAGGAGGCGTATGAAAACCGCCGGATCGGATCGCCGGACAAAAACAATCCGTTCTCCGCCGCGGTCAATTTCTTCGGCAAGGCGGTGACGGGCCACGCGGTGGTCAACAATCGCCCTTACTTCGAGACGCGCCAGCAGAAGCGGGAGGCGATCGAGGACGTGGAGTCGGAGGTCACCGCGCTGAAGGCCACCATGGTGCAGCCGCCGGATGTGGTCGACCAGGCGCAGAAGAACTACGACGCGTTTACCGTCCGCGTGCCGTGGGGCCCGACGACTTAGGCCTCAAGCCCGACGGAAAACGAAGCGTCCCCAAGCCGGACCTTCATGCCCTGCGCGAGGGGCACGACCCATCCGCGCTCGAGCGTCAGTCCGTTCACCTCGACCGCGCCATTGTCGATCACCGACTCGATCCAGAACAGGCCCTGGTCGTAGTGGAAGCGGCCTTGAATCTCGGCCAGCCCAGGGACATCCAGCCGCAGCGGATTGGCCGCACTGGAGCCGAAACTTCCGTCACTCCATAACCAGAGCACCTGCTGCGGAAGCGTGTTGGGCGTCCGCGGGATAAAGCCTACCGACCCGGGCCCGGCCTCCGTGTTGCCGCCGCTTAGGGTGGAGGGAAAGCGAACCACCCCGAGTTCGTAGATGCCGGACAGATTCAACGACCCGGTGCCCTGAAAGGTCAGGGTGTCGGAGGCTGTCAGATCCTGCCCGTCGAAGGTGGTCAGGCTGCCGGCCGCGACGTTCCGCACGGTAATCGCGGCGCCGTCCCGGGAAAACGTGCCGTGCTTTTTGCTGATGCGACGCGTCTTGGTATCGTGTACGTCGTTGCGCGGCCAGAACCACGCCAGGTAATCGCAATCCTCGCGCGAACGTCCCACGGTGAAACCCAGCCGCGCCACGAGTCGGATCTCCTGAAAGGGCAGGTCGGGCGATGCGACTTCGGGCTCCAGACGAAGGAGCGTTCCGAACTGCCCCTGGTCGACGAATTCGGGCGGAATTTCCAGCGCCCCGGCGGGCTTAAGCGCCTCGAGCGCCCACTGGCCGACCTCAAAGTCGCGCTCGAGAGCAAGCGGCTCGAAGTTTTCCGGCACCGCGACGGCGAGCAGCTCGCTCACAGGCAAGGCAGCCTCCGCGTCGCGGGCGGACGGGGCGAGAAAAAGATCGTCCGTGGCATGGTTGACCATGACCTCCTCGGGACGGACAAGATCGGTCATCGGCCGCTCTTGGTTGATGCGCAGGTCGCGCATGCCCCGCAATTGCAGCCGCTTGTTCGCGTCGTCGAGAATCACGGTGACGTGAAGCGGAAAGACGCCGGAGCGCGTCGGCGTCAGCGCGAGTTGCTGGCGGTGCTCGCCCTGCGAAAATTTCTTGAGCTCCAGCATGACCGGCTTTTTCAAGCCCAGGCTTTGCAAGGCGATCCTGACCCTGGCCGCAAACGTGGTGCTTCGACCCCGCATCCTGACCTCGACGACCGAAGGATGGCCGGCAAACACCGGATGGGGAAAATGGAGGGCCAGCTCGGCCGTCACGCCGGGTTGGGGCAGGGCTCCGGTCTTGCGCTCATCCGGCCCGCGAACGATGGACGAGCGCGATGGCAAGGTGCGAGAAATGGAAGTCGCCTCGCGCGTCTTGACCACCAGCCGGTGCAGCAGGGGGCGAAGCATGCGCACCAGTTCCGGCAGATGCCGCTCCAGCGGGCCGGCGAACGCGTCGTGGCGGAAGCGATGACGCAGCAACGACTCCATTGCCCCGGTGGGCGCAACGTTCTCGATGCGGAGCGGGATCAGGATTTTTTCCGCCTGCAAGGCACGCTCGACCTGCTTGCGAACCGGCACCGAATCATCGGCCTCACGCGAGAAGATGAGGAGCGTCACCGGGCAGCTTTCAATCGCCGCCTGGATCGCCATCCCGGGATCCTCAGCCCCCGCTCCATCGCGCGTGGGGAGCCAGCAGGAAATCTTTTCGTTCTCGAGAAACGCCGCGATTTTCTCGCCAGCCGCAGAGTCACCCGGAGCTTCGCAAATATAGACGTCACGCATGGAGGCTTGAAGAAGCCGGTGCTGCCGAGGCTTAAACCATCGGCAGCTTAACCGGGGCGTTAGAAGACCGGCGTCCGGTTCTCTTAGTGCGCCATGACGTCCCGAAGCGCCTTCACTTCGTCGTGCGCCGCCTGGATCGCCTGGGCTTGAACGGAGACGATCTCCCGTATGGGGGTGGGCAGCTCCTCGGCCTCCAAGGCGTCCTTGTACGCTTTTTTGGCTACATCCTCGCCGCGCTCAGCTTCCGAAAGAATGGCATGGTTGTCTTCGTTCACGAAAGCGGACTTCAGTTGAATCCAGCCCCGGTGCAAGGCGCCGCTGGTTGTGCCACCCTCCCGGTGATATTCCTTCTCGCCGAGGGCGAGAAGCTCGCTTTCAAGCTCGCCCGCAAACTTGGCGCGCTGAAGGGAGAAACGGCTAAAGATTTCCTTGAGCCGAGGGTTCTTCACGCTATCGGCGGCGTGGGCAAAACCCATCTGACCGTCGTGGAGGATCTCCACCAAATTCCTGAGAGTCTTTTGCGGCGAGGATGTGAGTGTGCTCATGGAGAACGAATCAGCACCGCGAGTGCCACGAGGCAGTCGAAAAAGATAACTAGTTGGAGAATGGACCTTTATGCAGATTTGGACTCAGGAACCAATTCCGTTTTCCCTGCAATCTGCTGGTACCATCGGCGATGCTGCGACCCTGATTTAGCCACTGCTCAGATGGTTACCCTTGAATTTGTGGACTCGCCTCGAATCGTCCGAACCCGTAGAATCGTCGCGGCGCGTAGCCTCAACGCGGAGTTAGCTTAGCGGTAGAGCAGGTCCTTTACACGGACAAGGTCGGGGGTTCGATCCCCTCACTCCGCACACTTGCAGATTGCGCGAGTGTTAGCGGCCGAAGCTGCATCTATTCCGTAGCGCGGCTGTCTAAAAGCTCGTTTAGTATTCGCTCTTCGTTGCCAGATAAGGACTTGCGCTGCATCAATTCCCCATGGCACGCGGGAAGCTAATCCCCGTGAGAGACAAATTAGCTCAAACCAAAGGAACACCATGCCAGAAACCATTAGCAAGTCGGAAGACAAACAGATCATCGCGGGTGCCTTCTCCAATCGGGAAGACGCGGACCGTGCCATCGCAGCGTTCCGCAATCTTGGGATTCCCGATGCCAACCTTCAAGTTGTCGTCCAGCTCGACGAGGCCCAGGCCGAAAATGCGTATACAAGCGCCATGGTGGGTCGCGGTTTTGCCGAGTCGCAAGCCGAGTTTTACGATCGTGCCATTCGCGAAGGCAAGACGCTGGTCGCGGTGCACAACGTGATTCAGCCCAAGCCGGTGATCGATATCTTTGACCAGTTTCGCTCGGACTTTAATCCCAACGGCACGCGCAATGTCCGGCAGGACGTGTTCGGCATGACAGCGGGGGCAGCGGTGGGCGCCACGGCCTTGGGGACCGCTGGCGCGGTGGTTGCCGGTCCACTGGGCGCGGCAGCAGGGGTCGCGGCCGGCACGGCCATTGGCGGCGCGCTAGGGGCGGCTGCGGGCAAGGCTGTCGAGCATTCGAAATAGTGGTAAAGAGCCCCTGCGGCGCTGGCTGCAGGGGCCTTGGCCTTGCGCTGACTCGCTCGCCCGCTAGGCTACGGAATGGAGACTTCCCTTGATTGGCAGACCGCGTTTGCAGATCTTTTTCAGGCTTCAGTCAGCCGGTATCAGGCCGGTCACCAAAAGGCTTCCGGTCTGGTCGACGACCAAGGGAAAGCATTTTTAAATTCGATCGGGTATACAGAGCAGGAGTTTTTCGATTTCGTGGAGGATTTCGCGAAGGGCGGCGTGCCGACTTTGGAGACGGCGCTGGAAATCGCGGCGGTGCGGCGCGATTACTTCCTGAACGTGCAGCACGGCAAGCGGTCGATGCGCCAGATCGACATGGACCAATTGCCATCGAAGGACGCGGAGATCGCGGGCATCGGCTGGCTGCCACGGCTGATTCCCAAGGCACAGGCGAAGCTGCGCGGGGAGATGCCGGCCGACCTGATGTACGCCTGCGGAGGCGACCGGAAATTCTTCCGCACGAATTCAATCGATCCCGCGGAGTTCCTGCGCCAGGTCTGGAAGGCGGGCGAGAACACGCAGGCCGTGGTCGATTGGGTGGCCAAAACGCGGCGCGTGACGGAGTAGTTCCAAGGTCTTCATGTCCCCGCGCATCAAAATTTGCGGCATTACCCATCTGGACGATGCGCGCGCGGCCATCGACGCGGGAGCGGACGCGCTTGGCTTCATTCTTTACGAGAAGAGCAGACGATTCATTCCCATCGAGCGGGCCTTGGAAATCGTCGGGCAACTGCCGCCTTTCGTCACCACTGTCGCCGTGACCGTGGACGCGGTGCGCGAGTTCACGAACCTTGGGTATCGAAAACAGCTCAAACAATTCAACGTCGCGCAACTGCACGGGAGTGAAACGCCCGCGCACTGCCGCGCGGTGGCCAAGTATCTGCCAGTGATCAAGGCTCTGCCGGCAGACACGCGCGCGAACGCAGCGGATTATCCAGTCGCCGCTTTTCTGCTGGATACCCCCTCACCCGAACATGGCGGGACGGGGCGGACCTTCGACTGGGACCTCGCCGTTGCCTTCAAGAAGCGCACGAACCGTCCGCTGATTCTCACCGGCGGCCTGACCCCCGAAAATGTTGCGGAGGCCATTCGCACGGTGCAACCTTATGGGGTCGACGTGAGCAGCGGCGTGGAAGCGTCGCCGGGCCGCAAGGACCACGCGAAGCTGCGCGACTTCATCCGCCAATGCAAAATGTGCTGACCCAGGGTCCCGACGCCACCGGGCACTATGGCCCGTACGGCGGCATGTTCGTGCCGGAGACGCTGATGGCGCCGCTGCATGAGCTGACGGCGGAGTATGAGGCGGCCTGCCGCGATCCCGCGTTCAAGGCCGAGCTCAAGCAACTTCTCGAGGAATATGCCGGCCGGCCGACGCCGCTCTATCGCGCGGACCGCATGACGGCGCAACTGGGCGGGGCGCGAATTTACCTGAAGCGCGAGGACCTGCTCCACACCGGCGCGCACAAGATCAACAACGCGCTGGGCCAGGTGCTGCTCGCGCGGCGCATGGGCAAGAAGCGGGTGATCGCCGAGACGGGCGCGGGCCAGCACGGCGTGGCCACGGCAACGGTCGCGGCCCGGTTTGGCCTGGAGTGCGTGGTCTACATGGGCGCGGTCGACATGGCGCGGCAGGCGCTCAACGTCACGCGCATGCGGCTGCTCGGCGCGAAGGTGGTCGCCGTCACCGCCGGGCAGCAGACGCTCAAGGAAGCGGTGAACGAGGCGATGCGCGACTGGGTGACCAACGTCCGCTCCACGCACTACATCCTTGGTTCCGCGCTTGGCTCGCATCCCTACCCGATGATGGTGCGCGATTTTCACCGCGTGATCGGGGACGAGGCGCGCCGCCAGATTCTGGAGCGCGAGGAAAAGCTGCCCGACCTGCTCGTCGCCTGCGTGGGCGGCGGGAGCAACGCGATCGGGTTGTTCTATCCCTTCCTGGAAGATGCCTCGGTGAAATGCCTCGGCGTCGAAGCGGGCGGGCACGGCATCCTTGCCGGTCAGCACGCGGCGCGTTTCCAGGGCGGCAGCCTGGGCGTCTTGCAGGGCGCGCGCACGTTCATCCTGCAGGATCAGCACGGGCAGATCATGAACACGCACTCCATCTCCGCCGGGCTGGACTACGCGGCGGTGGGGCCCGAGCACGCCTTCCTGCGCGACCAGGAACGGGTCAGCTACGAGTTCTGCACGGATGACGACGCGCTCAAGGCTTTTCAGTTTTGCTGCGCGACCGAGGGCATCATCCCCGCGTTGGAAAGCGCCCACGCCGTGGCCGGCGCGATGAAGGCTGCGCCGCAGATGGCCAAGGATCAAACGATCATCATTTGTCTCTCAGGGCGCGGCGACAAGGATGTGCCGCAGGTGGCCGAGGCGCTGAAGCTTTAGACGCTGGGCCTGGCCATCGCCGCGGGCGGACTTGGTAAACCTGATCGCGCCGCCACCCGACCAAGCGGCGGTGGCTTGCACACCGCCGCGCAAAATTTTAGCGTCATCCGGGACGCGAGTAAATAACCCGCGCTTCACTCCTCTTCGGATATGACCAGGTTCCTCCCCTTTTTGGCGACGCTCGCCTTCCTGGCACTGGCCGGCCCCATCCGCGCGGAAGACGATGCGGGGGCGCAGGCGCTTTTCAACAAGATGCTCGCGGCGCAGGACGCCAAGGATTATGAGGGCTTTCTCGAAAACGCGGACGATCAGTTGCGGAACAGCCTGACCCGGGATGCGTTCGAGAAATCTTCCCAGGTCCTGATTGCCAACGCGGCGGGCGGACCGCGCGAAGTCACGTTCCTGGGCGAGCTGAACCAGCGCGGCTACGCGATCTATCTCTTCCGCCTGCGCTTCAAGGCGGGCGATCTGCTTGGCACCCTGACGCTCGACCCGGATGGAAAGGTGGCTGGATTTTGGCTCAAGTAGCCGGCCGCCGCGCAGCTTCATGTCCTCCCCGCCGCTCATCCTCGCGCTCGACGTGGGGACTTCGTCCACCAAGACGGCGCTTTTCACGTCGCGCGCCGAGATGCTGCCAGCAACCGTGGCGCACGAGGCGTACGAGCTGCGCGTGGAGTCCGACGGCGCCGCCGAGTTGCACGTCCCGGAGCTGGAGCAGGCAATCGTGCGCGCCATCCGCCGCACGCTGGCGGCGCGGCGCAGGCTGAAGGGCAATCCGCCGATCGTCGCGGTGGGGATGTCCTGCTTCTGGCACAGCCTGCTCGGCGTACGCCACGGGCGGCCGACGCCGATCTACACGTGGGCGGACGGTCGCTGCCAGCACGACGCGGAACGGCTGCGCGCCAGCCTGAACGAGCAGGCGTATCATGCGCGCACCGGCTGCCTGCTGCGCGCGGCCTACTGGCCGGCCAAGCTGCGCTGGCTGCGCCGCACCGGGCGGGCGCCGCGCGGTGGAAATTGGATGTCTCCTGCGGACTGGATTTACGGGCGCCTGACCGGCACTTTCACCACGAGCGAGTCGATGGCCAATGGCACCGGCCTGTTCGACGCGCGACGACGAAAGTGGGATCCCGCGCTGCTCAAGGTCTGCGGCGCGCGCGCGGATCGGCTGCCCGAGATTTCGGACGAACCGTGGCGCCAGGGAACGGCGCACATGCTCCCGGCACTGCATCGGTTTCCGGAGCTGGCGGAGGCGCTCTGGTTTCCCGCCATCGGCGACGGCGCCTGCAGCAATCTCGGTTCCGACGCGGCGACGGGCCAGCACGCGGCGCTGAATGTGGGCACCAGCGGCGCGGTGCGTGTCGTCCGCCCCACCCGGCCGGCCAAGGTGCCGCCCGGCCTTTTCTGCTATCAGGTCGATGCCGCCCGTGCGCTGGTCGGGGGTGCGATCAGCAATGCGGGCAACCTGCGCGTCTGGGCCCTGCGCCAGCTGCGGCTGCCGGACGATCCGCGCGCCATCGAGCGCGCGCTGGCGGGACGCGTCCTGCCGCGGCATGGGCTGACCGTGCTGCCGTTCTGGACGGTGGAGCGCTCGCCTTCCTGGCCGGAGCACATCGCCGGCACGGTCACCGGCCTGACCTACGCCTCCACCGCGCTCGATCTTCTGCAGGCGGTGACCGAATCGACTTACCACCGTCTGGCGCAAATCACCGACCTGCTCACCGCGCATCACGGCCAGATTCATCTCACCGTCTCCGGCGGCATCCAGCATTCGAGCGGTGCGCTGCAGCGACTGGCGGACGTGCTCGGCCGTCCGTTGCGCGCCTCCACCGAGATGGAGGCGTCGCTGCGCGGCGCAGCCGTTTACGCGGCGGAACGGATGAACCAGCGGGTGACGAAGCTGCGTCCCGGCAAACGGTATCGGCCCCGCGCCGCGGCGGCGGCAGCCTTTGCGCAAGCGCGCGCCGCCCAGGTGGCGCTCGAGGCCCGGTTGGGCTCGTAGCGGGACGCTCGGCGCGCTTGGAACCGCACGGCGTTGTGCGATAGTGGCGGCCCATGTTCCAGGCCCAACTGATCGACGGTAAGGCAATCGCGGCGGAGATTCACGCGGAGACGCAGGCGCGCGTGCGGGCGCTGACCGACGCAGGCCGGCCGGCGCCGGGCATCACTTTCGTGCGCGTGGGTGAGGATCCGGCATCGCAGGCTTACGTGCGGATGAAGGGCGCCAAGGCGGCGGAGCTCGGCATTCGCTCGGACACGATCGTGCTGGCGGAAACCACGCCGCAGGCGGAACTGCTCGCCCTGATCGCGAAGCTGAACGCCAACCCGGCCGTGCACGGCATCCTGGTCCAGGCGCCGCTGCCGAAGCAGATCGACGAGGACGAGATTTTCAGCGCGATCGATTACCGCAAGGATGTCGACGGTTTTCATCCGGTGAACGTGGGGAAGCTGCTGCTCGGACAGCACCCGCTCTTCACGCCCTGCACGCCGGCGGGCGTGCACCAGTTGTTGATCCGCAGCGGCGTGCCCCTGCGCGGGGCGGAGGTGGTGGTGCTGGGCCGCGGCAACATCGTGGGGAAGCCGATGGCGGCCATCCTGCTGCAAAAGGACGCGAACGCGGATGCGACGGTGACGTTGCTTCATTCGCGCAGCCGGGACATCGCGGCGCATTGCCGGCGCGCCGATATCGTCATCGCGGCGATGGGCCAGGCGCGGTTCGTGAAGGCGGACATGGTGAAACCGGGCGCGGTGGTGATCGATGTGGGCGTGAACCGCGTGGAGGACGCCACGGCGAAGAGCGGCTATCGCCTGGTGGGCGACGTCGATTTCGACGCGGTCAGCCAGGTTGCCGGCAAGATCACGCCCAATCCGGGCGGGGTGGGGCCGATGACCATCGCCATGCTCCTGAGCAACACCGTGCGCGCGGCGGAGAACGCGGCGTAGGTCCTGCAGCCGAAGCTGCGGTCTGCGACCGTCGCCTCCTGCGCGCCTGAGCGCGCCCGTTGTGGATCCGGGGCATCGCTCGCGCCCTATTTTCTTTCGCTCGCGCAACCACGCGAGATGCGGAGTCGTTGCCGTTACTCGTGCGCACCGGCGCGTTGCGCCGGAGGCGCCGACGGTCATAGACCGCCGCTACAGGAGATCAGGAAGGCGATTCGACCGGCGCTTCCGGCGCGGGCTCATGCAGGCCGCATTCGCGCTTGAGGCCGAAGAAGCGGCTCTGCTCCTCGGTCACGCCTTCACTCACCGGACGCGAGCTGTGGGCGTCGCCGATGGAGAGGTAACCTTTTTCCCAGAGGGGGTGATAGGGCAGGTCGTGCTTCTTCAGGTATTGGAAGACATCGCGGTCGGTCCAGTCGATGATGGGCTGGACCTTGACGATGCCGTTTTGCAGGGCGAGCACGCCGAGCTGCGCGCGGGAACTGGCCTGCTGACGGCGCAGGCCGGTGATCCAGGCCCGGGCGCCGAGTTCGCGCAGCGCGCGCTGCATGGGCTCGACCTTGGTGCGGCGATTGTAGCGCTCAAGGCCGTCGAGGCCCTGCTCCCACTCGCGGCCGTAACGCGCTTCCTGCCAGGCGGGGCTTTCCTCCGCGCGATAAACCTTCAGGTTAAGTTTCAGGCGCGCGGTCAGTTCGTCGGCGAAGCGGTAGGTCTCAGGAAAAAGGTAACCGGTGTCGACGAGCACGACGGGGATTTCGGGCCAAAGCTGCGTGACGAGGTGAAGCGAGACGGCGGCCTGCGCGCCGAAGCTGGTGGAGAGAACGATGCCGGGCCGGTACTGCTCCAGCGCCCAGCTGACGCGGTCCGCCGCCGGGGCCTGCTCCAGCTTCGCGTTCAGGGCGGCAAGTTGATCGGCGGAAAGCGCTGCGCCGTCCGCGTGGCCCGCACTCACTTGGCGCGCGGCGACAACAGGGCAATCGCCGCGGTGTATCCGTGTGCAAAACTGCGGTCGCCCACCGGGCCGATCTGGCACTTCGAGAAGACGCCCGCCGTGGGCAGGTTGGGAAAGTAATCGTTGAGCAGGCCAGCATCATGATGCGCGCGGCCGAAAAGCCCCTGCCCGCGTCCGTGGCAGGTGCAGAGCAGCGCGGCAAACGGCGCCTCGGGCAGGATGGCAGCCTGCTCGCGGAGCAGCCGGCGGAGTTCGTCGCTGGCCATGCGCGAATCGCGCAGTTGATACTGCAGCGTCTGGCCCACGCGGGGCAGCGCGTTGATGGCCACCGCGCCGCTTTTGGGATCGGCGCCGATGATATTGCGGACAAGGAAATCGCCGCGCTTGTACTCGTCGAGATATTCACTCACGGCGAGCCCGGCGAAGAGATGACCCCGCGCCTGCTCGCGCTCGGAGTCGCTTAGTTCCTTGTACACATCGCTCAGAACTTCGTAGGCCGGGCGGGAGCCGAGGGTGAGCAGCACGTTGCGCTCGGCCTGCGTGACGGTGAGCGGCTCGCCGATCGGCTTGCAGCCTTGCGACACGACGGCGTGCACGTCGAACTCGCCTTCCAGCGCGAGCGCGACGCCGCCGGAAACGACGCCCTCGTCGCACAGCACCCACGCTTCCTGGTCGCCCTCGAGCCCGCTGGCCACGCTGCCGAAAACGGGTACGGGCGCGAAGGCCTGGTTCCACTGCTTGAGCCAGAGCTCGAGGTTGAGCAGGTAGGGATTGAGGAAAACGAGCCAGGCTGCGGGGCGCGCGCGTGTGCCGCGAGGATCGCCCGTTTGCCGCGCCAGTTTTTCGCGCCAGAAATCGGCGCCGGGGCAGGACTCGATCGCATCCTGGTCGAAAGTGATCGGCGTGGCTCGGCCGCCAGGCAGCGAGACGAGCATGAGCGAGAAGCCGGAGCCTTCCTCCATTTCGCGGCCGTGTCCGACCAAGCCAAGGCCGCTGCAGCCGACGACGGTGGGGACATTGCCGTAGACGCGGATGAGCTCGAGCACCTCCGGCGCGCGATCCGCGTAATCGGGCGTGATGAAGACCAGCGCGAAGGTAGGCGGGGCGTCGAGTTCGCGCCGAAGCTGCCCGGCGGTCTCGCGGATCAGGCCCTCATCGAACGGGCCCACCACCATTCGGGAAGCGGCGAGCTTCTGCATGAATCCATCATCCGGCCCCTTGCGCAAAAGTCAATGCACGCAGGCCGGACCCATGGGCCGCGGCGCGATCAGCTTGAACCTGCGGGCGCGACTTCCGGCTCGAAGAAGGAACGGCCCTGCGGGAAATCATCGGCCCAGATTTGCTGCACCATGCGAAAGCTCTCCGGCATGAGCGTGTAACCAACGTGCCCCTGCGGGAAGCAGGCGAAGTGAGAGCCCTCCCAGCGCCGCGCCAGGTCCTCGATTTCTTCCGGCGGGGCGATGCGGTCGTACTGGCCGGCGAGCATGAGAATGTGGCGGCCTTCCATCTGCGGCTTCTGGTGCGCGGGACAGACGAGGCGCAGGCTGCCCGCGGTGTCCTGCGGGGTGATGCCAAATTGGCGGATGGCGCGGCGCACCATCACGGAACTCGGCGCGCGCCAGATCGCATTCTCGACATTGAGGATCGGCTCGACCAAAACGAGCCGTTGCAGCAGCGGCTCGAAGCAGCCGAGCAGGGCCATGATCCAGCCGCCGTAGCTGGTGCCCCAACCGCCGAAGAGTCCGCCGCCCTTGCGCGCGAGCTGCTGCAGGACGATGCGGCACTCGACCACCGATTGACGCAGCCCGGCGGCCGTGCGCAGGAGTTCGCCGCCAACCGACAGCTCTCCGTGGAAATGGCCCGGCAGCCGGCGCGAGTAGTGGACGGGCAAATGGATGAAGACCGCGTTCCAGCCGCGCGCGTTGAGCCGCCGCGCCCAGAGGCGATAGCCCAGATCGCTGACCGACATGAGTCCGTGCGCGAGGAGCATGGTGGGCGCGGTCCAGCCCTGCGCGCAGGGGAAGAAGTCGAAGGCGGCCTTGTTGTTCTCGGGATACGCGCTGGGGTACGGGCTGTCGAAACGCAGCCGGCCGTGGTCGGGCAACTCAGGCGGAACGAAGCCGGGCGGGATGGCGTAGAATTCCTCGACAGGCCGGCCCGCCCACTCCGCGGTGAAGACGTCCCAGCGCTGGCGAAAGTCGGCGGGCAGCTTGTGCCGCGCCTGCATGACGTTGACGAAACCGAAGCTGACCAGATCGACCACCATGGCCCGTGCCTCGTCGAGCCGGGAGAGAATAGTGCGCGATGCCATCCGCGCAAATCTAAAGCCGATTTAGGAATTTGCGCAAGTCATCAACTCCTTTGCCTAAACGCCGCCGCCGTCCTA
>CAZZYY010000008.1:23907-38635 GCA_964658475.1 uncultured Candidatus Methylacidiphilales bacterium | reverse complement strand
CCGCCGCTCTCGCCGAGGCCGGCGCCGACATCGTCGCGCCTTCCGACATGATGGACGGCCGCGTCGGCGCAATCCGCGACGAGCTCGACCGCGAGGGCCTGACGCACACATCCATCATGGCCTATGCCGCCAAGTTCGCCTCCGCCTACTACGGCCCGTTCCGCGACGCCGTGGGCAGCAAGTCGAAGGCGCCGCTTGATAAAAGCACCTACCAGCTCGACCCCGCCAACCTGCGCGAGGCCCTGCTCGAGGCGCGGCTCGACGAGGACCAGGGCGCCGACATCCTCATGGTCAAGCCGGCCGGCCTCTACCTCGACGTCATCGCCTCGCTGCGCGGCGGCACGGCGCTGCCCATCGCCGCCTACCAGGTGTCCGGCGAGTACGCGCAGATCCACGCCGCCGCCGCCGCCGGCTGGCTCGATCTCGCCCGCGCCCGCGACGAATCGCTGCTCGCCATCAAACGCGCCGGCGCCGACATGATCCTCACCTACTTCGCTCGCGCCGCCGCGGAGCAGCTGCGTTCAGGTTGAACGATGGCCTGCGAAAAATGGACCTGAAGAATATGAAGCGTCTTCCTTTTTGTCCCTCCTGTCGCAACTCGCAAAACAACGTGCGCCGGCCCTCGATTGCCGCTAGGGTCGCCTTTTAATGAGCCACGCCTGGACGCGCAAGGACCTGCTGACCATCCGGGAGCTCGAGCGGGCCGACCTGGAGCTCATCCTCGAAACGGCGCGCGACTTCAAGCACCGTCCCGCCGCCATCGAGGCGCATCCCCTCGCCGGACGCACGGTGGTCAATCTCTTCGTCGAGCCGAGCACGCGCACGCGCACCTCCTTCGAGCTGGCCGCCCGCCGGCTCGGCGCCGACGTCATTTCGATCGACAGCGAATCGAGTTCCTTCCGTAAAGGCGAAACGCTCAAGGACACCGGCCAAGTCCTCGAGGCCATGCAGGCCGATTTCGTCATCCTGCGCCATTCCGCCGCCGGCGCGCCGCAGTTCCTCGCCCAGCGCCTGCGCGCCCATCTGCTCAACGCCGGCGACGGCGCGCACGAACATCCCACCCAGGCGCTGCTCGACACCTTCACCATGCGCGAGCGCTTCGGACCCGGCCGCGCCTGGGAGTCGCTGCACGTCGTGATCTGCGGCGACATCCTCTTCAGCCGCGTGGCGCGCTCCAACGTCTGGGCGCTGCGCAAGCTCGGCGCCCGCGTCACGCTGGTCGGCCCCGCCACGCTCGTGCCGGAACTCTTCCGCGAACTCGGCGTGGCGATTTCCCATGACTTCGATTCCGTGCTGGCCGACGCCGACGTCATCATGCTCCTGCGCATCCAGCACGAGCGGCAGCGCCGCAGCTTTTTCCCCTCCGTGGGCGAGTACGTCTCCCTCTTCGGACTCGACCAGAAGCGTTTCGAACGCTGCAAACCCGATGTCCTCATCATGCATCCCGGTCCAATCAACCGCGGCGTGGAAATCGCCAGCGAAGTGGCCGACGGCCCCAACTCCACCGTGCTCGACCAAGTCCAGAACGGCCTCTTCGTCCGCATGGCCGCGCTGAAGCTGCTGGGCGAGGTAGCGGCTTCAACCTGACAAACGCCACCAAAACTGTTAAGCTGATTCCGATGAGCTTTACGGAAATCCTGGAACAGCTCCCAAAATTGACCTTCAAACAGCGGCAGGAGTTGGTCGCCACGGTGATGGAGATTGACGAACTGGATCTCTCTTCCGAGGTCAAAGCCATGATCAACGAGCGCTGGGCGGAGTATGAACAGAGCCCGGGCAACTCGCTCTCCCATGAGGAGTTCAAGGCACGTCTCCAAGCCTTGCGCTTACAGTGAACTGGAAAGTAGTCGTCCTCGAGCAGTCTTGGCGGGAAGTCGAAGCTGCGGCTGACTGGTATCGGCGGGAGAGATGATCTACGCGCCAAGTTTATCGTGGCGGTCGATGAGACGGTTGACCGATTGGCGAAAAACCCTCGACTCGTTACCCGGCGTTTGGAAGAGGTAGACGTCCGCTGGATTCGTCCCACGAAATTCCCTTACCGAATCATCTTACCGGCTTCATTCTGAGATCAGATCGTAGTCGTCCTCATGCTTCTCCATGACGCACGGGCCGACTGGCGTTGGACGAAGCGAATCGAAGAAGATTAAGACGGCAGCGGAAACCGCGCTGTCATCTCCCGCACGCGGTCGCGGATGGCCG
This sequence comes from uncultured Candidatus Methylacidiphilales bacterium, assembly GCA_964658475.1. GTDB lineage: Bacteria > Verrucomicrobiota > Verrucomicrobiia > Methylacidiphilales > UBA1321 > JABDGH01. The sequence goes on along the minus strand of CAZZYY010000008.1, from coordinate 36,436 downwards.
CGATGCGGCCGGCTTCCGCACGGTGGTCGATGGCGTCCTCGATCAGGTTCGCGATGTCGAACATCTCGTCCTCCTTCATGCCGCGCGTGGTTACCGCCGGCGTGCCGAGCCGGATGCCGCCGGCCTTGAAGGGGCTTTGCGTGTCGTACGGGATCGCGTTCTTGTTCACCGTGATCCCGGCCTGATCGAGCAGCTCCTGGACTTCCTTGCCCGTGACCTTCTTCGGCTGCAGGTCCACGAGCATGAGGTGATTTTCGGTCGTGCCGGAGACGATGCGGAAACCGTTCTTTTTCATGCCCTCGCTCAGCGCCTTGGCGTTGTTGACCACCTGCTGCTGGTAGGTCTTGAACTCGGGCTTGAGCGCCTCGCCCAAGGCGACGGCCTTGGCCGCGATCACGTGCATGAGCGGTCCGCCCTGCACGCCGGGGAACACCTGCGAGTCGATCTCCTTGGCGTACTTCTCCGTGGTGAGGATGAGTCCTCCGCGCGGACCGCGCAGCGTCTTGTGCGTGGTCGTGGTGACGAAGTCGGCGTGCGGAATGGGCGAAGGATGGACACCTGCCGCGACGAGGCCCGCGATATGCGCCATGTCGATGAAGAGCAAGGCGCCGCAGGCGTTGGCAATCTTGCGCAGCCGCCCAAAATCGATGATGCGCGAGTAGGCCGAGGCGCCCGCCGTGATCATCTTCGGCCGGTGCTCCAACGCCATCTTTTCGAGCACGTCATAGTCGAGCGTCTCCGACTCCCCGCTCACGCCGTAGTGCACGACGCGGTAAAATCGGCCGGAAAAATTCATCTTGTGGCCGTGCGTGAGGTGGCCGCCATGGGAAAGATCCATGGTCATGATCAGGTCGCCCGGCTGCAGCATGGCGAAATAGACCGCCGCGTTCGCCTGCGAGCCGGAATGAGGCTGGACGTTGGCATGCTCGGCCCCAAAGAGCTTCTTCGCGCGCTCGATGGCCAGCTCTTCCACCACGTCCACGTTCTCACAGCCGCCGTACCAACGCTTGCCCGGATAACCTTCCGCATACTTGTTGGTGAGACACGAGCCCTGCGCCTCCATCACTGCGCGGCTGGTGAAGTTCTCCGAGGCGATCAGCTCAATGTTGTCGTGCTGGCGCGCATACTCGGCGGTCACCGCGGCGAAAACGGCGGGATCGGCCTCGGCCAGCGTGGGCTTGGAAGTGGAAGCGGCGGGAGAAACGGGAGGCATGTTTTTGGTTTCCATGGGAGGAGGAGGCTTGGCAAAGCTTTCGCCCAGGTACGCGGTGTTGATCCAGACGTCGAGGATTTCCCTCAACCGCTTGCCGCGCACCTCGAGCGAGGGCAGGCAGAGAACATTGGCATCATGTTGCTCGCGGCTCAAGCGCGCCATTTCGACATTGTGCACCACGGCGGCGCGCACGCCTGGCACCCGGTTGGCCACCATGCTCAAGCCCAGGCCCGTTCGGTCGATGACAATGCCGCTGTCGGCCTGGCCGCCGGCGACGGCCGTCGCCACGCGCCCGGCGATCTCGTCGCTGGAACGTCCGCCAAGGTCCTCGAAGGGGAACCCGTTTTGCCCCAGCCACGAGCGCAGGTGCTCCTTCAGTTCCGTGCAATCCGCCGTCGCCGCCACCGCGATGCGCTGGCGCGCCGTCACTCGCGTTTCGTCGTGCGTCGAGCGCAGCACCAAATCGAGGAGCCGGGGCAGCGCGGCCCGAATTTCGTCCCGCGTGCGGCGGTAGACGTCGCGGCTCATGCCGATCGGGTCGGAGACCTCGCGCTCCATCACCGGCAGCTCGGTTTCGAATTCGCGGAGCAGAAACGTCTTTTCCGCTGCCGATGGAAAGAGCAGGAGCATCGAGTCAAGATGCCCATAGGTCATGACGAAGATGAAGTCGGCCTTGCGCACCAGATCGGCCATGAGTGGCTTGCTGCGAATCTGCCGGATGTCATGCCCCAGCTCACGCATGACCTCGACCGCGTGAGAACTCGGTGGCTGGCCCGCGCCCGCACCGATGCCGGCGGAGGTCACCTCAATGTCCCGGCGCCCGCGGATCAACTCGGCAAAGAGCCCCTGCGCCATGGGGCTCCGACAAATGTTGCCGGTACAGACGAAAAGGACAGTGCGCATTGCCAAGGAGACCGAGGATAAAACCCAAGCATACCGCCGGAGCGAGCTTTTTCTAGGCGAGGCTCACGTCGAAGAAGGTCTTCAAAACGAAGCTCCCCGGCCCGCCGTGGCAGGCCGGGGCGCAAAAATGGCAGCCGTTAGCGGCCCAAGCCGCTGGAGGCGATAACCGTCTGGCCAGCCGCAGAAGACGTATCGGCGACCCGGGTCTGGGGAGAACTCGCCTGCCCCTCGACTACCCGGATCGCCTTAAAGCTGTCGAGCGCCTCCACCAGCGCCATATCGCGTGTGGCCGGAGCCAGCGCTGCGGGTGCCGTCTGCTCGTGGGAGGCAATGAAAGCATCCTGCTCGGGATCCTGGCCCTTGACCAAAGCGGCCTCGGACATGCGGTGGCGGGGCGCTGGTTCCGTGATGACCGATTCCACCTGGTGGCGATCAATCAGCGCGAGGGAGACCGCTTCGTCCCCGGCGCTGGCGGTCGTCGTTACGTCGGGGGTCACCGAGTGAGCACCTTCGGTCGCCTCGCCCAGGACGAGGGCACCGCGCGATTGGAGCGCCCCCGCGAGCGTCTCGGCCGCGCCACGGGTTTCGCGGTTTGTCAGCACGATGAGCGGGATGCTCTCAGGGGTGGAACGATAAGCCGCCTGCTGAAAGGGCGAACCGCTTTGGCCTTTGGCCAGATAACCGGCCACCCGCAGCGCGCCGCCGAAATCTGCCGGCGAGGTGTTGCTGCGCAAATCGAGAATAATGCCGCGTGCCGGAGCCATGATGTGGCTGGTGGCGGAGGTTAGATCGTCCCACGTCGTCGTCGGCGTGAAAGAGCCGGCGCGCCAATAGACGATGTTGCCGGGAAGCACTTCGCGATAGAGGCCCGAAGACGAATGGCTATTTGAACTAAGCGAAGTGCCCGCCGTGCTGCCCGGCAGAGTTGAACGAGTGGCATCGAGAGCCAGTGCAGGAACCGCACAAACACTCAAGATCAGAGCTAGGCAAGTTTTGGCTTTATTCATCTCAGACTTACGTTATCGGCAATATCATACCGATAATGTACGTCTGCAAGAACAATTTTTTCCGTATTTTGATATACCAAAGCTCTGACATCGGGCAATTCTTCCCCCCAAGCCGTTGGAGACAGAATTCGACCGCCACAGGAAAGATACTTTTTGCCTATCTGTTTCGTTCCTCCATGGAAAACAACGACATTTGCTGATTCTTCCGGAATTTCCGTAATAACGTCATCAAGTCTTGGCTTTTCGGGATAACCGGCGGCGGCCATAACGACAGTCACCGCATAAAGCTTTCGAAGTTTGATATTTAGGCCGCTGAGACGCTGCTCGCGGACAGCGTTGAAAACATCAACCAGCCGCGTGTCGAGGAGTGGCACCAGGACTTGGATTTCAGGATCTCCGCCCCGCACGTTAAATTCTAAAATCTGAGGCCCGGCGGGTGTCCAGATCAGCCCTATATAAAGGATGCCCCGGAAATCGATCGTCTCTTTCTTGAAAGCGGCCAGCACCGGCTTGACGATCTCTTGCTCGATTTGCGCCACCAGTTCAGGCGTGGCGAAAGGCGCCGGGGCATAGGCCCCCATGCCCCCGGTATTCGGGCCTTCATCGCCATCGAGCAGCTTCTTGTGATCCTGCGCGATCGGCAGGAGCTTGTAGCCTATTCCGTCCGTGATCACGTGGACCGACATTTCCCTCCCGGGCAGGAAGGCCTCAATTACCAACTCCTTTCCCGCATCGCCAAAGACGCGCGCGTCCATGATTTGGCGGATCGCTTCTTCCGCCTCGGCCGGGGTCTTGGCAATGATGACACCCTTGCCGGCCGCCAGCCCGTCGGCCTTGATCACCTGCGGAAACTGAGGATGGGAGCGGCTGTAGGCGAGAGCTTCGGCCGAGGAGAAAAAACAGGCGCCCGGCGCGGTGGGCAGGCCATGCTTCAGCAGCAGGTTCTTCGTGTAGACCTTGCTGCCTTCCAGCCGGGCGGCGGCCTGATTCGGGCCAAAGATCGGCAAGCCTTCCGCCTCGAAGCGGTCGACCACCCCGGCGCAGAGCGGCCCCTCGGGTCCGACCACCGTCAGGTCGGGTTTCTCTTGCATCGCCCACGCCACGAGCGCGTCGAGATCCTTCACGCCGATCGGCACATTGGTGCCGAGCTGGGCCGTGCCGGCGTTGCCCGGAGCGGCGAAAATCTGCGCGTCCGGTTCGTCCTTTTTCAAGCGCCAGGCAAACGCGTGCTCGCGGCCGCCGGAACCGATCACCAGATACTTCATGGAGACTTCAGCACGTAAACGGTCGGGGTGGACGGCAGGGAGTCCTGCTTGAGCACGATCTCGTTGGTATCAAAGTGCTGGACCGGCAGCTTGGTCCCCGCCAGATACTCATCCAGGGTGCGCAGCGGCAGATCGCCCGACGCTGCGGTCTTGTAGTTGATGGGGATGATCACCCTCGCCCCCACCTCGGCCGCGACCTCGTTCATCTGCGCAACGGTCAACGTCTGCAGGCCCACGGGAAGAAAGAGCACGTCCACCTTGCCGAATTGTTCGCGCTCTTCCTCGTTCAGCGGCTGGGAAATCTGGCCCAGGTAACCCATGGCGATGCCGTCAAACGTGAGCGTGAACGCCGTGTCGGCACCGCCACTGCCGTTCGGGTCGCGCTGCAGCGAGGTGCCGTGGAACTCCGTTCCGTTCGCGCGGTTAAGCCCGACCGCCGTGACGCTGCGAAAGATCTGCGGGTTGCCAAAGATCTGGTCGGCCATGCCGTGGTCCTCCGATTCGTGAGTGACCAGGACAAAGTCGGCACTGAGATGCTGCGGAAACGGATAGTGGACGGTGTTCGGCCCGAAGGGATCGATCGCCGCGCGCACGCCGACGGAGGAAGTGATGTAAACGAACCCGTGGCCATACCAGTGAATGTTGATCCCGCCCGGCACGGCAAGCGGCGGCGCGGGTGGCACCGGCACAACCGGCGCTGCCGGAACGGCCGTGCCGGAGGGGTCGGCTGGAGCGGCGGTGGCATCCGAGGCGTGGGCCAGCGAAGCCGTGTTCAGCACGGAAAACAAAAAGCCGAGAGCGAAAAGACGACGCACCTCGGCATTCTAGCAAACTCGTGCTGCGGGCAAATGAAATTCCGGCAGTGGAGTGGCGCGGTCAGGGGCCGTAAACAGCGACGCCCGGCCAAAAGACCGGGCGTCTTGCGATCTCGCGCAGGGGGCGATCAGCCCGCGATCTCGATCTTGCGCGGCTTCAGTTCCTCGGCCTTCGGCAGGGTGAGCGTCAGCACGCCTTGCGTCAGTTGGGCCTTCACACCGTCGCGGTTGACGCGCCGGTCGAGCCCGAGGACGAGCCGGTAATCGGCCTGCGCGATTTCGCGATGCACCGGCGTCCAACCTTCCGGCGCCGTCCATGTGCGACGCGCATGAACGATCAGCTTCTCGCCGTCCACTGTCGTCTCCATGTCGGAGGGCGAGACGCCGGGCACGTAGGCGGTCACAACATAGGCATTCTCGTTTTCGGAAATGCCATAGCGTGGCGACATGGCCGGGCGCGGTTCCTCGGTGGCCTGGGCGGTGGTCGGGGAGTTCATTTCAGTTTGAGTCGTCATAAGTGATCTTCCTTTCTGGTCGCTGATTATTTGACCTCAATGGCGATGGTTGCCGGCTTGGCTTCCTCGCGCTTGGGCAGGGTGACGGTAAGCACGCCGTTTTCGTAGGACGCTGCGATCTTCTGGTAATCGAGGTTCTCGGGCAGCGCGACGGACCGTTCGATCGACGTTTCTGTCTTGGGCTCGTTCTTGCTGGCTTCACCACCGGTCGCGAGATGACCCGCGATGACCAGAACGTCGTCGGCCACGTTGACCTGCAGGTCCTCCTTGCGGAAGCCCGGTACCTCGGCGCGGACAACGACCTTCTCGTGGTCATGATAGACATCGACCGGGAAGGCCCCGAACCGGGCCGGCGTACGAAACGACGGGAACCCGGCATCGAAGAGGCGATCAAGTTCATGCAACAAACTGCGCTGGTCGAAGCTCGGCAGGTACGGGCGGGTGGATGAGTGACGAAGTAGATTCATGGTGTTCTCCTTGTTTGTTTCTCCATACGTATATGCAGGGGGCGTTCCAATGAGAGATAAATTCGCAACCTGTTTACCTATAGACCATAACGTGTCTATACCGTAAAAATTATAGCGCCATTACGACTCATCATTCGATATTCCTGTTCAATCAAAAGAGTCACTCTGACTCTAACGCGCTTCTAGAACGAGGTAAGCCGTCAGGTATCCACGCGGGCTTTTCAGGATCAGCTCCGCTTGGTTGGAAAGCCGGATCTCGTTAATACCAAGGAAGTCCCGGTAACGGTCGGCAATCGCAATGCTACGCCCGTTTGCGTCATGGTAGTAGAAGGTCCTTCCGTCGGATCCGAGCAGGACGGTCGGAAAGTCCAGGATGCAGTCGTCATACTGTCGAGGTTCGGTTCGATCCACGTACGGATCGTTGGTGAACTCCAGGCTGAGAGCCAGATGGCGATCGGGCCCTCGTGCGATCCACTCATGGTGCCGTTCCGAGCCGTAGGCGAAGGTTTGGTGATGCTCAGGGCTTTTCACCACGTAGGCATGCGCCTCCGCCAACGGTCCTGACCCGAACAGCGCAAAACCCGCCAAACCAAACAGCCACAAACGCTTCACCGGAAAATGTAAGACGAAAACCGCCGCGCGCAATCCGGTTCAGGGCAACAGGTCCTGCAAGTTGATCGTGTGGGAACCATCCGCGTTGGTGTCGGTGGGCGCTTGCTCTTTTCGCACCCGGGCCAGGTCGCTGGGCCGAATGGCTTCCAGCCGGACGCTGACCTCGCCGCGATGATGGAAAATACGCACGACGGCATTGGGCAGGATTTCGATGCTGGGGAGGAAAAAGGTCTTCTTCCGGCGCGCCACGGGCACCGTCTCGCCGCTCGGGGAAGCGGCGTAGAAAATCCCCTGCGCTTTATTCAACGTGATGCCGGGGATGCGGAAGCGGTGCGTGTCTTCGTCTGGTTCCGGGCCAGTGCGGTCGACGTCTTCGAACGTCACTTCGGCCGACATCGTTTGCGTGGCGTCGTTCCAGAGCAGCCCATGGTGTTTGATCGAGCCTAGTTGGTAGGTGGTGGCCGTGTCGGGACTGTCGATGGAGATAAGGGGACTGAACTCCTGCTCCCCGGCCCACGCGAACCCGCCCAGTACGAGGTAGAGAAGGAGGCGCAACATCGTTTCAGCTTAATCAAATCCTGCCCCGCGCGCACGCCCCTTTCCTTCAACGGCCCGGCCAAAAATCTTGCTGTCATCCACCGGGGCGGCGCTTAAGTTGTCGCATGGAATCCGTCCGCGTCCGTTTTGCGCCCTCGCCCACGGGCATGTTTCACGTCGGCAGCGCCCGCACCGCGCTTTTCAACTGGCTTTACGCCCGCCATACCGGCGGGACGTTCATCCTGCGCGTGGAGGACACCGACGCAGCCCGGAACAAGACGGAGTATGTCGATGTCATCCTGCAGGGTCTGAAATGGCTCGGCATGAACTGGGATGAGGGACCGCAGATTGGCGGCGGTGTCAAGGGCGACCGCGGGCCCTATTTCCAGAGCCAGCGCGGCGAATTTTACCGGCGTGCGGTGGAAAAGCTGCTCGGCGAGGGCAAAGCCTACGAGAGCGAAGGCGCCATCCGCTTCCGCACGCCGAAGACTCCGGCCGTCGTGCACGATCTCATCTGCGGCGACATCACCTTCGACCGGACGAACGAGCCGGACTTAGTCATCCAGCGCAAGGACGGCTCGCCGGTCTTTCACCTCGTCAACGTGGTGGACGATCTGGAAATGGGCATCACCCACGTGATTCGGGGTGAGGATCATCTCAGCAACACCCAGAAACACCTGGCGCTGATCGAGGCGCTGGGTGGCAAGCCGCCCCATTACGCACACATTCCGCTCATCCTGAATCCAAATGGCTCAAAGATGAGCAAGCGCGACGCGGGCGCCTCGATCCAGGACTACATCGACCAGGGCTACCTGCCCGCCGCGGTGCGGAACTACCTCTGCCTGCTCGGCTGGTCGCCCAAGGACAATCGCGAGATCATCACCATCGAGGAGGTCATCTCCAAGTTCGACCTGCCGCAGGTCAATCGCGCCAACGCGCGGTTCGATGCGGACAAGCTTTTCTGGATCAACGGCGAGTACTTCCGCGCGCTGGAGCTGGACGCGCTCGAGCCGATGGCTGTCTCCATCCTGCAAAAACACAACATCCTGCCGGACAAGTTCGACCACGCCTACTTCCGAGCCGCCCTCGCGATTGTGAAGGAAAAGGTCAAGGTGGGGCGCGAGCTGCCGGACTGGATGAGCTACTTCTTCAACGAGGATTTCCCTTTTGACGAGGCGGCCGTGAAGAAAGTCTTCACCGCGGAGGGTCTCGCCAACATCGGCCGCTTGCATGAGCGCATGGCCGCGCTCGATCCAAACAAGTTCCGGGCGGACGAAATCGAGGCGGAGTTCAAGACCCTGGCCGCGGCCACGGGGCAGAAGACCGGTGCGCTGGTTCATCCGGCGCGCCTCGCCGTCTCGGGACGGCCGGTCGGGCCCAGCCTGTACCACCTGCTGGAGGTGCTCGGCAGGGCACGCGTCCTCAGCCGTTTTGAGGGGGTGGAGAAACAGTTTGCCGCGCCGGCGGCTTGAGCTCCATGGCGCCGCAAGCTCCCGGGGCGAGCGTGGACCTTCGCCCGCTTACCACCAGCGAGCTGATCGACCGCGGCTTCTCGCTTTACCGGCACCATGTCGCCGGACTGCTGCTGCTCGCGCTGCTTAGCCAGGCTGGTCCGCTGCTGGTTCAGGTGGCGAGTACCGTCCTCCATCTGATCCCGACACAGGGGGAGGCGGTTCAGGCCGGTCCCCGCGTCTTCCTGAATTTGGGCATTCTTCTCGGGCTGGTCCTGCTCGCGCAATTCATCACCTTTGGCTTCGACGTGGTGATGACCATTTATGTGGCGGACGCCTACTTGGGCCGCGAGCCTTTTTTAGGCGCAAGCTTTCGCCGCCTGGGCGGGAAGCTGGCCAGTTCAGTCTGGACGTGCCTGCTCAATCGCATTTTCTATGCGCTGACGCTGGTCTTTCCCTTCCTGGCCCTCGTCGCGGTGGAGGTGTGGTATGTGCTGGCTCCGCCCACCAGCTTCCCCGGCCTGGTGCTGCTGCTGGCGGGGGGCGGCCTGCTGGCGGTCGCGTCGCTCGTGCCCGTTTTGGTCGTGGTGATGAGGCTGATGGTCACGGTGCCGGTGCTGGCATTGGAAGATCTCGCCGGCTGGCCCGCGGCCCGACGCTCGTCTGCGCTGGTGCGTTACGATCCTGGCCTTGGATTTTTCTATTGGGGCGAAACCCGCTTGAGCCTGTTGCTGCTGCCGCTCTTCGTCATCCAGCTGCTGACCTCGACGCTTACCTCGGTGCCCATGGTCGTCGCGCAGATCAACGAACTGATCCGCCACGGCACCGCCACGGCGCTCCCGAACTACTCCGATGCCGTCGTTGTCGGCAGCCAGGTGCTGACCTATCTGGCCGGTGCGCTCATTCTTCCTCTCTACACGATTGCGGTGACGCTTTTCTACTACGACGTCCGCATCCGCCGCGAGGGCTTTGATCTCGAATTTCTGGCCGGGCGCCTGGGGACCGCGTCATGATCCGGGGCATACTTTTCCTTGCCCTGTGCGCGTTCGGGTCGATCGCCCGCGCGGAGGAGCAGCCCGTCACCGACCTGGCGACGGTCCGCCAGCATTACCACGAGGTCGCGGCACGTCCCGAGTTTCACGAGGCGGAGGAGACGCTGGGCGACATGCATTGGACCGACTGGCTGGAGCAGTGGATCCGCCATCTCGTGGCCCGCTTCCAGGATTTCAGATACGCGGGCCAATTGTCGGGCACCGCGCGAGTGGCGGTGGTTATCCTGACCGGGCTGGCGGTCGCCGGCCTGGTTTGGTTATTCATCCGGTTGACGCGCCGGCGGCGCGAGCGGGGATTGGCGGCCGGGGATGATGAACCGGCGCGGGGTCGCACGCTTCTCACGCCACGCCATTACGAGCAGCGCCTTCGGGCGGCGCTGGAGGCGCGCGACTGGCACGGCGCCTGGCTGGCGGCGTGGCTCCAATTGCTGGCCCGGCTGGAGAACCGGCGCCTGGTCGAGCCCGACCGCAGCCGCACGAACCGTGAATATCTCGCGCAGTTGCGCGGCCAGCCGCTGCCCGCGGGAGCCTTGCCGCTGTTGACGCACATGGTGGAAGACTACGACTGCTTCATCTACGGACGGCGGACCATCGACGAGGCGGGCTGGACGGCGTTTCGCGAGCGCATCGAGGAAGTCACGCTTCAACTCGGCCTGCGCGAGCGCGCCACGGAGGAACCGGCATGAGCCGCAACGCCGTTTATATTCGCGTGCTGCTGGTCGTGATGGTCGTGGCCGTGCTCGTCTCGTTCCTTGGCCGCAACTCCAACCCCGCGCCGCGCGATGCCTGGGTGCCATCCAGTTACAACTCGTCCGGGGCCGGCAGCCTTGCCTTTTACGAAACGCTGAGCGACCTGCATTGGCCGGTGGACCGCTTTCGCGATCCCCTGAGCCGGCTTCTGACACAAGGCACCGGGAACACCCTGCTCATTGCGCGGTCGGGGGTCGATTGGCGCGTCGCCTTCACGCCACAGGAGGCCGGGTTGCTCGCGCATTGGGTCGCCGCGGGCAACAAGCTGGTGTTGATGGGCCCCCTGGCGAAGTGGGACGATACCCGGCTGCTTCTGGCGGCGTTCGGCATCGATGCTCCCCGGCCCGACTCCGCACCGCTTTTCGACGGGTTCCGGCTTGGTCCGGAACGAAAGATCGAGGCGCGTCCCGCCGCGGGAGGGCAAGGCCGCCTCATCCTGCCGGAGGGTTCGGCGTTACCGGCGAAGCTTCCGGCCCAGGCGCAGGTGCTCTGGAGCAGCGGGTCGGAACCTGAAGTGGTGGGCCTGCCTTACGGACGGGGGCGGCTGGTCTGGATGGCCTCGGATGAGGTGCTGGGCAACCACTACCTGTCCCAGGGTGACAATCTCGCCGTCGCGCTTCAGTTGCTCGCGCCGGACGGGCGGGCGCCGCGTCACCTTTTCTTTGAGGAGCGGCATCATGGCTTTGCCCCGTCATTCGCCGTGGCGCGGCTTTTCGGTCATCCCGGCGTGCGACTGGCAGGGCTGCTCGCGCTGCTCGGCGCGCTGACTTTTCTCGGCTCGACCCTGGTACGTTTCGGTCCCGTCCTGCCGCTGGAGCGCCAGCCGGGGCGGTCGAGTCTCGAATTCGTCGACTCCATTGCGGAGCTTTATCACCGTTCCGATCTGGGCAATGAGACCATGCGGTTTCTTTTTGAAGAGACGCATCGCCATCTTCTCCAGCGGCTCAGCCTGCCCGATGCCGTGCCGCATGAGGTGATCGCCTCCCGCCTCAAGCAGGCGCATCCGGAACTGCCGAGCTGGAAAAAACTCGCCCATCGCTTCGAATCTCAGGATTATGTTGCCGGCCTGCCTCCCACCGGCTGGCTGCGCGTCGCGCGCGAGCTCATCCAAATCAAGAACGCCGTCGCATGACTTCCCTTCTCGCCACCCGTGCCGCCGAAATCCGGCAGGAAATTCGCAAGGTCGTGGTCGGCCAGGAGGCGGTGGTGGAAAATACGCTCATTGCGCTGCTGGCCGGCGGCCACGTCATTCTCGAGGGCGTGCCCGGGCTGGCCAAGACGCTCTTTGCCCGGGCGCTGGCGGCAAGCCTCGCGCTTAACTTTAAGCGGATTCAGTTTACGCCCGACCTCATGCCCGCCGATCTGGTCGGCACCAATGTCTTCCAGCCCGGCTCGCAGACGTTCAAGTTTTTGCCCGGCCCGATCTTCGCCGACATCCTGCTGGCCGATGAGATCAACCGCACGCCCCCCAAGACGCAGTCCGCCCTGCTGGAGGCGATGGAGGAGCACCAGGTCACGGTGGACGGCGTCTCGCGCCCCCTGCCCGAGCACTTCTTTGTCATCGCGACGCAAAACCCGATCGAGTACGAGGGGACGTTTCCTCTGCCCGAGGCGCAGACCGACCGCTTCCTGTTCAAGATCAAGGTCAGCTATCCGACACCCGCCGATGAACTGGTGCTGCTCCAGCAAGCGCCGTTTGCGCCCGGGATCGAGCAATCGATCCGGCCGGTCGCCTCGGTCGATGATTTCGTCGCCATCCGCCGCGAGATCGAGGCGGTGACGATCGAGCCCGGCCTGTACGATTACACGCTGCGGCTCCTGACCGCCTCCCGGCAAAGCCGCCACCTGCTGCTTGGCGCCAGTCCACGGGCGGGCCGGGCCTGGCTGCGGGCGGCCCGGGTGCTCGCGGCGTTGCGCGAACGCGCCTTCGTCACCCCGGACG
>CAZZYY010000008.1:0-23897 GCA_964658475.1 uncultured Candidatus Methylacidiphilales bacterium | reverse complement strand
CAAAGAACTGGCCTATCCCGTTCTGCGCCACCGCCTCGTGCGCCAACCGGAAACCGAGATCGAGGGCACCACTGTCGAGCGGGTCATCGACCAGTTGCTGGCCTCCGTGGAGGTTCCGCGCTAGCATCCTTTCGCTGCCCCAGGCATTTGTCGAACTCGGCCAGCTCAATCGAAAACCTATGAATCCTCTCTTCGCCCAAGTCCAGGACGCGTCTTCCAACGCCGCCGGTGTTGCCGTCTTCGGCGGGTTCTTCATCTTCATCCTGCTCGCCTCGATTCTCTACGCGGTGCTCTGGATTTACTGCCTGATCAATGCCGCAACCCGTCGCGACTTCGATTCGGGTCAGCGGATCATCTGGATCCTGGTTCTTCTTTTCGTCCACGGTATCGGACCGATCCTCTACCTGCTCATCGCCCGCAGGAGCGTCTAGCGGGGCGGGCCCGCGGCGGTGACGGCCTCATGATCTTCCTGCCGCGCTTCGCCTATGCGCTGGTGGTCGCCATCCTGCTCGCGCTGGCATCGCCGTGGATGCCGGGCGGGTTGACCCCCGCGTTATTGGCCACGCTTTTCCTCACCGGCGCGGTCCTGACCGACCTCCTCTACATTCCGCGTGAGGCCCTGCGTGCCGAGCGGCACGTTTCGCCCATCCTGCGCCAGGCGCAGCCGTTCAGCGTCAAGCTGGTCCTGACCAACCGCGGCGAGAAGGGCGCTTCCTTTGAGATTGTCGATTCTCCGCCGGCCGAATTCAGCGGCGACCGTCCCCGCCTGGCCGTGCGTTTGCGTCCCGCGGAAACAGCCAGCCGTGCCTATGAAATGCGCAGCTTTCAGCGCGGGCGCTTCGCCTTCGGCGCAGTCTTTTATCGACTGGCGGGACCGCTCGGCCTCATCCAGCGCCAAGGCAAGATCGAGCAGCCCCAGGAAATCGAGGTCGTGCCCGACCTGACGGGTGAAGGCTCGCACGATTTGCACCTCGCGTTGGCGGGGGCAAGCCGGGCCGGAAGACGACGCTCGCCCTTGCGCGGCGAAGGGCGCGAATTCGAGTCGCTGCGGGAGCACCAGCCGGACGACGACTTCCGCGCCATTGACTGGAAGGCCTCGGCCAAGCGCGGCAAGCTGATCAGCCGCCATTATGAGACCGAGCGTGACCAGCGGCTCGTGATCATGCTCGATACCGGCCGGCTGATGCGGGCGCGGATCGGCGCCTATCGCAAGCTCGATTACGCGATCAACGCGTCGGTGCACCTGGCCCAGGCCGCTCTGCGCAAAGGCGACTTGGTGGGCTACTCCATTTTCAGCGACGAACCGCACGTCTTTGCCGAGCCGCGGCGGAACCAGCTGCCGCGCCTGGTGCGCGATTTGACCCCGCTGCAGCCCGACCGGTTCGATTCCGATTACGCGACGGCCTTTCATCAGCTCATGCGCCGATTGTCGCGCCGGACGCTGGTGGTGTGCTTCACCGATCTCGGCGATCCCTCGGCCGCGCAACGGCTGCTCGCGGCGGCTGCGCTGCTGCGGCCCCGGCACCTGCCCGTCCTTGTCACCCTCAGCAATTCCGAAATCCTGGCCGCGTCCCGCCATTTGCCGGAGACCGAGATCGAGGTCTACCGCCATGTCGCAGCGACCGAGATGTGGAACGATTACCAGCGGACCCTGCGCAGCCTGCGCAACCATGGCGTGCTGACCGTCAGCGTCCCCGCCGCGGAACTCAGTGCCGCGATCGTCAACGAATACCTGCGCATCAAGGACACCGCCCGGCTTTAAGCGCACTACTGCGGAGGCGGATCTCTTGGCGGCAACGCGATCGAAGGCGGATTTTGCGCCGCGGGCAGCACGGTGGGCTCGGACACTGGGGTCTCGGAAGCCTCGGCCGCGACGGCCGTCGCAGCGGGTGTACCGGCAGGCACGGGCGGTATTGCGCCGGTCGCCTTCCGCTTGCCCTTGACCGGCTCCGGCTTGGTCTTGGCCTCGTCGTCGCTGCCGCCGGTCTGCCGGAAGAGGGAAAAGGAGCGCGCCTTGGCGGAGTAGCGCAGGCCGGCCGGCCTGGGTCTCGCATTATCGATGAAACCGTCCGGCAGGAAGGTGTTGATCAGAAGCTGCCAGGTAACCGGGGCCTTGCCGGGTAGAAGGAAGGACACCGCTTCGTGATGCGCGTTGAAGATCAGGTAGAACGTGTCGTCGCGCATGGGCTTCCCCTCGAACGTGGTCACGCCCATGTCATCGCCGCAGAGCAGCACGCCGAAGGCCCGCGTGTGCGCATTGTTCCAGTCGCGCTCCTCCATTTCCACGCCGTCCGGCCGCAGCCAGCTGATGTCCTTGAGATGATCGATGACCTCGCGGCCCTGGAAGAACTTGGGCCGATGAAAAATCGGATGTTCCGCGCGAAAGGCGATGAGCCGGCGCGTGTACTCGAACAGCCGCTGTTCTTCCCCGGTGCGGTTCCATGAATGCCAGGTCAGTTCGTTGTCCTGGCAGTAGGTGTTGTTGTTGCCCTTTTTGGAGCGGCCAATCTCGTCTCCGCCGCACAACATGGGCACGCCTTGGGAAAGGAAAAGCGTGGCGAGAAAATTCCGCTGCTGCCGGGCGCGCAGATCGAGCACGAGCCTGTCGTCGGTCTCGCCCTCTGCGCCGCAGTTCCAGGAATTGTTGTGGGACTCGCCGTCGTTATTGCCCTCGCCGTTGGCCTCGTTGTGCTTGTTGTTGTAGGAGACAAGATCGCGCAGGGTAAAGCCGTCATGCGCGGTGATGAAGTTGATGCTCGCCGTGGGGTTGCGGCTCGAGTTCAGGTAGAGGTCCGAGCTGCCCGTGAGCCGATAGGCAAAGTCGTTCACCACCCCTGAGTCACCCTTCCAATACCGGCGCGTGGTGTCGCGATAGCGGCCGTTCCACTCGCACCACAGCACCGGGAAGTTGCCGACCTGGTAGCCGCCCTCGCCCACGTCCCATGGCTCCGCGATAAGCTTCACCTGCGAGATGATCGGGTCTTGGTGGATGACGTCGAAAAAAGGCGAAAGCTTGTTCACCGCATGCAGTTCACGCGCCAGCGCGGCCGCCAGGTCAAAGCGGAAGCCGTCGACATGCATCTCCGTCACCCAGTAGCGCAGGCTGTCCATGATCAGCTGCAAGACGCGCGGGTCGGGCACGTTGAGCGTGTTGCCCGTGCCGGTATAGTCGAAGTAGAAGCGCGGATCCTCGGCCCGGCGATAATAGGCTTCGTTGTCGATCCCGCGGAACGAGAACGTCGGGCCCATGTGGTTGCCCTCGGCGGTATGATTGTAAACCACGTCGAGGATCACCTCGATGCCGGCCGTGTGCAGGTTCTTCACCATCTGCTTGAATTCGGCCACCTGCTGGCCGCGCGTTCCCCAGCTCGAGTAGCTGCCCTCGGGCGCGAAGAAGGCGATGGAATTGTAGCCCCAGTAATTCGTCAGTCCCTTGTCCAGCAGGTGCTTGTCGTCGATGTGCGCATGCACGGGCAGCAACTCGACCGCCGTGATGCCCAGCCGCTTGAAGTACTTGATCGCCGCCGGGCTGCCGATGCCCGAATAGCTGCCGCGCTGCTCGGGCTCGATCTCGTCCCACAACTTCGAGAATCCGCGCACGTGCGTCTCGTAGATGACCGTGTCCTCGATGGAATGCCGGGGCATGCGATCGTTGTCCCAGTTGAACGTCTGATCGACGACCACCGACTTCGAAACCAGCGTGCCGTTGTCGCGATCGTCGCGGACCAGGTCGGCGTCGGGATGATCGATCTGGTAGGAAAACATCTCGGGTGCCCACTGCACGTCGCCGGAGACCGCCTTGGCATAGGGATCCATCAGCACCTTGGCCGGGTTGAAACGCAGCCCGCGCTGCGGTTCCCACGGGCCGTGCACGCGAAAGCCGTAGAACTGGCCCGGCCGCGCTTCCGGCACGAAGACGTGCCAGACCTCGTCCGCGCGCTCGACCATCGGGATCCGGGCGGTTTCCTGCGCTCCGTGCACATAGTCAAAAAGGCAAAGCTCCACCGCGGTGGCGTTGCGGCTAAAGAGCGCGAAGTTCGCTCCCGTTCCCATCCAGGTCGCCCCGAGCGGGTAGGCGTAGCCCTTCCAGGTCTTCATGACGCGTCCCGGGTCCCGCGGTTATTCAACGCCTCGTCATGCACACTGATGCCGTGCGACGAAACCAGCTCGCCCCCGAGCCAGCCTGAGACTCCGGCCAGCAGCACGGCGGCCACCGAGATGCCAACGGGTACGAGGGAGTAATTCGTCCCCTGCTCATAGCGCATCCAGGCGCTGACGATCATTAGCACCGTCACGATCAGGTTGATGATCAGATGGGACGTCGCCGTGCGTGCCGCGGCCTTGGTCTGGCAGAGGCTGTAATCCATCAAGCCTGTGATGATCGCCGGCACGGCCCCGACCACGCCGCCCGCGATGCAGTAGAGCGCCGCCTTCTTCCAGGAATCGTCGCCCCAGCCCGCGTGATAGATCAAATCGCAGACGGGGGAGAAGCTCCATAACCCGATGGGTATGGTGACGAAGATCGGGTGCAGCGGATGACCCGCAATGGCGGCTTTCGATTTCATGGTTCTCGTCGAAGCTGGCTGTTTTCCCGCCAGGTGCAACTCGGGTCGATACCTGAGAAAGACCTACGCTTAGGGCTGGCCATCGCCAATCTTGAGCAGAACCGTGCCGTGTGTCGGCACCGCGACCGTGTAGTCCTGATCGAACGTTCCTTCGTCTTCATGCAGCCAAAGGTCCCGAACCTTCTGCGGTCCGCGCAGGCCGAGATTGGCCCAGCGCACGGTGAGCGGAACTTCCTTCGGGCCACCGTTCAGCAGGCCGACCGCCCACGTGCCATCACGGAGCGGCCGCGCCCAAACTTCGCCGTCATTCGGATCGTGCCGGATCATGGTTGCCTCCTGGCCGAGCGCATCCTGATCGATGGCGATCACCTCGTCGTTGGTCAGGACCGCGCTGGTGAAGGCATCGAGCCGAGTCAGGTCGCAGCCAACTAGCAGCGGGGCCGCGAGTAGACACCAGAGCGACATGTGGGTGATCTGCTCGTCGCCGGTCAGGCGGGTGGGGTGGGTGTGACCGAAACCGACGATGCCGACCATGAGCATGTCGGGATCGTTCCAATGCCCGGGCCCCGCGAAGGCGGCGCGGCCAGCCTCCGCCTGGATGATGCCCCAGACGCTGGCCCATGTGTCGTCGATGTCGCCGCGCGTGCGCCAGCAATTTCCGCGCACTTCGGGCCGGTCCGCCCAGCGCCACACGTCGGCCATGCCGTACTGGCACAGGCTGTAGACGATGTCGCGATGGACCCGGTCAAGCGCGGCGCGCATGACGGCGTAGGGTTTGATGCGCGCCCCGTCGCTGTCGTTCGCGCCCGGTACGCCGCCGTAGGAACACCAGTCATATTTCAAGTAGTCGAAACCCCAGTCCGCATAGGTCTGCGCGTCCTGCTGCTCATGCCGGTAGCTGCCGGTGTAGC
The DNA here is from genome assembly GCA_964658475.1 of uncultured Candidatus Methylacidiphilales bacterium. Classification (GTDB taxonomy): domain Bacteria; phylum Verrucomicrobiota; class Verrucomicrobiia; order Methylacidiphilales; family UBA1321; genus JABDGH01. The sequence goes on along the minus strand of CAZZYY010000008.1, from coordinate 18,421 downwards.
CGCCGCAGGTGGCTGGCCCGGGCGAGGAATAGAGCCCGATGCGCAGGCCTTTGCCGTGCACATAGTCGGCCAGCGCTTTCATGTTGGGGAATTTCGCATTGCTCAGGATGCGCCCCGCTTGGTCCCGCTGGGGCGGACCAGCTGGTGCGTTTGAACTGGGAGGGGCCTCGGCACCGTGGAGCTTGTTCTGCCAGGCATCGTCGACGTTCACGTATTGGTAGCCATGCGCCTCGAGACCGGCGGTTACCATCTCGTCCGCTGCCGCCCTGACCTTTCGCTCATCGACCGTGGTGCCCCAGACGTTCCACGAGTTCCAGCCCAGGGGGGGTGTGAGGGCCAGTTGATGCTCGCCGCCCACAAGAGTGAGTTCGCGGTGCGCAATGCCGCTTGGCCCGCTCACGGTGACGCGGACAACCGTCCTGCCAGCCGCCGCGAGCGAACCCGTGATGATGCCGGTGACTGCATCGAGCGAAAGCCCGGGCGGTAGATTTTCCGCCCTGTAGGTAAGCGGCGCCTGACCGGTGGCTGGAATGGTGAAAAGAAAGGGACAACCCGGCGTGGATCCCGCGATGCTGGCGCCGTGGATCTCCGGAGCGGGATCGTCTGGAAGAATCTTCAGGCGTGGAGGCGGAACGGCTAGTGCGCCCGCGTCCAACGTGTCCGCCGCGCCAGCTCGCGGAACGAACGCGAGTCCCAGCGCGGCGAACGCGGTGAAAAATTGGCGCATCCCCACCCCGCAGATGTAGCAAGCCCGCCTGCCTTGACGAATCATTCCGACCTCCCGCATCGATGGGCGGCCGCACGGTCGCCTCGAAATTGGATTGCGAGGGCCGCGCAAGCATCGCCATGATCACCGCCTTCGAACAATGACCCGGATTCATCTCACGGCCGTCGATTACGCGATCCTGATCATTTATTTCAGCTTCGTTCTCGGCATTGGGTACTTCCTCAAACGCGGGATGAAGGGAGCGGCGGCCTTCCTTTCGGCGGGACGCTCCATCCCCGCCTGGGTGACCGGCCTTGCCTTTCTTTCCGCCAATCTAGGCGCGCAGGAAGTCATCGGCATGTCGGCCTCCGGCGCGAAGTACGGCATCATGACCAGCCACTTTTATTGGCTGGGCGCGATTCCCGCGATGGTCTTCCTCGCCGTGTTCATGATGCCGTTTTACTACGGTTCCAAGGCGCGCTCCGTGCCGGAATACCTGAAGCTGCGCTTCGACGAGAAGACACGGGGGCTGAATGCGATCACCTTTGCGATCATGACCATCTTCTCCTCGGGCATCTCGCTGCACGCTCTGGCGCGGCTGCTGGAGACACTGGCCGGCTGGAATTACTGGGCCTGTATCCTTCTTTCGGCGCTCATCGTGCTGATCTACATCTTCCTCGGCGGGCTCACCTCGGCCATTTACAACGAGGTCCTGCAGTTTTTCATGATCGTGCTGGGCTTTAGCCCGCTGGTCTATCTGGCCCTGCGGGACATTGGCGGCTGGCAGGCCCTAGTGCGTAAGCTGGAGCCGGTGGCCACGTCCCAGGGTTATGCGCCCGGGACCTGGACCCATTCGTGGACCCACCTGGCCGCACCGGCGGACAATCCGATGGGGGTAAGCTGGTTTGGCCTGGTGGCCGGGCTCGGGTTCGTGCTTTCGTTCGGCTACTGGTGCACCGACTTCCTCGTCGTGCAGCGTGCCATGGCGGCGAATTCGATTAGCGCCGCGCGCCGGACGCCGCTCATCGCGGCGGTGCCGAAGATGCTTTTCCCGGCGCTGGTCATCCTGCCCGGCATGATCGCCATTGCGCTGAATCAGCAGAGCGGCGGAGCGTTCCTGCCCAGGCTACCCGACGGCACGGTGGACTATAACATGACGGTTCCCTCGCTCATGGCGCACTATCTTCCCACGGGCCTGATCGGGATCGGATTCACCGCGCTCATGGCCTCGTTCATGTCCGGCATGGCCGGCAACGTCACCGCCTTTAACACCGTCTGGACCTACGACCTCTACCAGAGCTACGTCGCGCCTGACCGGAGCGACGCGCACTATCTCTGGATGGGCCGTTGTGCCACCGTCGCCGGCATCCTGCTGAGCATCGGGGCGGCCTTTCTTGCCTCGCAGTTTAACAACATCATGGACCTGCTCCAGCTGGTGTTCGGCTTCGTGAACGCGCCGCTCTTCGCCACTTTTCTGCTTGGCATGTTCTGGACCCGAGCGACGGGTCACGGCGCATTCTTTGGCCTGCTTGGCGGAACGCTGGCCGCCGCGATTTTCCACGGACTCTCCTTGGCCGGCGACAACGTCCCCGGCATCAAGGGCGGCTGGATCAGCCCGGTGATTCACCTGCCGCGCAGCGACATGGTGCAGAATTTTTGGATTGCGATCGTGGCCTGGAGCACCTGCTTCCTGCTCACCATCCTCGTCTCACTGGCCACGCCGCCAACCAAGACGCACGAACAGCTTCGCGGTCTGGTCTATGCCCTCACCCCGCATCGCGTCGATGAAAGCGAAGCCTGGTATCAGAGGCCAGCCTTCCTCGGCGCGCTTGTCCTGCTGGCCGTTATTGCGCTCAACCTCATCTTTCTCTGACCCCATGCCCTTCGATCTTCGCCTGCCCCTCGGCCTCCTCTTCGGCCTCTATGGATTGATCCTGACGGGCACCGGCCTGCTGGGCGGACCGGAACTCGCGCAAGTCTCGCTTGGCCTCAACATGAACCTTTGGTGGGGCATGGCGCTGCTCGTCTTTGCCATGGGCATGCTAGTCTCGTGGAAATTTCAAAGACGGAAGTGAGCCCTGCTTCGTTCTTGCTTCCGATGGCCGTTCTGGCAAGCTGACATCTCCCTTCTTTCCGCAAAGAAGCGGATCATTCTCGGGTTGTGGCTCAGCTTGGTAGAGCGCGCCGTTCGGGTCGGCGAGGTCCAGGGTTCAAATCCCTGCAGCCCGATTTGTTGTTAAACTTCTCGCGCGGATCGGGCAGTTCGTGCGTTCTGTCTTGGATGAGAACCCTTGCCGCTGTCATTTCCCTGTTGGCTGCTCTGCTGACGGTTCACGCCGATCCGTCGCTGACGATCTACAATCAGGACTTTGCCGTGGTGCGCGATACCGTCCCGCTTGACCTCAAGGCGGGTGTGAACAACGTGAGTTTTGCGGATACGACGGCGCAGCTGGAGCCCGACTCCGTCATTTTGCGCGATCCCGCCGGCAAGGTGGACCTTCAGATCCTCGAGCAGAATTATCGCAACGACCCGATCACGCAAGACCTGCTGCTCTCGCTCAACGAGGGCAGGACGATCGACTTCCTCATTCGTCAGCAGGACAAACCCGACCAGACGGTGCAGGGCCGGATTGTACGCAGCGGCTACGTCCCGCCCAGCCGGGTGACCGACCCGGACGGCAACATCATCCAGCAGACACCCGGCTCGAGCCAGCCGATCATCGAGATCGGCGGGAAGCTGCAGTTCGGGCTGCCGGGCACACCGCTGTTTCCCTCCCTGGGCGACGACACCATTCTCAAGCCAACCCTCACGTGGAAACTGCAGACGGCGGATGCCGCCAAGCTCGACGCCGAACTCGCCTATTTGACCGAGGGTCTCTCGTGGCAGGCCGATTATAACATCGTTGCAGCGGAAGACAGTGACGTGCTCGACATCGTAGGGTGGATCACGATGACCAATCAGAGTGGCAAGGACTTTCACAACGCGACGATCCGGTTGATGGCCGGAGACGTGAACAAGATCCAGCCGCGGATGCGGATCATGCGGGCGATGTCAGCCGTAGACGGCGCCATGGCGAACCCTTCCCAGGTCACCGAGAAGGCTTTCGAGGACTTCCATCTCTACTCGCTTCCGCGCCCCACCGACCTGAAGGATCGGGAGACCAAGCAGGTCGAGTTCATCCACGCCGGCGGCGTGCTATCCCAGCGGCTCTACGTCTACGATGGCGCGGAGATCGACCCTGACCAATGGCGGGGCAATCCCGAGGGCCTGCGCGAGAACTCCGAGTTTGGCACGCAGAGTTCCACCAAGGTGGCGATCATGCGGGAATTCAAGAACTCGCAGGCGAACCAGCTCGGCGTGCCCCTGCCGAAAGGCCGGCTGCGCTTCTATAAGCGCGACGGCGCCGCGCTGGAGTTCACCGGCGAGAACACGATCGATCACACGCCGCAGGACGAGACGATCAAGGTCTATACCGGAAACGCCTTTGACCTGGTCGGCCAGAGGACCCGGGAGAACTTCACGGTCGACCGGGAGAACGACTGGGCGGACGAATCGTTTGCCATCAAGGTGACCAACCACAAGAAGACTCCGGTCGAAATCCGCGTGGTCGAGCACTTATACCGCTGGACCAACTGGGAGATCACGCAGAAGTCCGACCCCTTCCTCAAGACCAGCGCGCAGGAAATCGAGTTCCGCGTTCCCCTCCAGCCCGACGAGACGCATACCGTCACGTACAAGGTGCACTACTCCTGGTGACGGCCTTCAACCCGGCCGCGAGTCCGGCGGCTTACGGAAGAGCCGCGCGGATTTTCTTCGCCGTCTCCGTGGCCTGCCGCGCCAGGGCAGTGATCTTCTCCCACTGCTGGGCCGCGATCAGCTCGGGGGTCGCGATCCATGAACCGCCGATGGCGGCGGTGGAGCGTCGTTCGAGGTAAGGCACCATCGACTGCTCCGTCATCCCGCCCAGCGGAATGTATTCGACGCCCAGATGCTCGAAGGGCGCGCTGATCGCCTTGAGGTACGGGAGCCCGCCGAGCGGCTCGGCCGGGAAGAACTTCACCAACCGGCAGCCGTGTTCCAGCGCCGACTCGATATCCGAAGGCGTGGCGATGCCGGGCGCAAAGGAGAACCCGCCCCGCGCCGCCTCCTCCAGCACGCGCGCGTTGACGCCGGGCGAAACGGCGAAGTCCGCGCCGGCCTCCCGCACCGCGCGCAGGTCCGTGGGGGAGAGCACCGTGCCCGCACCCATGAGAAGCTGCGGCACTTCCTTTTTCATCCGCGCCAGGGCCGGAAGGGCGGCGGGCGTGCGCAGCGTCAACTCCACCGCCGTAAGGCCGCCTTCCACCAGCGCGCGGCCCAGCGGCACGGCGTGCCCCACGTCGCGCAGGACGAGCACGGCAACCACGCCGGAAGCGCGAATGCGCTGGGCGATCTCGGAACTAAAGGCAATCGGCATGGTCTTCGTATAGCACCGGCCCAGACTCGCCTCAAGCGATCCGAGGCGCTTCCTGAGGGCGTGGCGCCGGCAACTCGCTCTCGACCGCATGCGCCGCTGCCGCTAAGCACATCGGCATGTCCTCCGCCGCGGCCAGATCCCCTTCCCCGTTCGCGGGATGGTTTGTCCCCAGCGATATCGACGGATTTTTCGGGCTGTTCGTCGACAATCTCTGCCAGTTGATCGTCATCGTGGGGCTTTGTCCCGTGGTGGCGGGGCTGCCGGTCTCGCTGGTCGTCGGGCGCATCCTGCCGGGGATCGCGCTCTCGCTGGTCGCGGGCAATCTGTTCTACGCCTGGCAGGCAAGGCGGCTCGCGCAGCGCACCGGGAAACCCGTCACGGCCCTTCCCTTCGGCGTCAACACGGTCAGCCTGTTCGCCTTCGTCTTCCTCATCCTCGCGCCAGTCTGGCGGGAGACGCATGATGCCACCCTCGCCTGGCGCGTCTCGCTCGTCGCCGGATTTCTGGGCGGCGTGATCGAGCTGGCGGCGTCCTTTTGCGGCGGCTGGCTGCGCCGCCACACGCCCCGCGCGGCGCTGCTTTCCGCGCTGGCGGGTGTCGCCATCACCTTCATCTCGATGGGGTTCATCTTCCAGATTTTCAGCGCGCCGCTCATTGCGCTCTTTCCCGCCTTGCTGGTGCTGATCGGCTATGCCGGACGCTTGCGCTGGCCGCTCGGGTTGCCCACCGGATTCATCGCCGTGGTGGTGGGCGTGGCCGGCGCCTGGTTGCTGCGGGGGCTGCACCTGGCGCCGGTCCCGCCATGGCCTGCCTCACCCGTCGCCTTTTACCCACCCGTGCCCATGGCCGGCGGCTTTCTGGCGCTTGTGGGCGACCCTCACGTCTGGCGTTACGCGCACATCTTCATCCCCATGGCCGTGCTCAACGTCGTCGGCTCGATCCAAAATCTCGAAAGCGCCGAGGCGGCGGGCGACTCCTTTGACACCCGGTCCTCGCTTCTGGCCAACGGCGCGAGCGCCCTGGTCGGCGTATTTTTCGGCAATCCCTTCGCGCCGACGATTTACATCGGCCATCCGGGCTGGAAGGCGCTGGGCGCCCGGGCGGGGTACTCGGTGCTCAATGCCGTGGCCGTGACTCTCATCTGCCTGACCGGCGCCATTCCCTACCTCACCTGGTTCATGCCCATCGAGGTGACGCTGGGCATCCTGCTCTGGATCGGCCTAATCATCACCGCCCAAGCCTACCAGGAAGTGCCGAAGGCTCATGCGCTCGCCGTGGCGATCGGCTTCATCCCCGCGCTGGCCCAATGGGGCGAATGGTTGCTCGAAACCACGCTCGGCAAGACCGGCGGACAGGCCTTGAAGGACGTGGCCGCTTCATTCAGCCCGGACCTTTTTATTTACGGCATGCTTGCCCTTGCGCAGGGATTTCTCTTCATCTCCATCTTCTTTAGCGCGATCCTGGCCCGAATCATCGACCGCCGGTGGCTGGCTGCCGCCGCATGGTGCCTGATCGCTGCGGTCTGCTCGGCCTGCGGGATCATTCACGGGTTCCTATGGAGCGGCCCGGGCATCGAGCCCGACCTGACCTTTTTCCACTCGGTCGGCCCCGGTGGCGGGGTGCCGTCGGGACTCGATTTCGGGCTGGTCTACTTGCTTGCGGCCGGTCTCCTGACCGTTCTTCATTTCACCGTGCCGAAAGAGGTCCGATCCAAAACGGACGCCTCATATCCAGACCGGTAAGCTCCTTTATTTAAATCGTTTGTATGAGTGGAAATGGTGTCCTTCTCGACAAATGGCTTGCGCCGCGCCGCCCTGGAGCCATCTTGGCCAACACTCGCGTTAGCGAGGTCAGCCCAAACCTTCACCACTCTATATCTATGAAATCCCTCTCCATCCTTCCTTTCTGCCTCGCCGCTGTCGCGCTTCCGACCATCCTTACCGGTTGCAACAAGGGCTCCGACGCCAGCTCACCGGCCGCGCCGGACACCAACACCGCTCCGGCCGCGGCCGACACGAATGCGACCCCCGCGCCCGCCACGACGCCGGCCCCCGCCCCCGCCCCGGCCACGGACACAGGCACGACGACGGCCCCCGCCGCCCCGACGATGGATACGAACGCTCCCGCCACCAACGCACCGGCGACGAGCACGAACTCCGGCATGTAAGCCGACCTGACGCTCCGCGAAAGCCCGTCCTTCCTTCTGGGGGACGGGCTTTTTCGTCGCGACTCCCGGTGCTAGTCGGGAATATGCGGATGAATCCGCGCCGTCTCGCGCCGGATCTGCTGTTGCGCGTGATGGAAATGCTTTTCTGCCAGCGGGGCAGGCTGGCCCGGCAGCCAGAAGGCCCACCGACCCATGAGCAGCATGATGCAGGGTACCAAAAAGAGGCGGATGAGCGTGGCGTCAAGCAATACGGCAAACGAGAGACCGACTCCAAGCTGCTCGATTTCCACCACGTCCCCGAACGCAAAGGAGAGAAAGACCGAGACCATGATCACGGCGGCCGAGGTGATGATACCCGCCACGCGCAGGAAGCCATCCTGCACGGAGAGGCGCATGTTGTGCTGGTCCAGCCAGCTTTCCCGCACCGCGCTCAGAATGAAGACCTCGTAGTCCATTGAGAGCCCGAAGAGTGCGCAGAAGCAGATGACCAGGACCACGGTGTTGAGCCCGTCGGTGGGGTAAAGCCCGAAGAGCCGGGAACCCCAGCCTTGCTGGAAGCAAAGGACCTGGAAACCGTAGGCCGCCAGCACGCAAAGCAGGTTGAGCACGATGGCCTTGATCGCCACGAGCAGCGACCGCATGAAAAAGAGCAAGAGCAGGAACGTGCTGCACAACGTGACCAGGATCACTTTCGGCAGCGTGCCGATGATGACGTTGTCCGCCGAAAAAGTGACTGCGGGCAGGCCGCCGAGGAAATACTTGGGTCCGTTTGGCTCGCCGAGCTGCGCGGAGGAGAGGATGCTGTCGATCTGCACCAGCCAGCGCCGGGCATTGGGCGATTGCGGATCGGTTTTGCTGAGCAGCAGCAGCACGCTCTGCGACGGGTCGGCAAAACTGGTGAGCATGCCCATGCGGGCCTGCTGGGCGCGCCGCGTGCCGGTGGTGTCGGTCACCGTCAGCGTCTTCTCGGTATTGGGCAGGGCGTTGAACTGCTTGACCAGCGCGGCCTCGGACGCCATGCCGTCTGCGCCCGCGATCCAGTCCGGCGACGAATGCTCGACCAGCACAATGGCGGGCATCATCCAGCCGCCGCCGAGGTTTTGCGTCAGGCTGTCGTAACCCTGGCGGGCGTCCGATTGCTGCGGGAGGTTGCGAGCTTCCGGCGCGCCCATGCGAAGCTTGAAGACAGGCAGCGCGAGCAGGCCCAGCACCACCAGGCCGCCCGCCAGGCACACCCGGGGCCGGCGGAGCAGCATCTGGATCCAGCGCTCGCCGAAGTTCGCCTTGACCCGGAGATCGTGCAGCGAGGCAAGCGAAAGCCGGCCCCATTCCAGCCGCGGCCCCACCAGGAAGATCATGGCCGGCAGCAGCGTGAGCGTCGCGAGCATGACCACCACCACCACCAGCATTCCGCCGACGGCGATGGAGGTGAAAAAGTTGAGCGGGATAAAGAGCAGGGTCAGGAAGCCGCTGACGACGAGCACGGCGGAAGCCAGGACGGTTCGGCCCGCTGTCGCGCGCGTTACCCGCAGGGCCTCCTGCGTGGTCAGGTGCACCGCGCGCTCGCGCCGGTAACGGGCGAGATAGATCAGGCAGTAGTCAATGCCCACGCCCAGCCCGATCATGGTGACCAGATTGGGCACGAAGAACGTGACTGACATACCGGGCCAGTGCAGGCCAAGGAAGGAATGCTCCGTGGCCAGAAAGCTCATGACGCCCAGCGTGGAAACCACGCCGATCGTCGCCACCACCACCGGGAGGAGTGCCGCGATGATGGACCGAAAGACGAGCAGCAGAATGATGAAGGTTGCTGGCAGCGCGATCAGCTCCCCGCTCCGCAGCGCCTCCGTGGACGCGATATTGAGGTCAAGAAAGAGGGCCGGCCCGCCCGTGACCCAAGGGTAGCGGCCGTTGGGCAACTTGAGCGTGCGCACGTCGGCGCGGAGTTTCGGGATCGCCTTCTGCGCCTCCCCGTAAGTCTTCGCGTCCACGGCGATGAAGGCCGCGTACCAGTCCGGGCGCGGCCAATTGTCGACCATGGTGCGTCCATCCGTGACATCCTTGACGATGGAATCGCCCTTTACCTTATCGATCAGGCTGGCCCAGGCGGCGTCGGCCTGGTCCTGCGGCACGCCCTTGGCGTCCCACACCAACGCGGTCGGGAACGCCAGCGCGGTGGAGAAATTGTCCACCAGACTCTGCTTCACCACCTCGGGCGCCGAGCCGGTCATGCCGCTGAGTGTGCTTTGGATCCGGTTGGAAAACTCGTAAGCCAGCGGCGCAAGCAGGCCGACCAGAACGAGCCAAAAGAGAAAGTGGCACCACGCGCGCCGCCGCGAGTAATGCTTGGCAATCGGAAGTTCGCGCGAGGCGCCGTGCCGGGCCCCGGAGGCTGGGGAGCTTATTTTTGTATCCAAGTTCCGTCTTCTTTCTGCACCCATTCGCCCGGGAAGGCCCGGTCGTACCAAAGCTTGGCGTAATCCGATTCGACCATTTCCAAGGGCCGGCTCTGGCTCTGCGCGTTCGCTAAATAAAGCACAGTTCGGTCGGCATTCTCGGAATTGATGACGTCCTTCGCATAGGCCAGGTAACCGGAATTATCCGGCGTCCGGCGCAAATCGAGGTATCCGTCCCGGTCCTCGCCGATGACGCGGTCGTTTTTGAGCTGCTGGATCTCGCCGGACCGCACGCGGCGGTTGTAGGCGATTTGGAGGGCCGATTCCTCATTCTTCGGCTTGGGAGGCGTCTTCTGGTAGACGTCGAGCCGGACGCCCAGGTCGAACTTCATCGGCTGGGGCGTGGCGAGGTTGACCGTTGGGGCGCAGGAGGAAAGCCCGAGCACTCCCAGGCCCAGCGCGGCCAGCGAAAACGACCGGCCCGGGTGACGTCGCTCAGCCATGTCGAGGGGTGCCTGGGAGGTGCGGGAAAGGTCTGTCACGAGCAGGGCCGATGCTGTCAGTGCTGCGACCTTAATGGCTATCGGCGTCCTTGGCAACCTCCGACCCGGCAAAGGGATGCCAATAAACTTCGAACTTTCGCTTACCCATCGGTCCGTCGAGGTTCAACCGGGCGTCTCCTTCCGCAGGCGTGTAGTTCACCACAAACTGGCCCGTCTTATAGGGGTAATAGGAAAGCGCCTGAACGGCGATCTTGGCTGCCGCTCGCTTGAATGCGGTCGTGTCGGCTGGAAGATCGTTGAGCAGGCGGTCGGCGGACTGGATGCGGAGTTCGCCCGGCCGGTCGAGCGTGAGCGTGCCGTTGCATTGGTTGATCGTTGTCCCCTTCCCCTCGATGGCGATCTTGCCGTTGATGATGCCCGTGAGCGTACCGTACTTGCCGGCGAGCTTTTCCGCGATCGGCGCACAGTCAATCCGGTGCGCAAAGAGGTCGGCGTTCCACTGGAAGCCCTTGGTGTAATAGACCTCCAGGTTGCCATCGAGCAGCCCCTTCTCGCACTGGCCGCCGAGCTTCACGTAGATGCCGGTGGGGTCGAACGTGGCGCTGACATAGGCGTCGGTGACCGGGATGTTGTTCCACGAAATCGAGGCGATCTGCACGGTGGGCACGACATTGTTCGCGTGCGCATCGGTGGGCGGAACGCTGAACTCCAGCTTGCCGTGCAGGTCGTCGACCTTGATTTTGTATTCGGGGTAGTCCTTGGTGAAGTGACGGATCGCGATGACGTTCTTGGTCGTGATCTTGTCCAACTGATCCAGCCGCACGTCGTTCACCTGCGTATCGAAAAAGAAGGGGAAGTTCAGCCGCGGCTGCCCGAAGGTGTTGACCGAAAGACGCCCGTACTCAACCCCGAAGTGGCCCACCTCCCAGGGCGATTGCGGGCCGCTCTTCGCCTCCGTGGCGCGTTCTTTTTTCATCTCGTCGGTGAACCAGAAAAGATCCTGCCCGAGAAAGAGATTGGGCCGGACCAAGTCGATGCTGCGGATGTGGTGGTGCCACAGTTCCGCGTAGCTGAACTTGATCCGCACCAGCGGCAGCGAGAGCACGGGCGCGAGGGGATCGAACGGGGACGAGAAATGGATGTTTTCCAGTTCCACCACCCGCTCCTCCGTCATGGGCAGGCTCTGGTCCGGCGTCCCGAAATGGATGTGATGGAGAATGACGGGGCGACGCGCGCCCACGTTCACCGGGACGGGCGGCAGTTGGGGCCCAAGGTCGAGCATAACCAATCCCCGGTTGATGATGAGGCGGCGGATGGTCCAGTCGAGCGTCGTTCCCCCGCCCTTCGACTGCGTCAATGTCCGGTTAAACTTGGACATGAACACGTCGGCATCCGAGATCGTGACGGTGTCAACGTGATGCCGGATCAGGTCGCGAATGCCGGCCGAGATGGAAATCGAGTCGGCGTAGAAAAAGTCGCCAAACCGAACGTAGCGCAGGACCAGCGTGTGGGAATCCGCCCACTCCACCTGGCCGGCGGTCGCCGGAAATGGCAGGGTGGAAAAGGCCCCGTTGACAAAGCTCGTCGGGTCGAACCGCAGCATGAAGGTCCCGCCCAGCGGCCAAAAGGCCAACACGAGAAGCGTGGCCCAGAAATAGAGCCGCGCCCTCGGCCAGTGGACGCGCCGGGACACCTGTGGCGCGGGAACCTTGGGCTCGCTCATGAGCCCACGCTATGGCTCAGCCGGAACACAGACAAGGCTCGGGGCTACAATAAGCCGCCCCAAGCGGCCCGGATGCTTAGGCTGCTGCCAGGCGGCTCGCCTCACCCTTGCTTTCGCCCGAGGGTGTAATCCGATGGCGAGGGCGGGCTCCACTAAATGCTTTTTCCGCCTGCCGACGACGCGCCAAATCTGCTGCGACTGCTAAAGGGTTTAGTTCGCTGGTTAACGGAACAGGCGCAAAGGTAAAGACGGTTGACAACATGATGACTGTATTCCTTCTGGTTAAACTACCTATTCTTCTTTTCTTTACTAAAGGGTCAAGATTAACTTTATCAATAGAATATTATTTGTCCTCCTTAACCTTGCTAATCGCAGGGTGCCCTTGCGATGAAAGTCTGTCCAGAGGACGAACCTTCTCGACTTTTTACACAACTGGCTAGAATCCGATCATGAACGTGCTCGTTGCCGACGACGATGCGGCAAGTCGCCATCTTCTCCATTCTATTCTTGTCGCCGAACATTACACGGTGACCGAGGCGGACAATGGCACGTCTGCCTTGGAAATACTTTCCGCCGCCCGCGATCCTTTTGTGGCGCTGATCGATTGGGAGATGCCGGGCATGGAGGGCACCGACGTGTGCCGTCGAACTCGGGAATTGCCAAATGTTCAGCCCATTCATCTTATTCTGCTAACCGCGCGCGACTCAAAGTCGGACGTGGTGGCCGGACTCCGCACGGGCGCCAATGACTATATCGTGAAGCCGTTCAATCGGACCGAGCTCTTGGCGCGGGTGGGCATTGGAGCACAGATGGTCGGGTTACAGCGTTCCCTCACCCAGCACATTCGCGAACTGGAGGAAGCACTCAAGCGGGTGAAGCAGCTGAGCGGGCTGCTGCCGATCTGCAGCTATTGCAAAAAGGTGCGTGACGACAGCAACTACTGGCAGCAGGTCGAGTCGTACGTCATGCATCATTCCGAGGCCCAGTTCAGCCATTCCATTTGCCCTTCCTGTTACGAGACGATCGTGAAGCCGGAGATGGCGCGGCTCGGCATTCAGGAAAAAAAGTTCGAGGCGCTTTAAACGATGGCCGCGTTGCGATCCGTTCCTCTCGCCGCTCCAGCGCGTTCTTGTTCTCCGAAGGCGCGGCCACTATTCTCGCGCATGCCGGTCAGCGCCCTGTCGCACACGTCGTCCCGCGCGAAGGGAACCGCCCACCTGACGCTCGCGCGCCAGGTCATCGGGATGCTGCTTTTCGCGCTGGACGTCCTGACAACGTTCTCGCTCATCTCCTACGATCCGGCCGACCTGGGCTTCAACGTCAACCCGCCCAATTCGGCGCCGACGAACGCGATCGGTTATTTCGGCGCGGGGCTGGCCTGGTTTCTCTACGTGGGCTTTGGCTTTGGCGCGTATCTCTTCTGCATCATTTTCGCCTGGGCCTGCATGATCAATCTGTTCGGGCTGCAAATCCGCTGGCGCTGGAAGCCGCTCTGGGCGCTGCTGTTCATCATCAGCGCCTGTTGCCTGCTCGACCTGCAGCATGCCGTGGGCGTGCGTTGGATTCAGGAGCGGGCGAACATCGACAGTCCCGGCGGCCTGGTCGGCAGCCTGATCATCGGCGTCATCTCGCCCTATGCCGTGGGGAGCATGGGCGCCGGGGTGGTGTTTGGGACGATCTTCATCATCTCGGGAATTTACCTCTTCAATTTCAATCCCATCCTCACCGCGCTGGGCGCCTTTTCCTGGTACCGCGCCTGGATGGAGGAACGCGAGGAGCGCCGGCTGGCCACCGCGCCGCCGCAGGAACGGCTGGCGCTGGAAAGCCAGCGCATCCGCAAGAAGATGGAGGAGCTTCACCGCAAGGCGGCGCTCGAGCCGCTGCTGGAACCGCTGCCCTCCGCGCCGGCCAGGATCCGGCGCCCGGAGGACGAGGAGGCGGGGGAGATCATTCCGCCGCCCGAGCCCGCACCGGAGCCGACGATCAACCGCGAGCCCGAGCCGGAGGAAGTTGAGGATCCGTTGCCCAAGCCCGCCCGGATCGCGCGCACGCGCGCCGCGGCCAAGACCATCCAGCCGACCGATCCGGCCACGCATGACAACTACGTGCTGCCCGGTCTCGCGCTGCTGAGCGCGCCGACCGGCAAGGCGCGGGAGGCGGGCCTGAGCGACGCGCAACTGCGCAAGAATCTCGAGACGATCGTGGAGACCCTGCGCGTCTTTGGCGTGCTGGTGACGGCGGGCGAGATCACTCCGGGAGCAACGATCACCCGCTACGAGGTTTATCCCGGCTCCGGCGTGCGCGTGGACAAGGTGAAGTCGCTGAGCAAGGATTTGGCGCGCGTGCTTTGCGCGGAGCGGATCAACATCCTGGCGCCGATTCCCGGCCGTGACAGCGTGGGCATCGAGGTGCCGAATTCCAACAAGGTTTCCGTTTTCCTGCGCGAGCTGCTGGAAAGCCGCGATTGGATGGGCACGGCGGCGCGCATTCCCATCGCGCTGGGCAAGGATGTCTATGGCAAGACGCTGGTGGCCGATCTCGCCGCCATGCCTCACCTGCTCATCGGCGGCACCACCGGCTCCGGAAAATCGGTCTGCATCAACTGCATCCTCATGAGCTTTCTCTACCGGTTCAGCCCCGACGATCTGCGGCTCATCCTGATCGATCCCAAGCAGGTGGAGATGCAGGTTTACAATTCGATTCCGCACCTGGTCGTGCCCGTGGTGACCGACCCGAAGAAGGTGATGCTCGCTCTGCGCTGGGTGATCAACGAGATGGAGCTGCGCTACCGCATCCTGGCCAAGGTGGGCGTGCGCAACATTGCCAGCTTCAACGCACGCGGGCCCGCGCCGACGCCGGAAAAGCCCGCGCAAATGGAACTCGGCGTGGCGGAGGCGGGCGAGGAGTCCGAGGACGAAACGCCGGACCTGCCCATCCGCGTGCCGCGCGAGGACGATCTCGTCATCCCAGCCAAGCTCCCGTACATCGTGGTCATCGTCGACGAGCTGGCCGACCTGATGCAGACGGCGCCGGCCGATGTCGAGGCCGCGGTGGCGCGGATCACGGCCAAGGCCCGAGCCGCCGGCATTCACCTTATCGTCGCAACGCAGACCCCGCGGCGCGAGGTGGTCACCGGCGTGATCAAGACCAATATCCCGGCGCGCGTCGCTTTCCAGGTGCCGAGCGGGCTGGATTCG
Source organism: uncultured Candidatus Methylacidiphilales bacterium (assembly GCA_964658475.1). Lineage (GTDB taxonomy): Bacteria > Verrucomicrobiota > Verrucomicrobiia > Methylacidiphilales > UBA1321 > JABDGH01. The sequence goes on along the minus strand of CAZZYY010000008.1, from coordinate 3,272 downwards.
CGCGTCATCCTCGATGAGAACGGCGCGGAGAACCTGCTCGGCCGCGGCGACCTGCTTTACCGCCCGCCCGGGGTGGGCCGGCTCACGCGCGGCCAGGGCGCCTTCGTCTCCGACGAGGAGGTGCAGGACGTCGTTTCGTACTGCGCGAAGCAGGGCGAGGCGCAGTTCGTGGAGGAAATCCACAATAAATTGACGGGCAAGGCGCCGTCGGACATCGAGCTTTCCGAGGCCGATCGCGAGCTGATCATCGAAGCCTTCGAGGTCATCCGTCAGGAGAAGCGGGCCAGCACCAGCAACCTGCAACGCCGCATGCGCCTGGGCTACAACCGCGCGGCTTACGTTATCGACTATCTCGAGCGCGTCGGGGTCCTTGCTCCCGGGGACGGCGCCAAGCCACGGGAGATTCTGGTCGACCTCGAAAGCTACGAGCTGAATTTTTAGAGCCCGCGTTTGCTCACCGCCGGTTCGGCGGATAGATAATGATCGCGGCGTCGATCACCCCGTTGCGGCGATGGGCGCTGACCTCGACATTGCGATCGAGCGCGACGCGCGGGCCGAAGAAGGAGGACTGGACGGAGCCGATGAACGTTCGCCGGCCCGGACTGCTGGCGAAGTAAAGCTGGCGGCTGGCCGGATCGAAGCGAACGACCGGGAAACGCACCGTGAAGCGGTTGGAGAGATCGGGATCCTGGCGCACGGGCCACTCGCCCTGCAGCGTGTAGGTGATGTCGAGGCAGAGAACCTGATGGCGCTCGTCCCACCGGAGGCTTTGGTCGAGCTTGTCGAAATCCGCGCCCACGTACCAAGAGCGGGGATGATCCGGGCTGGCGATGGTGTAGAAGGGCGTGCTGGTTGTGCTGGCAAAACCCAGCTGACAGGCGAGAAAAACGCCAGCCAGCAATTTGCCGGCGAGAATTCGGTTTTTCATTCCACAAGATAACGCGTTTCCATACAGACGCGCGAACTTGGAGAGAATGCCGGCCTACAGCAGCAGCAGCGCGGGCTTCTCAATCAGCTCGCGGAGTTCCTTCAAATAGGCGGCGCCGACGGCGCCGTCGACGACCCGATGGTCGCAGGAGAGTGTGAAGATCTGGCGATGGCCGACGACGATGTTGTCGTTGGCGTCCACGACCGGCTTCTTGACGATGTTTCCGACGGCGAGGATGGCGGCCTGCGGCGGGTTGATGATGGCGTAGAAGCTGTCGATGCCGAGCATGCCGAGGTTGGAGACGGTGAAGGTGCCGCCCTGGAATTCCTCGGGCTTGAGCTTGCCGTCCTTGGCCTTGGCGGCGAGCGCTTTGGCCTCGGCGCTGATCTGGATGAGCGACTTGTTCTGCGCCTCGCGCACGATGGGCGTGATGAGCCCTTCGGCGATGGCGACGGCGAAGGAAAGCTGCACGTCGGCGAACTGCTTGATGCCGTCGCCGTCGAACGAGGCGTTGACCGCGGGAACGCGACGCACGGCTTCGGCCGCGGCCTTGAGGACAAAATCATTGAGCGAAAGCTTCACTGGCGGCTTCTGCTTGCCGAGCGTCTCGTTGAGCTGGACGCGCAGGTCGAGCATCGGCTTCGCGTCCACGTCGATCTCGAGGTAGAAATGGGGGATCGTCGTCTTGCTCTCGAGCAACCGCTTGGCGATGACCGAGCGCATGGTAGAGAGCTTCTGCCGGCCTTCCGCCGCGACGGGTCCGCGGCCGAAAATGGAGGTGGCCGCGCCGCCCTTGGACGAGCCATTGGCCGGGGCGTTGAGCACATCTGCCTTGACGATCCGGCCGCCGGGACCGGTGCCGCTCAACGAGCTGAGCTCGACGTGCTTTTCCACCGCGATCTTCTTCGCCAGCGGCGAGGCCTTGATGCGGCCGCCCTTGGCGGACGGGGCTGGCGCGGCAACGGAGGCGGCGCGGGTCGAGGCCGGGGCGACGCTGAGCGCTTCTTCCTTCGAGATGGGCGGGAGTTCCTTCGACTGCGGCGCAGGCTTTTCGTCCTTGGCCTCGCCCTGGGCCGGAGCGGGAAGGGCATCCGTCGCGGCGGGTGACGGAGCGGAAGCGCTGGCGTCGATTTTCTCATCCTTGCTGCCGATGATACCGATCCGGGAATTGACCGCGACCTTGTCGCCCTCGCCGGCGAGGATCTTGCGCAGGATGCCGGAGTCGAACGCCTCGAGGTCCATGGTGGCCTTGTCCGTCTCGACCTCGGCAAGAACATCGCCAGATTTCACTGCGTCGCCTTCCTTTTTGAGCCAGCGGACGAGGGTGCCCTCGGTCATCGAGGGGCTGAGCAGGGGCATGAGGATGTCTTTGGCCATGGCGGTGGGAAGTTAAACGAGCGTGTCGCCGGGTTGAAGTTTAATCAATTTTGTGGGGAGCGAAAGCCGCGCGATCTCCTTTTCGAGATCCTCCGGCGAGCCAGGCGGCATGCCGTCCCAAGTCTGCCAGTGGCCGCCGATGGCGTATTGCGGCTGGAGCAGCTTGAGCGCATAAGCGGCCTGCTCCGCGCCCATGGTGAAGAAATCGCCGATGGGGAGGATGACCAGGTTGGGCCGGTAAAGATCGCGGACGATTTGCATGTCCATCGTCGCCGCCGTGTCACCGGTATTATAGAGGGTGAAGCCGTTGGCGAAGCGCAGCACAAAGCCGACGGGCAGGCCGACCATCATCGGCGCACCTTGCCGGGTGACCGAGCTGGTGTGGATCGCCGCCGTCTGGGTGATCCGCACACCGGCGAAGGGAAAGGTGCCGCCGGGATTGAACGAGACCACCTGGCCCTCCGGGATTCCCTCGGAGATGATGAAGTTTCCGACCTCAAACTGCGCAAGTGCCTTCAGGTTCTTGTCGGCCTTCAGCATCGGCACCACCTCGTCGAAGTGATCGAAATGGGCGTGCGTGACGAGGAGCGCATCAAAGGCGCCGAGGCGACTCACCGCCTGCTCGGCCTCCTCGGGAAAGCGCGGATTCTTGGCGATGAAAGGATCGAAGAGGAACCTTTGTCCGGCGTCCGGCCCGATGACCGAGAAAGTGGCGTGCCCGAACCAGCGGACCGACATGCCGTCCGGCAGCACCTTGCTCATCAAGCCAGCAGTTCCTTGACCGTCGCGAGGATCCGCTCCTCGTTGGGCAGCACGGCCTGCTCAAGCCGGCCGTTGTAGGGCTGCGGGACGTCGAGCGAGGTGACGCGGTGCACGGGTGCATCGAGATCGTCGAAGAGTTCCTTTTGCACCTCGTAGGCGACCTGCGCGCCCCAGCCGGCGAAGGGCTTGTTTTCCTCCACGATGA